>JAIRWM010000182.1 GCA_031268975.1 Treponema sp. | reverse complement strand
TAGGCCCCGCAAAGGTAACACTTTCCCGCCAAAAGGCCCGCCAAATAACCGCGCGCGAAACATTGAGCGCGGCTTTCGGTAAAGGTAACACGGCGTAGGCCCGGCTAAGCGTAACACTTCCCCGCAAAGGCCAAAAGGCCCGCCAAATAACCGCGCGCGAAACATTGAGCGCGGCTTTCGGTAAAGGTAACACGGCGTAGGCCCCGCAAAGGTAACACTTCCCGGCAAGCCCAAAGGGCCCGCCAAATAACCGCGCGCGAACCAGTGAGCGCGGCTTCTCCGGCAAAGGTAACACGGCGTAGGCCCCATAAATGTTACAGTGCCCGACAAAGGCCAAGGGGCCGCCGTCCCCCTCCCCGCAGACGCATGCGCCCCGGAGCGCACCCCTCGATACGGCGAAGATACCGCGCCCGGAGAGCACACAACAGGCGCACACAGAGAAACGGCGAAGGCGGGTGTCAGCAGGAAGGACGCGGGCACGCCCGCGCCCTTCCCGGTGACAGGCCCCGCCAGCTTCGTCATTGTGCGCCTGTCCCAGGGCACGGGCGCGGTATCTTCGTGGGGGAACGCGGGGGAGCGCGTTTTCTTGACATCCCCTCCCGCGCGCTGTAAACTGTGCCGGTATAGAGTGATACGAAACACAACAGCGCGAAATTTGGGGTACATGTGGCGTACATAAAAAATTTATTTGAACGGAACTTTCTTGAATATGCTTCGTATGTAATCAAGGACAGGGCCATTCCGGATCTCGAAGACGGTCTTAAACCGGTACAGCGGCGGATTCTTCATTCCCTTTTTGAAATGGACGACGGCAAATTCCACAAAGTCGCCAATGTGGTGGGGCACTGCATGAAGTATCACCCCCACGGGGACGCCTCCATAGGAAGCGCCCTGGTGGTTCTGGCAAACAAGGATCTGTTTATCGACCGGCAGGGAAATTTCGGCAACATTTTTACCGGCGACGAAGCATCCGCGGCGCGGTACATTGAATGCCGGGCAACGGCCCTCGCAAAGGAAATTTTTTACAATCCAAAGCTTACCCCCTATGTGGATTCCTACGACGGCCGCAACAGGGAGCCGGTGCTTTTTCCGGCGAAGATACCCGTCGTGCTTGTTATGGGCGCGGAAGGAATCGCCGTCGGCATGTCCACAAAGATACTTCCCCACAACATCATTGAGGTGCTGGAGGCGGAAAAGGCATGTCTTAAAGGCGTGAAATTCCAGCTGTTCCCGGATTTTCCCACAGGCGGTTTTATCGACGTTTCCGGTTACCAGGACGGCGGCGGCAAGATCCGGGTCAGGGCAAAGCTTGACACCTCAGATCCGAAACGCATTGTAATCCGGGAACTGCCGTTTGGTTCCACGACGGAAAGCGCCATGGCGAGCATAGAAAGCGCGGCAAAGGCCGGGCGGTTAAAGATTCAGTCAATGAACGATTTTACCACGGAGAAGGTCGAAATCGAGATAAAGCTTGCGCGGGGGGCGTACTCGGAAGAAACCGTAGACGCCCTGTACGCGTTTACCGAGTGCGAGCAGTCCATATCGGTAAACCTTCTCGTAATCCACGACGGCCTTCCCCGGGTAATGACCGTTACGGAAGTAATAAAGTATCACGCAAAGCTGCTGGTAAAAATTCTTACCAAAGAACTGGAACTTGAAAAGAAAGAGCTTCTTGACAAGCTTCATTTGCGGACCCTGGAGCGAATTTTTATCGAAGAGCGGATATACAAGGGCATCGAAAAAATGAAAACCTCCAAAGGGGTTTCCGACGCTGTCGTTTCCGGGTTTAAACCGTTCCTTAAGGAAATCGCCCCGGGGACAGTCAGCCCCGAAGACGTAGAACATCTGCTGCGGATTCCCATACGGCGGATATCACTGTACGACATTAACAAAGCCCGTGAGGAGATGGATCAAATAAACGCCCGGATAAAAGAAATCAAGGGCCATCTGAAAAACATTGTCGCCTACGCGGTAAAATTTCTTGACGGAATTATCGCGAAGGTAAAGGCCGACAAGGAACTTTCAGGCGGGGAACGAAGAAGCACCATCGGGAGTTTTGAAAAAATTGACGTTAAGGAAGTTGTACGGAAAGATGTCCAGCTTAAGTACGACAGGGATACAGGCTATCTTGGTACTTCCGTGTCCGGCCAGACTGTCGCCGAACTTTCCCCGTTCGACAGAATTCTTGTAATACGGAACAACGGCATTTGGTCGGTAACAGGCATCCCCGAAAAAGCCTTTGTGGGGGCCAACGCCTGGTACATAGGCGCCGCCGACAAGGAAGTTCTGTCGTCAATAGTGTTTACGCTGGTCTACGCGGAAGCAAAAACAGGCTTCCCCTGTATCAAGCGCTTTACCATTGAAGGCTGGATTATGAACAAAGACTATGCCCTGCTTCCGGACGGGGTAACGGTTCTTCACGGGGATTCAAGAACGAAGTTCGCCTTTACCGTTTTTTACAAACCGAAGCCGAGGCTTAAGGTGTTAAGCGAATCGTTCAAGGCGCAGAATTATCTTGTAAAGGGGCTCAAGGCCGGCGGCGTCCGGCTTGCGGCGAAAGAAGCGATCAAAGTTGAGGTAAAATAATATGGCAGATGACGCGGGTATCGCGGTTTTTTCAGAGGAGGAGCGGAAAGAAATTACCGCCCGGATCGACGCGGCCGCACGGAGGGATCCAATAGCGCCTTCCGGGCTGCCGGCAAAAGGCGAAGCGTCAAAGCGGAGCGTTTTCCCCGCGGCGGTTAACGCGGCGGCCCTCCTCCTGCTCGCGGCGGGACTTTTTTCCCTCGTGTTTTTTCAGCGCGAAGGGGAAGTGGAAATCCGCGAATCTTCCGCGGTGCTGGGCATTACCGAGCGCAGGCTTATACAGGAAATTCGCAGGGAAACAAACCTGCGGATTGGCGAAAAAGAACAGGCCATAGAGGCCATGAACGGAAAAATCGCGGAGGTGGACGCGGAGCTTGTCCGGCTTGATTCCCTGGAAGCCCTTACCGACGAACAGCGTCTGGCCATGGCGGAACTTCACCGGCAGCAGGACGAATACCGCCTTTCCCTGACCGCCCTTCAGAGCGAACGGGCCCGGATTCTCGCCGAAGCCCGCCAGCGGGAAGTGGCGCTTAACGCGAAACTTGAAGAGCAGCAGGGCGCTTTTGAAAGTCTTTCAGCCCGAAGCCGGGAAGAAATCCAGGCCGCCAGGGACGAGCTTGCGAAACTTTCCGGGGATCAGGAAAAGGCGGCGCTTGTCGAAAAACAGCTTGCCTCTTATTTCGCCGCGGCGGGCAGGCAGATACAGGCCGGCCGGTACGGGGAAGCTTCCGAAACCATCGGATCCCTGAAAGAATTTCTCGCCACTCCCTCGTTTCAGGCTTTACGAAGCATACAGGCCAGGAAGGAAAGCGACATCGCCGCGGTAAACGCCCTTTCGGTCATGGTGGCCGGGGCGCTCAAAGGGGACGCGCCCCGGAGCGCGGCGGCGGAGACTGTGGAAACAGGTCAGGGAGAAGCGGTTTTACAGCAGCAGCTTGCCGCGCAAAGCGCCGCCGCCCAGGCTCTCGCCTCGGCAATGGCCGGGCAAAGCGCCCTTCTTGCGGAAAAAGAACGCGCGCTTGAGGAAGCCGGGCGGACGCTCGCCGCCCGGGAGCAAAGCCTTTCCGAATTGCAGAAGACGGCGGCGGAGCTCCAGACCAGAAACGCGGCCGGCCTTCAGACCATAGCGGAACGGGAACGGCAGATGGAAAGCCTTCGCGCCCAAAACACGGCCTACGCCCAAACAATAGATACCCAGCAAAAAACAATAGCGGCGCTGAATACGGAACTCGAAAAGAGGTGATCCGGCGAAACGCCGTGTGATAACCGGGAACGCCGGCTTTACTTGCTGGTCATCACCTCGACCCCGTCCCAGTTTTCCGGCGGCGGGGCGGCGGCATAGGCCCGGCAGCGTTCAAGCAGGTTTCCGGCGGCAAAATCTCCCGGCAGTATGGAAACAGCTGCCTGAAATTTTTCGGCCGCCCTGCTGAACTCCCGTCCGTAGTACAGTTCCATTCCCTGGTTGTGCAGGGCCCAGGCGCGGCCTTCATCCTCCCGGAGTTTCCGCCGTATGGTGTATATCCTGACGCCCCTGGTTTTGCCTTTAACGGCGACGGTGTCCAGGAGCCGGGCCGGGAGCGATGAGCCGTCCGCTGCCGGGCTGCTAACGCCGCTCTCCGGCGTGCCGGCCAAAGCTCCCTGTTCTTTCAGCTTTTCGTACAGCGATTCGCTTATCAGTATTTCTTCGTGATAGGTTTTTGTAAGCCCTTCCATGCGGCTCGCCAGATTTACCATGTCTCCGATAACCGTATAATCCATTTTCCGTTCACTGCCGATATTGCCGACGGTAACAATGCCGTAGTTAATGCCGATACCGATGTGGAATTCCGGTTTGCCCAGCTCGTTTTGTTTTTTGTTGAATTCCTTTACCGCGTCTATCATATCCAGGCCGGCAAAAGCCGCCCGCGGCGCGTCGTCGTCATGTTGTACCGGAGCGCCCCAGATTGCCATTATGGCGTCGCCTATGTATTTGTCCACAATCCCGCCGCGGTTCATGATAATATCGACCTGGCCGGAAAAATAGCGGTTAAGGTTTTTTACCAGTTCGTCCGGGGCAAGGCCTTCGGAAATGGTGGTAAAGCTCCGGATGTCTGAGAAAAGAATCGCCAGTGTCCTGTTGTCTCCCACAAGCATGGATTCCGGCGACGCGAAAAATTTATCGATAAGATCCTTGGGAACGTACTTCTGAAAGATTTTCCGTATCCGCTCTTCCTTTTTTTGGGCAAGCGCCGATTCAAACGCGTGGCGTTTTATCTGCTCATAGGCTTTTTCCAGTTCTCCTGTCATGGTGTTGAACGTAAGGGCAAGATGGCCGGTTTCGTCGCGGTATTCCACCGGAACCCGCGCGGAAAGATCCCCGCCGGAAATAATGCCGTTCATCGCGGCGATAACCCGCTCCAGCGGCCGCGTAAGACGCCGGGTGAAAAGAACAAGAAGCGCCGCGGCGGCCGCCAGAGCCGCCGCCAGGGTAACCGCGGTTTGCGCGGCTATGCTTTCCGCGTCGGCGTAAAAAACGCTCCGTTCTTCGCTCAGCAGCAAGTGCCATTGAAACGGGATAAAATAAAACGTCCTGAAAACCCGTTCTTTGCCTCCGATTTTCGCGGCCAAAAGCCCTTCGCTTTCTTCGTCAAGCAGCCGCAAAAGCGCCGTCCGTTCCCCGCCGCTTATTTCTACCGGAGACGTGGCCGCGGCGGTATTTCCGGCGGCATCCAGCGCGAAGATAATTTCACTGTCGCTTAGAATAATGCTTTTTGCGTAGGACATAACGGCTTCCTGGGCCGCGAAGATCATATCGGGTCTTGAATCGTAATTGTTTTCCGCAAGAAGATCCCACTGGCTGTCGGCATAGTTTTTGAGCCCGGAAGCCTTGAAACCAAGAAGCGTTTGGGCGACGCGTGTAACGCCGTTAACGGCGCTGAAATACGAAGCGGCCTCCGCAAGGGTGAGTGTTACTATAATAAGGGGAAAAATGACAAGGAAGATCTTTGCCTGTATTTTCATACGGGCATTTTAAACTTCCGGCGGCGTCCCTGTCGAGGCCCGGGGCCCTGCGGCGGGCTTTCTAGGCAATTATCGCGGCGGAAAGTTCAGCATGGGCCAGTTCGTAAAGGTAACCGGTTTTTACGCAGATGTCGAAAAGGTGACGGTCGATAAAATCTTCCCGTACTTTCTCATCCCCGCCGCTCAGTTTTGTAAGCCGTATTTTATAGCCGTCGTCGGTTTCAGTAAGAATATCCACGTACTCGGATCTACCGGCCCGGGTTTTAATGCAGTACCGTTTCATCGGTTCCTCCTCGCCGGGAAACCGCGCCTCCCGCGGCGGCGGTTCCCGCTTCAATTATCGGAGGAAGGCCGGGGGAACCTTAGTTTTTGAACGCGGCCGCCAGTTTTTCCCCTTCCCCGGTGAGGGAAAGCTCGTCCCAGCCCACGGTGATTTCAATGATGCCGTAGACATAGGCGGCTATTTCGTATGGGTTCCACGTAAAATGGAGCCCGTCTGCGGCGGGGAAGAAATCCGCGGGATCGACAGAGTCATCGAAATAAATACCGCTGGAAAGGGGCTGTCCCGGCGGCAGGGGGATTTTGCCCGCTTCGCCGGAAAACAGGCGGAGTTCCCTGTCCATAAGCCCGGGCAGATTCTGCATACCGTCTTCGGTAATGATGTCTTTAAGACCAAGCTGTCCGGGCGCCTGCGTATCCAGAACATAGTGAAAGGTATTATAGTTCGGATGCGCGCCCCCCTGATACACGTCAACGGCCTGGGTAACAAGCGCATAGGGGCCTTTAACGAGGACCTCCTGTCCTTCGTTGTAGCTCCACGATTGGTCCAGACCCCAGTCGCTGTTTTCCTCAAGCGTTAAAATGTACGTGGTCTTCAGATCGTCGGTGATTTTTGCCGCGTAGTCTTCCGGGGAACGTCCTGAGTACAGGAGGGATCTCACGAATTCCTTCAGGCGTTCATCCCTGCTGTCAACCAGGGTAAAGGAAAGTTCCAGCGTGTTGTCAGAATCGTCCGAAGCCGGAACCGTTTCACCGTACGTGGTGGTGAAAAAGAGCGCGTTTCCGGCGGATGTTTTCGGTGAACCGGCACATCCGGCGTTAAAGACTCCCGCGGCGAGCATTACCAGGGCGGGGACAAAAAAACGGAAATAAGAATGTATCTTCATTCTTGAAATATGAAACAAAAAAGGTGTACAGTCAAGGAAAATGGAACAGAAAAAGGAATGGTTTAACGACCGGGAATTTTGGGAAACCTTCGCCCCCATTATGTTTGACAGGGCCCACTGGGAAGAAGTTCCCGCCGCCGCCGACGGCCTTACCCGCTTCGCGGCGCTGGATCTGGACTGGGAAAAGGCCCCCCCCGCGGCCGCCGTCCCCGAACGGGCGGAAAGCCCCCGCTGCCTGGATCAATGCTGCGGGTTCGGCAGAATAAGCCTTGAAATGGCCCGGCGGGGCTTTCAGGTAACCGGCGTGGACATTACCGAAAGTTATCTTGAAACCGCGCGGGACGACGCGGCATACGAGGCGCTCGAGGTTGAATTTATACAGGAAGACGTCCGTTCCTTTTGCCGGCCGCTTTTTTTCGATCTTGCCTGCAATGTATATACTTCCTTCGGGTACTTTGAAAATCCCCGGGACGACGCCCTCGCGGTAAAAAACGCCTTCGATTCCCTTAAGCCGGGCGGAACCTACGTCATGGAAACGCTCGGAAAAGAAATCGCCGTGCGCGATTTTGTCCCGGCCGACTGGTTTGAGCGCGCCGGATTCTACGTGCTTACCGCGTATGAAGTCTCAGGCGCGTGGGAATCCCTGAAAAACCGCTGGATATTGATACGCCAGACGGATCAGGACGGTGGAAAAAAAGGCGATATTATTGAAAAGACGTTCACCCAGCGCCTGTACGGCGCGGACACGCTCAAACGGCTTTTGCTCGACACCGGTTTCAGGACCGTCGAACTATACGGCGGCTGGGACGGCCGGAAGTACGATGAAGACGCCCTGTCCCTTATCGCCGCCGGAAAAAAGTAACCCCCCCCCGCCCGTGACGGATCTGCCCCCGCCCGCCGCGGATTGTCTACAACGCGCCGCGTATTTACCTCAATCTGCCATGGATTGTCTCCAATCTGCCATGGATTGTCTACAATCCGCCATGGATTGTCTACAATCTGTCGTGGATTGTCTTCAATCCGCCGTGGATTGTCTCCAATCTGCCGTGGATTGTCTCCAATCTGCCGCGGATTGTCTCCAATCTGCCGTGGATTGTCTACAATCTGCCGCGGATTGTCTTCAATCTGCCGTGGATTTACTTCAACGAAACAGGGGCAGATACAAGGGCTGTCCGGGAGGGGGCAAACATGGTTTGCGCGCCAACTTCCCGGGCAGCCCCGGACAGGGCAGCCCCGGTGAGCGCCGGGTTAATCAGCGGCGCCCTACAGAAGCGCTGATTTATTCAATCGAGAATAAATCAGTGCTACCCTACTGTGGATTTTTCGCAGTTTTCCGCAGGAAAACGAGAAAAATGATAGGGTAACGCTGATTGCGGACGTTAGTCCGGCGTCAAGTCAATCAGCGTTACCCTACAGAAGCAGTTCCTTTGCCGTTTCCACAAGTTTGCCGGCGGTCAGGCCGAAGCGATTTGCCAGGTACTCCTGCGTGCCGACTTCGCCGAACTCGTCCCGGATGCCGACGCGGGCGAATTTGCAGCCCGCGCCATTTTCCGCGAGGATTTCCGCCACGGCGCTGCCCAGTCCTCCGGCTATCTGCGCGTTTTCCGCGCTGATTACCGCCGTAACCTTGCGGGCCTGGGCAAGAATGGTTTCCGTGTCGATGGGTTTGAGGCTGAGGACGTCGACAATGCCTGCGTCGATTCCCGTTTTCGAAAGTTCTTCCCTGGCTTTAAGCGCTTCGTTTACCATAAGGCCGCCAAGGCAGACGAAACAGAGGTCTTTGCCTTCCCTGAAAAGCTTCGCGTTCCCGATTGTAAAGCGGTCGTTTTCGGAATAGAGTACCGGAACGGGCTTGCGGGGCCACCGCATGTAGACGCAGCCGTACAGTTCCGCCGCTTCCCGGGTAAGCGCCTTGCAGCTGTAATAATCTGACGGTTCAATAATGGTCAGTTTGGGGATAACCCGCATCAGGGCAAGGTCTTCAAAGGGCATGTGGGTTCCGCCGTTTGTCGCCGCGGTTACTCCGGGATCCATGCCGATAAGTTTGACGTTGAGCCGGGCGTAGTTGGCCGATATAAAAAACTGGTCGTGAACCCGCCGGGAGCTAAAACAGCCAAAGCTTGACGCGAAGGGAATTTTCCCGGCGGCCGAAAGGCCGGAAGCGACCCCGACCATATTCGCTTCGGCGATTCCGGTATTTATAAACTGTTCCGGAAAAGCTTTTTTGAAGCTGCCGGTATTGGTGCAGTTCATCAGATCCGCTTCCAGAACCACAATATTTTTGTTTTTTTCCGCCAATTCCGTCACGGTTTCCACGTACGCCGCCCGCATTTCTTTAAGTTCTTCGTTTCCCATGATTGATTTCTCCTGTTTTCCGGGGCTGTAACGCCCTCAATTGGCCGCGTCAAGCGCCGCGATAGCTTCCTGCGCTTTTTCCAGGTTAAACGACATGCTGTGGTTCTTTTCGATTCCCTCAGCAAAACTGCATCCTTTGCCCTTGATTGTATGCATGATGATCATCGACGGTTTCCTGTTTTGGCTGCGGGCCGTGTCTATGGCCGTGTCCAGTTCCTCAAAATCGTGGCCGTTTACTTCCTGGGTAAACCAGCCGAACGCGTTCCATTTCGCGGCAAGATCGCCCAAATCAAGGATGTCTTTGGTATAGCCGTCAAGCTGCTGTTTGTTGTAGTCGGTAAAGGCGACAATGTTGCTGATGTTCCGGGCCGCGGCAAACAGCGCGCCTTCCCAAATCTGGCCTTCGTCGCTTTCGCCGTCGCCGATAATGGCATAAACGGCATTGGGCTTTTTGTCCATCCGGAACGCCAGCGCAATGCCAATGGCCGCGGAAAAGCCCTGCCCCAAAGAACCGGCGGTCATGTCGATGCCGGGGGTCAGGGTGCGGTCGCAGTGGCTGGGGAGTTTTGTCCCGCCCCTGTTCAGGGTTTTAAGCCAATCCAGGGGAAAATAGCCTTTTGAAGCCAGCGCGGCGTATACGGCGGGGCCGGCGTGACCTTTCGATACGACAAGCTGATCCCTGCCTTCCCAGCGGGGGTTCGCGGGATCAATCTTCATTTTGTGGTAATAAAGCAGGGTAAGCACGTCCACAATGGACATGGATCCCCCGATATGGCCGGAGCCCAGGCTGCCGATTTCTTCGATTGTCAGCTTCCGGATTTCTTTTGCCTGGGCTTTTAACATATCCAGCGTTGTTTTATCCATAAAAACCTTCCTTCAGATACAAGAAATATAAGCGAGTATACGCATTTTACCGGAAATATCCAATTCCCGCGGCGGCCCCGCTTGCTTTTTTTTCGCGGGGGGCTTGACCTTTTTTTTATATTTTGATAGTTTTGTGTCTCTGTGTGGAAATACGGCTGGGCCGTTTTCTTATATTTTGACTCCTGGTTTTTAAATATGCCTTTTTTTGGAGTCTCTATGCGCCGTGTACCGGGTAGTTTCTGTCCGCTGCGCGGCATGGCGGAATTAGCGGTTTCGCCGAGGAGCTTTTTAGTGCCTACGATTAATCAGTTGGTTCGTTTTGGAAGGCAGCAGGTTACCTCCAAAACAAAATCACCGGCTCTTCAGTCTTGTCCCCAGAAGCGGGGGGTCTGTACCCGGGTTATGACCGTTACCCCCAAAAAGCCCAATTCGGCCCTTCGGAAGGTGGCCAGGGTACGTCTTTCCCATGGGACCGAAGTAACCGCGTATATTCCCGGTATTGGTCATAATTTGCAGGAACATTCGGTAGTGCTGGTCCGGGGGGGCAGGGTAAAAGATCTTCCCGGTGTACGGTACCACATTATCCGGGGCGCCAAGGATACGCTGGGCGTGGAAGACCGCCGGCGGAGCCGTTCAAAATACGGCGCCAAGCGGCCAAAGGCGTAATAACGGGGTAACAGCATGGGTAGAAAAAAGAAAACCGTCGATCGGGGGATTTTGCCCGATCCCAGGTATAACAGCGTTGTGGTTTCCAAGTTTGTAAACCGCATGATGTGGGAGGGAAAACGTTCGGTTGCCCTTCGTATTGTTCATGACGCTTTGGGGATGCTCCAGTCCAAAACGGAAAAGGAGCCGCTCGAGGTGTTTTTGAAGGCCATTGATAACGTAAAGCCGATTATCGAGGTAAAATCCCGCCGTGTCGGCGGCGCGACCTATCAGGTTCCTGTGGAAATACGGGAAACCCGGCGGGAAGCTCTGGGAATGCGGTGGCTTATAAACGCGGCCAGGGCCAGATCCGGTCACGGTATGGGCGACAGGCTTGCCGCGGAACTGCTGGATGCGTATAATAACACGGGTACGGCCTTCAAGAAAAAGGAAGATACCCATAAAATGGCCGAAGCCAACAAGGCGTTCGCTCATTACAGGTGGTAGCCTCGGGTAAGCAGCCCGGGGCTCCATTATCCAAACCGATCATCAGTTGATGAGATAGGTGGAAACAGTCCGCTGTTCCCTGCGGCCCGGTTCGGGCAGGGGAAGTGGTTGACTGCTTTTTCCCCCTCAAGCAGAAGACTGACTCTTTGGTTCGGAAAGAACGTTTCCGGGTTTTCGGAGAATGCCGGGAAACGCCGAAAGGCTTGCCGGCAGCGGTTTACCGGCAAGTCCGGAATTACGGCATGTATTTAGGTTTCTAGATATTTAGGAGGAGAGTAATGGCAAAAGACAAGTTTAATCGTACCAAGATTCACATGAACGTGGGTACGATAGGACATGTGGATCACGGAAAAACGACTCTTTCCGCCGCTATCACAATGTACTGCGGAAAGAAGTACGGTGATAAGGTCATGAAATTTGATGATATTGATAACGCCCCGGAAGAGAAAGCCAGGGGTATCACTATCAATACTCGGCATCTGGAGTATCAGTCCGACAAGCGCCATTACGCGCACATCGACTGCCCCGGCCACGCCGACTATATCAAAAACATGATCACCGGCGCGGCCCAGATGGACGGTGCGGTCCTTGTTGTTTCCGCTCCCGATTCGGTTATGCCCCAGACCAGGGAGCATATCATCCTTGCCCGCCAGGTCGGTGTCCCCAATATTATTGTTTTTCTCAATAAGGTCGATCTTGTGGACGATCCCGATCTTATCGAAATTGTGGAAGAAGAAGTCAAAGACGTTCTTACCGCCAACGGTTTTCCGGGCAATGAAGTTCCGATCATCAAGGGATCGGCCTTTAAGGCAATGGAAGCCCTCAACGGCGGCGCCGAAAATGACGATACCGCGTGTATCCAGCAGCTGCTTAACGCAATGGACGCGTACTTCCCCGATCCGGTTCGTGACGACGACAAGCCTTTCATTATGCCGATTGAAGACGTGTTTACGATTCAGGGGCGCGGTACTGTTGTTACCGGAAAAGTGGAACGGGGCATCCTCAAGCTCAACGAAGAAATTGAAATTATCGGTATCAGGCCCACGAAGAAGACCGTCGTTACCGGTATTGAAATGTTTAACAAGCTGCTCGATCAGGCCCAGTCCGGCGACAATGTCGGTACCCTGCTCCGCGGCATAGAGAAAAAGGAAGTAGAGCGGGGGCAGGTTCTCGCGAAACCCGGTTCTATCACTCCGCATCTCAAGTTTAAAGGCCAGATATACTGCCTTTCCAAAGACGAGGGCGGAAGGCATAGTCCGTTTTTTACCGGTTACCGGCCCCAGTTCTATTTCAGGACAACCGACATTACCGGTACGGTTACGCTTCCCGAAGGGAAGGAAATGGTTATGCCCGGTGACAATACCGAAATTTTCGGTGAACTTATTCACCCCATCGCCATGGAAAAGGGGCTTCGTTTCGCCATCCGCGAGGGCGGTAAAACAGTGGCTTCCGGTCAGGTAGTTGAAATCATCGAATAGCGGAAAAATAATGGCTGGTGTTCCTTCGGGAATGGCGACCGTTATTTTTCCCCGGAAACCAGGGGTGGAGGAATAATGACGAAGGAACGAATTCGCGTAATGCTGCGCGGTTTCGATGTGGAGTTGATCGATCAGAGCTCTAAGTCTATCGTTCAAACGGTTCAGAAGGCGGGTGCCAGTATTACCGGCCCCATTCCCCTTCCGACCCGGATTAACAAGATTACGGTGCTTCGTTCGCCTCATGTGAACAAGAAGAGCCGCGAGCAGTTTGAAATGCGCACCCATAAGCGCCTGATCGATATCATTAGCCCTTCCCCGGAAGTTATGGATTCTTTAATGAAGCTTGAACTTCCGGCCGGGGTAGACGTGGAAATTAAACAATAGCTTCCGGCGGTTGTTGGTTTTCAATTACAGGCAGACGGTTCCCGTAATGTAATTTTTTGCGGGGATAGCGTGCCGTTTTTTGGGAGTAATGTCATGTTGGGTCTTATGGCCAAGAAAGTGGGAATGACACAAATTTTTGACGACGCGGGTAATCTTGTGCCTGTCACGGTCCTGCGGGTGGATCCGAATATTGTCATAGCCCGGAAAGAAAAAGAGAGCGATGGGTATCAGGCGGTGGTGCTCGGAGTGGACAAGAAGAAGCCCTGGCGGAAATCCAAAGATACTTCTCCCAGACGGAGCAGCGTGGCAAGCAAGGCCTATACAGGACAGTTTCCTCAGGATATCGGCCCCCAAAAGTTTGTTAAAGAATTCAGGGATTTTGAAAAAGAAGTAAATCCCGGAGACGCCCTCGGCGTAGAGATGTTTGAAGGATGCCGCTATGTCGATGTCAGCGGCGTTTCCAAAGGCAAGGGCTTCCAGGGCGTCGTCAGGCGCTACGGTTTTGGCGGCGGCCGGGCTACTCACGGTTCGAAGTTTCACCGTGAGCCGGGATCCACGGGCCAGTCTACATATCCCCACAAAACGTTCAAGAACGTAAAAATGCCCGGCCGCATGGGCCGCGAAAAAGTAACGGTTTTGAGCCTCAGGGTTATCAAGCTTGATACGGAAAAAAAGCTCCTTATGATTCGGGGCGCCGTGCCCGGGATAAACCAGGGCCTTGTGGTGGTGCGCACCGCGGTTAAGAGGTAGAGGGGAAGAAAATGAACCGTACAGTGTATTCCAGGGACGGCAAGGAACTGCGGACCGTAGAACTGAGTGAAGAAGTATTCGGCCTTCCCATAAACGATGATCTTATTTGGTACGCGATCAACAGTGAGCTTGCCAATAAAAGGCTTGGTACGGCCTGTACAAAAGACCGGGGCGAGGTTCATGGCTCCAACGCGAAGCCGTACAAGCAGAAGGGAACCGGCCGTGCCCGGCGCGGCGATAAAAAGTCCCCCGTTCTGGTGGGCGGCGGCGTGGTTTTCGGGCCAAAGCCCAGGGATTTTTCCTGGAGCATTCCGAAAAAGGCCAAGCGGGCTGCGTTAAAAACCATTTTAAGCCTTAAAGTTCAGACCGACGCGCTCAAAGTCGTCGAAGATTTTTCCATAGAATCGGGCAAGACCAGGGAACTGGCTCTGTTCCTTAATAATTTCGGCGGCCCCGAACGGACCGTTATTGTCCTTAAAGACAATGATCCGCAGATAAAGCGGGCGGGGGCCAACATTCCTTGGCTTTCCTTTCTTTCCTTCAACCGTCTTCGGGCGCACGATCTTTTTTACGGCAGACGGGTGCTTGTGCTGGAAGGCGCGGTAAAGAATCTTAATGAATTTTACAAAACGGCGGAGAACGGTAAATGAACTACGAATCAATACTTATTGAGCCGGTGCTTTCCGAAAAGGCGAATATTCTCCGCGAACAAGGGAAATACGTTTTTAAGGTCGACCCACGGGCGACAAAGCTGGAAATCAAGGAAGCGGTACGGCGGTTGTTTAATGTACATCCGGTAGCCTGTACCGTGATGGTAGTGGGCGGTAAGCCGAAACGGCTTAGAAACAGGCCCGGATATACCTCAACCTGGAAAAAAGCCATTGTACGGCTTGCCCCGGATGAGAAGATCAGCGTTTTCGAGGGCGTGTAAATGGGCATTAAAACATACAAACCAATAACCGCGGGAATGCGGACATGGACAAGCCTTGATTATTCAGATCTTACAAAAAAGAAAAAACCCGAAAAATCCCTTACACACGGCCGGGGCGAAAAGGCCGGCCGGGATTCAAACGGACGCATCAGCGTATGGCATAAAGGCGGCGGCCACAAACGGCGTTACCGGGATGTTGATTTCAAGCGGGATAAAATAGGCGTTCCCGGCAAAGTCGTATCCATCGAGTACGATCCCAACCGCAGCGCCAACATCGCGCTTGTCAAGTATACAGACGGGGATAAACGGTACATTATCGCCCCCAAGGGTTTGGCGGCGGGCGCGAAGATAATCGCCGGCCCCCAGGCGCCAATCGAGGCGGGGAACGCACTTCCTCTTGAGAACATACCGCTGGGCTTTACGGTTCACAATGTAGAGCTTACCCTGGGTAGAGGCGGGCAAATGGTTCGTTCCGCCGGCTCCGGCGCCCTTATCGCGGCAAAAGAAGGGGACTATGTTACCGTCAAGCTTCCCTCCGGCGAAATGCGCATGATTTTCAAGAAATGCTACGCCACCATCGGGACGGTCGGTAACGAAGATCACATGAATGTGACCCTGGGCAAGGCCGGCAGAAAGCGCTGGCTTGGGGTGCGTCCCACAGTCCGCGGTATGGCGATGAACCCGGTGGATCATCCCCACGGCGGCGGCGAAGGCAAGAACAAGGGTATCAATCCGGTTACCCCCTGGGGACAGCCGACAAAGGGCTACAAGACCCGGAACAAGCACAAACCTTCCACGCGGTTTATTGTGAGCCGCGCGAAGAAGAAATAGAGGCAGAGGAGAAAACGGCAGGTGTCACGATCGATTAAAAAGGGCCCCTTTATAGAGAAGAGCCTCTATAAGAAGGTGCTCGACATGAGCAAGGCCGGGGAAAGGAAAATGGTAAAAACCTATTCCCGCTGTTCAACGATTATACCCGAAATGGTAGGCAGTACGATCTCGGTATATAACGGCAAGGTCTGGGTTCCGGTATACATTACCGAAAATCTCGTCGGGCACAAGCTGGGAGAATTTGCCCCCACCAGGATCTTTCGGGGACACGCGGGGTCGGATAAAAAGGCCGCGAAATAAGGCCGGGCGGAAGGAACGATATGGAAACTAAAAGCGGATACAAGGCCGAGGCAAAGTTTATCATCGCCTCGCCTTACAAAATTAGGCCCGTAGCGGACCTTGTGCGCCTGAAAAGCTACCCCGAGGCAATAGCCTTGCTGGAAAGCATGCCCCACAAGGGGGCGCGGCTCATTCGGAAAACCGTTAAATCGGCGGCTTCCAACGCTCTGGATTTGAACAAGAAGCTTGACGAAGACATGCTTTATGTAAAGGAAGTGACCGTGGACGAAGGCCCGCGGATGAAGCGAATCTGGTTTCGCGCCAGGGGCAGGGCGGACATGCTTCTTAAAAGGCTTTGTCATATTACCGTTGTGATTGACGAAACAAGCGCGGCCGGCGGAAAGAAAGCTCAGGCGAAGGCGGGAAAGTAAATGGGACAAAAAGTAAATCCGATTGGACTGCGGATAGGGATCAACAAAACCTGGGGTTCCCGCTGGTATGTTGACCCGAAAGAATATGCCGACACCCTTCACGAGGATCTGAAGCTTCGCAAACACATTACATCCATGCCTGAAACAAAAGGCGCCGATATCGCGGAACTGGAGATTATCCGCCATCCCCAGCGGATCACCATTGTGATCCATACCGCCCGGCCCGGGGTAATTATCGGGGTAAAAGGCGCGAATATCGAAAAAATCGGAGCCGAGCTTCAAAAGCTTGTTACGAAAAAGATACAGATAAAGATAAAGGAAGTGCGGAACGCGGATACAAACGCGCAGATTGTCGCCGGAAACATTGCCCGGCAGCTTCTTGCGCGGGGCAGTTTCCGCAGAACCATGAAGCAGGCGATTTCCAACGCCATAAAAAAAGGAAACGCCCAGGGAATAAAAGTACGGCTTTCCGGCCGGCTGGGCGGCGCGGAAATGTCCCGTACCGAGGAAGCGAAAGAAGGGCGCATACCCCTGCACACGCTCCGGGCGGATATTGATTACGGTTTTGCCGAAGCCCACACGACGTTTGGCGCCATTGGCGTCAAGGTCTGGGTTTACAACGGCATGAAATACGGCAGGGAGCAGAAGGAAGACGCCGGCGCCCTTGTCAGAAAGCGCCGGGACAGAGTCCCCGCGAGGGCCGGTTCCTGACGCGGGAGCCAGAGGGAGAAAGAGAAGATGCTTAGTCCAAAGCGTGTAAAACACCGCAAGGTACAGCGGGGCAATATGCCCGGCAACGCAACCCGGGGAAATACCGTGGTGTTCGGCGAATACGGCCTTGTGGCTCTGGACAGGATGTGGATCACCAACCGGCAGATAGAGGCGGCGCGTATCGCGATGAATCGTCACGTCAAGCGCGGCGGCAAGTTGTGGATACGGATATTCCCCGACAAGCCGTATTCCAAAAAGCCCGCGGAAACCCGCATGGGCAAGGGGAAAGGCGCGCCGGAATACTGGGTGGCGGTCGTAAAGCCCGGCACGGTTATGTTTGAACTTGGGGGCATTGACAAAAAACTGGCCGAAGAAGCCATGATCCTTGCCGGGTCAAAGCTTCCCATCAAGACCAGGTTTGTGGCGCGCGCCGATTTTGAGCTGGCTTAGGAGAAAGAGATGAAGAATTCATTCAAGGACCTTTCGTTCCAGGAGCTGAAAGTCAAGCGCGACGAGCTTTCCAGAAAGTATATGGAACTCCGTTTCCAGATGGTAATAGGCCATGTGGAAAACCCGCTGCAAAAGCGGACAATGCGGCGGCAGCTGGCCCGGCTTAACACCCTGGTCAGAAAGCATGAACTGGAAGATGCGGGAAAGTCCGGCGCGGCGCGGAAAGTCCGGAACTAGCGGGAAAGAAGGCGGAGTATGGAACAGACAAAAGCAAAGAGCGGAAAAAAGGAATTTGTCGGGGTGGTAAAAAGCGACAAGATGGATAAAACCATTGTGGTCGCCGTGGAGAACATGACCCTGCATCCTTTGTATAAGAAATACATTACGCGTACTAAAAAGCTTAAAGCCCATGATGAAACCAATGACGCCAGGATTGGCGACAAGGTACGGGTAGTGGAATGCCGTCCTATCAGCAAGGAAAAGTGCTGGAGACTTGCGGCGGTTCTCGAAAGGGCGCGCTAGGAGAGACTGGAAATGGTTCAGGTAGAAACGTTTCTGAATGTGGCCGACAATTCGGGGGCCAAGATCGTTCAGTGTATTAAGGTCCTTGGCGGTTCAAAACGCAAGTACGCGGGTATTGGGGACATTATTGTCGTTGCCGTCAAAGATGCGCTTCCGACATCGGCGATCAAGAAAGGCTCTGTGGAAAAAGCCGTCGTGGTTCGTACCCACAAGGAATATCGCCGTCCGGACGGAACATATATCCGTTTTGACGACAATGCCTGTGTTATTATAGACGCCGCCCTCAATCCAAAGGGAAAGCGTATTTTTGGCCCTGTCGCAAGGGAACTGCGGGAACGGAGCGATTTTATGAAAATCGTGTCTCTGGCCCCGGAAGTGTTATAGGTTGAGGTATTGGTATGGCAGTTAGTGTGGAACATAAATACAAGCTGAAGAAAGAAGATACCGTGGAAATCGTAACCGGTAAGTACAAGGGCAAACGCGGACGCATCCTCAGAATCCTCCGTGACAAAGACCGGGTACTGGTTGAAGGGGCCAATATGGTCAAAAAAGCCCAGAAACGGAAAAGCCAGCAGGACCGGGGCGGTATCGCGGAAATTGAAGCGCCTATTCACGCTTCCAATGTAATGATTGTCTGCAAAAAGTGCGGACCCACCAGGATCGGTTACAGGCTTTCAACCGACAAGGGCAAGGCAGTCAAAACCAGGGTCTGCAGAAAATGCGGAGAGGCTCTGTAATGAAGAACAATGAACCTCGGCTTAAAAAACTGTACCGTGAACGGATTGCGGTGGAGCTTTTCAAGGAATTCGGCTATAAATCGCCCATGCAGACTCCCCGGCTGGAGAAGATAATTGTCAGCATGGGAGTGGGGGAGGCCCTGCAGGATAAAAAACTTCTTGACGCGGCCATTGACGATCTTACCCTGATAACCGGGCAGAAGGCCGTCAAGACCAAAGCCAGGAAAAGCATAGCCAATTTCAAGATCAGGGAAGGCCAGGAAATCGGTGCGAAGGTGACGCTCCGGGGCGCCATGATGTACGAATTTTTTGACAGACTTGTGAATGTGGCGCTCCCCCGTGTCAAGGACTTTCGCGGGGTGAACCAGAACGCCTTTGACGGTCACGGAAACTATTCGCTTGGCATTACCGAGCAGATTATTTTTCCCGAAATTGACTTTGACAAGATTCAACGGGTTGCGGGGCTTAATATAGCCATCGTTACCTCTGCCCGAACCGACGCGGAAGCTAAGGCGTTCCTCGCCAAATTCGGCATGCCTTTCAGGAAATAGACCCGTGCGCCGGCGCAAAACACCGGCCGGGCCTGATTAAAGAGGAGTAGGAATGGCAAGAAAAGCGATGATTATCAAGGCCCTGCGGGCGCCAAAATATAAGACAAGAAAGGTTAACCGTTGCCGGATTTGCGGCCGGGCAAGGGGTTATCTTCGTAAATTTGAGATGTGCCGCCTTTGTTTCCGCAAGCTTGCGAGCGAAGGGCTTATTCCGGGCGTCACTAAATCCAGCTGGTAGGAGAAGAGGATGAGCGTTTCTGATCCCGTTGCGGATATGCTGACCAAAATCCGGAATGCCGGAATGGCAAAGCATGAAAAAGTTGATATTCCTACCTCAAAACTGAAGCTTGAGATCGTCAAAATCTTAAAGACCGAAGGGTATATCAAAAATTTCAAAAAGGTTAACCAGGAAGGAATAAATACCATACGGGTGTTCCTTAAATATGACGATGAAACCGGGCCGGTAATCCACGGCCTGGAAAAGGTGAGTAAGCCGGGCCGCCGGGTTTATCTGGGGTATAAAAACATGCCCCGGGTGTATAACGGCTATGGTACTCTTATCGTTTCGACTTCCAAGGGTGTTACCACCGGGAAGAAAGCCGCTGAAAGGAAAGTCGGCGGCGAGATTATTTGTACCGTCTGGTAGAGGAAAAAGAAATGTCGCGCATCGGAAAAATACCGGTTAAGCTGCCCCAGGGTGTCAAGGCAAGTTTTCAAAATGAGCTTATCACCGTGGAAGGCCCCAGGGGGAAACTTACCCAGAAGTACCATCCGGTTATCAGCTTTGCGGAAGAAAACGGAGAGGTCGCCGTAACCCGGGCAAACGAGGAAAAGCAGACAAAAGCTTTCCACGGCCTGTACCGCAATCTGCTTAACAATATGGTTACCGGGGTTTCTTCGGGTTTTACCAGGGTTCTTGTCATAACCGGCGTAGGCTACCGGGCGGAAGTACAGGGAAAGCTCCTTGTGATGAGCCTTGGTTATTCCAACGATATTTATGTGGGAATTCCCGACGATGTTACCGTAACGGCCGATGCCGGCGGTAAAGTGACCATCGCGGGTATAGACAAACAGAGAGTGGGGGAATTTGCCTCCCAAATCCGCAAGCTCCGTATGCCGGAGCCGTACAAAGGCAAGGGCATCCGCTATGAGGATGAACAGATCAGAAGGAAAGTCGGCAAGTCCGGCGTTAAATAGGGTAAGTGCATGCTGCGAAAAATGTTGGATAAAGACCGGAAACGGCAAAAACGGAAAGTTCATATCCGCAAATGTATAAGCGGTACCTCGGAAAAGCCCCGGTTAAGTGTTACCCGGAGCAACAAGGCGCTTTATATGCAGGTTATTGACGACGAAAAAGGTCATACCCTCGCGTCGGCTTCCACGCTTGAAAAGGATCTTAAAGACATCAAGAGGACTGTCGCGGGCGCCGCCCAACTGGGAGAGGTGATGGGTAAAAGAATTTTGGAAAAAAACATCAAGACGGTCGTTTTTGACCGGAACGGATACTTATATCACGGTCTTGTAAAAGCAATGGCCGACGGAGCCCGGAAAGCCGGGGTACAGTTCTAGGGGGCTGAATGGAACATTCTAGGGAAGGTCACCGGGATAGAGACCGGGACAGGAATCAGGAAAAAGACAAGGAATTTGTCGAAAAGCTGGTCAAGCTGAACCGTACCGCCAAAGTTGTCAAAGGCGGCCGGCGTTTTTCTTTTTCCGCCCTTACCGTTGTCGGAGACGGGAAAGGCAGGGTCGGCTATGGTTTTGGAAAAGCGAACGATGCGACAGAGGCGATCCGGAAAAGCACAGACAAGGCAAAGCGCGGCATGATTAAGCTG
This sequence comes from Treponema sp., assembly GCA_031268975.1. Taxonomy (GTDB): domain Bacteria; phylum Spirochaetota; class Spirochaetia; order Treponematales; family Breznakiellaceae; genus JAIROH01. Next base: position 6,446 of record JAIRWM010000182.1, on the reverse strand, counting down.
CCTGTCAAAAACGGAACCATTCCCCACGAAATACAGGGTATTTTCAAAGCCTCCAGGGTACACCTTAAACCGGCGTGTTCCGGTACGGGGATTATTGCCGGCGGACCTGTCCGGGCGATAATGGAAGCCGGCGGAGTTACCGATGTGCTTTCGAAGTCCATAGGCGCTTCGAGCCAATACAATGTAATCAAGGCAACCTTTGAGGGGATAAGCCGCCTTATGAACGCAAAGGCGCTGGCGAAAAGCCGGGGCAAGTCCATAAAGGAGCTGTGGGGTTAATTATGGAACGGAAGATTCGGATTAAGCTTGTCCGCAGCGTTATAGGAACCAAGCCCCGCCAGCGTGCGACGGTTCGTTCCCTTGGGCTGAAAAAAATCGGTTCAAGCACGGTACAGGAAGCGACAGCGTCGGTTTTGGGGATGATTAAAGTTGTAGCCCATCTTGTCGCTGTTGAGGATGTACAGGGTTAGGTTTGAAGAGTGGGCCCTGTGCGGGCTCCGTTCGACCGAGGAGAAGATGAATGCAGGATTTTGATTTACACGCCCCCATAGGCGCAAATAGAAAGAAACGTATTATCGGCCGGGGCCAGGGTTCCGGCAGGGGTACGACCGCGGGGAAGGGCAACAAGGGACAGCAGGCCCGGTCCGGCGGAAAAACCTATGTCGGTTTTGAAGGCGGCCAGATGCCGCTTTACCGGCGCCTGGCTCACCGGGGGTTTTCAAACTATCCCTTCAGGAAGGAATACCGGATCGTAAATCTTGAACAGATAGAAAGGTGTTTTGCCGATGGGGAAACAGTGGACGCGGGATCCCTGGTACTCAAACGGCTTTCAAAGGGCGCCTGCCCGATAAAGATACTCGCTGTCGGGAGCTTAAGCAAAAAGCTCACGTTTAACGTTGAAAAAGTTTCCGCGGCGGCCAGGGAAAAGATCGAAAAGGCCGGCGGAACGGTAACTGAAAGCGCGAAACCGGCGAAGGCGGCAAGGCCGTCCGGGAAAGCGAAAACATCCGCGAAAACGGCCGGACAGGCGAAAACAGCCGGAAAAGCGGGGGCGCCTGAAACGGCGAAAGAGCCCAAAGCGGCAAAGCCGTCCGGTGTGGACGCTTCGGAAAAAAAGGAACGGGAATAGTACATGGCAAATCCTCTGACCGGTATTTTCAGGGTTAAAGAATTACGGGAACGGATACTCTACACCATCCTTCTCCTGCTCGTGTTTCGGGTTGGGGCGGTGCTGCCGATACCGGGAATAAACGTTCAGGCGCTTACAAATTACTTTTCCGAGCGGAATTCCGGCAACGCGATTGTGGATTATCTTAACTTCTTCGCGGGCGGCGCTTTTTCCAATTTTTCGGTGTTCATGCTGGGGATTATGCCCTATATCTCCATGTCGATTATCATGCAGCTGCTTATCATCGTGTTTCCCACCCTGAAAAAAATCTCCCAGGAAGACGGGGGCAGAAAAAAAATACAGGGCTATCAGCGGCTTGGTACCGTCGCGGTCTGCCTTATCCAGTCGTTTGCCATTACCCGCTATGCCCAGAGCATCAGCCGGGACGTGGCCGATTTTTTCACCATCCAGAATTTCTGGTTCTTTTCCGTTTTGGCGATGCTTACCGTTACCACCGGGACCATGTTTCTTATGTGGCTGGGTGAACAGATAACCCGGCGCGGAATCGGGAACGGCATATCCCTGTTGATTTTTGCCGGCATTGTGGCACGGCTTCCGCAGGCGGTATACGAACTTGGGGGCAGGGTTGCCAGCGGCACCCTTAACCCGGTATTTGTGGCGGTTGTGTTTATCATGTTTGTGGCCGTTGTCGCCCTGGTTGTGTTCGAACAGCAGGGGCAGCGCAAAATTTCCGTTCATTACGCGAAAAGGATTGTCGGGCGGCGCATGTACGGGGCCCAAAATACCTATATCCCCTTTAAAATAAACCCGTCGGGGGTTATACCGGTCATTTTCGCCTCTTCGATCCTCGCTTTTCCCATTCAGATCGCCCAGACATTAGGTCAGAATGTCGCGTGGGTGGGGGCGGTTTCCAGGGCGTTGAGCCCGGACGGGCCGATTTACAATGTGTTGTATGTTCTTTTTATCGTGTTTTTTGCCTATTTTTATACCCAGGTAAGCCTTAATCCTGTGGAAATAGCGAAGAATATCCGGGAAAACGGCGGTTCCGTGCCGGGGATACGGACGGATCGTATCGAGGAATACCTCACCAAAATCCTTAACCGTATCGTACTGCCCGGTTCGCTGTACCTTGCGTTTATCGCGGTAATTCCCACCGTTATCCAGTTGGTGTTCAAGTTTCCATCTTCGATTTCGTATCTTATGGGGGGAACGTCGTTGTTGATCCTCGTCGGTGTCGATCTGGATACCATGAGTCAGGTAGAAAGCCTTCTCAAGATGCATCATCACGACGGGCTGACCAAGAAAGGGCGTCTGAGGGGCAGAAATTTGTAGGGAATTTCCCAAAAACGCCGGGTTTACGAACGCCCTATAGACGTGTCCGCAAAAATCCGGTTTAATGGGAGGACTTTCCCAAAACTGAAGTTTTAGGAAAGGCTCTGGGTTTTAGCTTTATTTTTAGGGAGAAACGAGAATGAAAGTCCGGACAAGTGTTAAGCCGATCTGTGACAAATGCAAGGTTATCAAACGGAACGGCATTGTCCGTATCATTTGTCAGAATCCAAAGCATAAACAGAAACAGGGCTAGGAGAGAGTATGGCACGTATAGCGGGGGTTGATCTTCCCAATAAACATGTAAATATAGCCTTGACATATGTTTTTGGCATAGGCAGGTCCAGCGCGGACGAGATTTGCGAAAAGGCAAAAATCGATCCGCAGCGGCTTATTAACGATCTTTCCCAGGAAGAGCTGGGCGTTCTTCGTCAGCTTATAGAGAATGAATACAAGGTTGAGGGGCGTCTGCGGACAGAAGTCGCCCTGAATATAAAACGTCTAAAGGATATTGGCTGTTACCGGGGGCTCAGGCACCGCAAAGGCCTTCCCCTGCGGGGGCAGAGAACGCGGACAAACGCGCGTACCCGCAAGGGTAAAAAGAAAACCGTTGCCGGGAAGAAGAAGTAACGTTGTTATCGGGCGGTTCCGGATTTTTTTTGGGACCGGCCCGGTTGTATTAAATTTTCGGAGGAGCCGTGGCTGCTACTACAAAGAAGCGCAAGGAAAAAAAGTCAGTTTATGAAGGGAACGTGTACATCCAGGCCACGTTTAACAACACCATTGTTACCATAACGGATCTTATGGGTAATACAATTTCCTGGGCGAGCTCCGGCGGTCTGCAGTTCCGGGGAGCGAAAAAGTCGACTCCGTTTGCCGCTCAGACAGTTACCGAGACAGCCGCCCAAAAGGCGCTTCAGGTGGGTTTGCGGGAAGTTCATGTATATGTAAAGGGGCCGGGCATAGGCCGGGAATCGGCGATTCGCCAGCTTGGTGTACTGGGCATAAAGGTAAAGTCGATAAACGATGTTACCCCAATCCCGCATAACGGCTGCAGGCCGCGTAAAACCCGCCGTATTTAACGGCGCAGCTTAAGGGGAAGAAAAGATGGCAAGATATACCGGGCCGGTCTGCCGCCTTTGCAGGGCGGAACAAAAAAAGCTCATGCTTAAGGGAGACCGCTGCAAGAGTGACAAATGCCCGATTAACAAAAAGCGTCCCGCCCCGGGAAAAGATCCCAAGGGCAGACTTGGCAAGAGAAGCGATTACGGAAGGCAACTTAGGGAAAAACAGAGACTCCGCCGGATCTACGGCATGCAGGAAAAGCAGTTCAGCCTTTTCTTCGAGCGGGCCCTGCGCATGCCGGGCATTACCGGCGAAAATCTTTTTGTTCTGCTGGAGCGCAGGCTTGATAACGTGGTGTACCGCCTTCGGTTTGCTTCAAGCCGCAGCCAGGCCCGGCAGGTAGTGCTTCATGGTCATATAACGGTAAACGGCCGGCGGGTAAACGTACCGTCTTATTTGGTGCGGCCGGAAGACGAAATAGCGATAAAAGAAGGCAGCAAGGGGCTTGTTGTAATAAAAGAAGCCCTGAAGGAATTCGGTAAATCCGGGGTAATGCCCTGGATGCATCTGGATCCGGATGCCATGAAAGGGAAGTTCCTTGCTTCTCCAAGAAGGAGCGATATTACAGACCTCGCGGATATCAAGGAACAGATGATCGTCGAGTACTATTCTAAATAAGGAGGCCCCATGGCCCGTAGGAATCTTCTTAAAGGATTCAAACGTCCCAAAGGTATTACTTTTGAGCACGGTGAACTCAGGCCAAATTACGGAAGGTTTACCGCCGCTCCCTTTGAGCCCGGATTCGGGACAACTGTGGGTAATACTCTACGGCGTGTTTTACTTTCCTCAATACAGGGTTACGCGATAACCGCGGTCAAAATTACCAGTTACGACGCGGGGGGGAACGCCCACATGATCTCCAGCGAATTTGAAACGATACCCAATATCGTGGAAGATACCATGGAAGTCATCAACAATCTCAAGCAGATACGCCTCCGGCTTCCCGAGGACATGGAACAGAACGTACTTTTTTTTGAATGGTCGGGAAAGCGGGAAATCAAAAGTGACGATTTTGAAAAGACGGGGCAGGTGGAAATTTTAAGTCCGGGCCGCCATGTAATGACCCTTATGGATAACGCCCGGCTTGAATTTGAAGTAGAGATTGATCTCGGCAAGGGTTATGTCCCCAGTGAAGTAAACGATCGCTACATTGACGTAATCGGAACCATACCCCTGGACGCGATTTTTTCGCCGGTAAAGAAAGTAAAGTACGCCGTCGAGCCGACGAGGGTAGGGCAGCGGAGCGACTACGACAAGCTCGTGCTGGAGGTCTGGACAGACGGAACGGTAAAGCCGGATGACGCCCTGGCAGAAGCCGCCAAGATCGCCAAGGATCATTTTTCGGTGTTTATCAACTTTGATGAAAACGGCCTTGGTTCCGATCTGGAGGATGATCCGGACGACGACAGGGTCAGGCAGATACTCAATATTCCCGTGGAGGAACTGGAACTGTCTGTGCGTTCTTCAAACTGTCTTAAAAACGCCAATATCAAGACCATTGGAGAGCTTACCAGAAAGACCGAAGACGATATCGCCAAAACCCGGAATTTCGGGAAAAAATCCCTCCTGGAAATAAAAGAGAAACTCAAGGAGTGGAATCTGGGTCTTGGAATAACAGACACAAAGGTTCTCAGGAACGCCGTTTGGGCCGCTCCGCAGCAGAAGGAAGAAGAAAATGAAGCATAGAAGAGGCTTTAATCCCCTCGAAAGGATGTCCGCGCACAGAAAAGCCCTGCTCAGGAATATGGTTACTTCCCTTTTCAGGGAAGAGCGGATAAGTACGACCAGGGTCAAGGCCCTCGCGGTAAGGCGCAGCGCGGAAAAGCTTATTACGCGGGCAAAGACGGATACCGTTCACAACAGGCGTATTGTTTCCAGCCGCCTTTTTGACGAGGGGGTGGGAGCAAAGCTTTTTACCGTTATCGCGCCCAGAATGAAAGACAGGCCGGGCGGTTATACCCGGATTATCAAGCTTGGGCAGCGGCCCGGGGACGCTTCGGAAATGGTTGTGCTTGAGCTTGTGGACTATGTGCTCAAGACCAGCGAGGCCGAGCAGAAAAAAGCCAAGAGAACGGAAAAGGCCGCCAAAAAGAAAGAAGATTTGGACGAAAAGAAAAAAGAAGAGGAAAAGAAGAAAGAATCCAGGAAGCAGACCGGGAAAGCGAAGAAATAGGGGAAGGAAATGTCTAAAGCGCACAGGGGAAAAGGAATACGTGAATTGACTTCTCAGGGCAGGGGGGAGTGCCCGGTTTGCCGCCGGAATAATGTAAAGGTACTGTACGAACTGGAAGCCGGAGGCTCGAAGGTCAAGGTCTGCAAAACCTGCAAGGCCGCAGTGTCCCACGGAAAAAAACACGTTGAGGCGAAACAGGGCGAAGCCGCTTCCTGATTCGTGGACCACTCGGCCGCCGCCTGTAAGCCGCGGCCCCGGCCAGTCCGGGCCCCGCGGGGATTACGGCGCCGCCGGAGGGCCGGCGGCGGGTCTTTCCGCCGCGGTCTGCGCGGCCTCGACGAAGGGATTGGCGTCAATAATTCTGCCGCCGAACACATTCCTTGAAGCATTGCGCAAATACTCAAGACTGATTACCCCGCTTTTGTAGTGTTCCGCCGCGAGTTCGTCCGTGTAGTCCCACAGGGGGTACACGGTAAACGGCGGCCGCCTTCCTTTACCGTAATGGCTTACCGTTGGAATTACTTCGGCCTTTGTAACAGAGACATCGCTTTCCGTGCCCAGTCGGCGCTTTGTAATGGTGACATAAGCCAGGGCGCCGAGCATCGTGTCGGGGGAAGATTCGGTCTGCGTATGGGAAAGAAAATCCCCCAGGGAATAATAGCAGGTAAGCGTTTTTCCGTCCGGCCGCGG
>JAIRWM010000154.1 GCA_031268975.1 Treponema sp. | reverse complement strand
AGCATCAGTACCGACAGGGGGTAGTAGATCATTGGCTTGTCGTAAAGGGGAAGCATCTGTTTGGAGACGGCCCGGGTGATGGGATAAAGCCTGGTACCGGAACCGCCCGCAAGAACAATCCCTTTCATTTCCCCGCGCCTCAATACGCAAGTCCGGCCGCATTGATAACCCCGAGACGGCACACTTTGGAAAGATGTTCTGTACGAATTGCTATATCAGACATAAAATTTTTTACTGCCATAATTAACCGCCGTTTACGGAAAAGTATTTTTCACAGTAGGTATTCACGTTTGTTATTACTTTCAGCAGGATCGGTGTGGATGAAAGAACAGAATCAAAAAAACGGACAATATGTATCTGCTGATGTAACCAGTCCCCGCTTTTCCGCGCGGTTAATAATATCAATAACGGTTCCGCTGTCTGTAAGTTCAAATCTATCCATGCATCGAAGTGTTTTGTTAATCAACATATCGGTAGTTCTTGCAAACCGTGATGTTATATTTTCAAATTTATCAAATTCTTCTTTGGCATACGTGTCTTTTATCCCTATGGGGCCGCATTGTTCGTAGGAGTGTTTTACCCATTCCGCGCCGGCGTTTAACAGAGCAAGGCTTTCACGAAGCAATTCCAAAGATTCGTTTTTCATATTAGTTAAGTTTAATACCTTCTTTTACGGCAGACTTAAAAAAAGCGCTTTGTTGATCGGGACCGGAACTGACAATGTCTATCTGTTGTTCGCCTATTTTATCACAGATAAACCGTCTTACTTTTATTTCTTCCATTACATCATCTTTAATTTTATTCGAAAGAATGGCTATGTCTATATCGCCGCCTCGTTTTTTATCATCCGTCCGGGATCCAAAAAGCCATACCGACGCGTCTTTATCTACCGACTGTACGGCGCTGACAATGGTTTTCTTTTCAAAATCGCTTATCCGCATATAAAAACCTTTTACACCACGTCAACAAAATTGCGTTCGTGATCATGCCCATGCCGGTTTTCCAGGCTGCTATCCATGCCTGTCGTGACGTATCCCCTTCATTTCCCCACACCCCAATACGCAAGTCCGGCCGCCTCGACGTCTTCCCGTTTGTAAATGTTGCGGAAGTCGAAAAAGCAGGGGCGGGCGGTTTTGGCGTCCGGGCCGGTTTTGGGGTTTGAGAAGAGGCTTTTTATCCTGCCAAGGTCAAGGCCGCGGTATTGGTTCCAGGGGGTAAGTATGGCAAGGGCGTGGGCGCCTTCCGCGGCAAGGTATTCGTTTTCGGCGTAGAAGCAGTTTTGCTCTATATCGGCCAGGCGCCATTTGGCTTCGGCGAAGGCGGCGGGGTCGCTTAAGCGGAGCCGGGCGCCTTTTTTGACGAGGTTCCGGCATATGTCGATGGCGGGGCTTTCCCTCATGTCGTCGGTGTTCTGCTTGAAGGAAAGGCCGAGGATGGCGATGGTTTTGCCGTTAAGTGAGCCGGGTCCGCCGAGACCGGTTTCTATTTTTTCAACCATTGCCGTTTTTTGCTTTTCGTTGGCGGCGATGGCGGCTTCGATGATGGAAAGGGGCGAATGGTTTTCCCTGCCGGCGGCGGCTATTGCCCGGGTGTCTTTTGGGAAGCAGCTGCCGCCGTAACCGGGGCCGGGGTGCAGGAATTTGGCGCCGATGCGGCCGTCCCGTCCCATGGCTTTGGCGACATCCTGGACATCCGCCCCGACTTTTTCGCACAGGTTCGCTATTTCGTTAATATAGCCTATTTTTACCGCCAAAAACGCGTTGCTGGCGTATTTTATCATTTCCGCCGATTCAAGGTTTGTTTCAATGTACGGGGTTTCGTTAAGGTACAGGGAACGGTACACTTCTTTCATCAGCTCCCGGGCTTTTTCGCTTTCGCTTCCGATAACGACCCTGTCGGGATGGGTAAAGTCGTATACGGCGGTTCCTTCCCGGAGGAACTCGGGATTGGATACCACGTCAAAGGGGACACCGGCGCGGCGGATGGAAAGCTCTTCTTCTACCCAGCGCCGTACTCTGCGCGCCGTTCCTATGGGGACGGTGCTTTTATCAACTATCACCGTATAGTTTTCCATTGCCCGGCCGATATCCCGGGCGGCGCTTTCAACATACTGAAGATCCGCGCCGCCGTCGTCCCGGGGGGGGGTACCCACCGCGATAAAAACCGCGTCGCTTTGTCTAACTGTCCGCGCGGTATCCGTCGTAAAAAAAAGACGGCCCGCCCTGACGTTCGCTCTTACCAGGTCTTCAAGGCCGCTCTCGTAAATCGGAATGATTCCGTTTCGCAGGGATTCGATTTTTCCGGCGTCGCTGTCGACGCAGGTGACGCGGTTGCCGAAGTCCGCAAGGCACGTTCCGGAGACAAGGCCCACATAGCCGGTGCCGATAACGGCGATGGCGGCCATTTTAAAAGAAGTGCCCCAGTCCGATAAAAAGTTCGCGGTGAACGCCGGCCGGCGGCTTGTGTATTCTAAGCCATTCCCGCATATCCCAGCCGGCGCTGATCCGCAGGTATATGCTGCGCCAACGGAGCGGGAAGGTTATTACTTCCAGTCCCATTGTTGTTATGATCCCGGATGGCTCGAAACGGACGCCATATTCGTTCTTTGGATCGTCGGCCATCGCGAGATCGATAAACGGCGACCACTGCTGTTCAAAGTCAAATATACGCCAGGATTTGCGGCGGAACCATTCGGAGGGAACAAAGCGGATCAGGGTGAACGGAAACTCAACATTAAGCGAAAGCATCTTGTTGGCGCTCAGGTCGTCGTTGTGAAGGCCCCGCAGTACGTCGCCCGCATCGGTATAGGGGTCTCCCCGCCATGCCTGAAAACGAAAACGGCTCGACACGCCCAGACGTTCGGTAAGCCGGTAATGGGCCGCGGCGGTCAGAGACACGCTGTTGTTCCAGTTAAGGGTGCTTTGATTTAAATCGTTGCTGTTACTCAGACTGACGCTGACGCCCTGACGGTAATTTTTCAGCCAGTTGACGCGGCCGAAGCCTATGGAATGGCTTAAAGAAAGGGTAGAGCGCCGCCAGTCGCCTACATCGCCGCCCGGACGGTATTTGAGGGTCTCGCTGATCCTTGGCGTGTAATCAAGGCTCCCGAAATTTCCAATGTCAATGCCCGTGGGGATTTTCCATTGCGCATAGAGTTCGCTGGCCATGTACCAGGTGTCTTCAAAAAACACTATGCCTGTCGCGGCTTTCTCATCGTCGCCGTTTTCTTCGTTTACGTATAAGTGCTGGTTAAATCCGAATGTAAACGTCGTTGTTTTCCAGGGGAAATCCATCGAAATGCCGGTCGTGTTTTTGTAATACAGCGGATCGCCGATGGTATAGTCCAGCTCGTTGTCAAAGTTAAACGTCCAGGTAAAGCCCAGAGCCCGAAACGGAAAATCCGAATCAAGCAGGAAGCCGTAGGTATGTTTTCCGTCGTTGTCAAGTTCATAGCCGATGTCAAGGCGAAGCGCGCTCATGGTTCCCAAGAAGTTATAATCCCTTCCTTTCAGGGTCAGGGAAAATCCGGTATTTGAATCGTACTTTGGTTCGGGAAGAACAATGATGTTCCAGGAATCTTCCGTGTACACGTCAAGAAATACCGGTATTTTTCCATCCGCTTCCGGGGCTCCCAGCGTATATTCGATCAGACATTTGTTGGCTTCAAAAACCCGCTGGTTGCGCAGATCCTGGGTTTTTCTGCCGACATAGACGTCAAGATCCTCTGTCGAACGGAATTCAACGCCGGTTTTAAGGTCAACGTTATACGCTATGGCGAACGGCTTTGTCCAGCCTTTTGTGTGGTACGAAATATCGCGTATCACATAAATTGCCGCTTCCCGCTCTCCGCCGTTTTTACCGCCGATAACGGCTTCGCTGTCTGCGGTGGTTTCACCGTCTAAAACGGTTTCCACGGCGCCGGAAACGGCGGGGCTTTCTTCGGCTTCCTGGGGATACGCCTGAAGGGCCGCGGCAAAGAGCAAAACATACAATACGTTTAATTTCATCGCTCTAAATCCGTAAAAAGTTTTTCGAGGTACGTTTCCGTATCCCCGTTGTGTTCAACAAGCTCAGCCCGGTCCGCGTTGGGGACGACAAACCGGATTCCGCCGTTTTTTTTCTTTTTGTCGCTGAGAATGGCGTTTTTAAAAATCCCGGGATCGACGGGCGCAGGATACGGGACGGCGGTGTGGTATCCCCAGGCGGAAAGAACGTCCATAATGGCGGCGGCACGCTTGCGGGGGGTAATGCCCAGCGCGCGGCCCATCCGGCAGGCCCGGGCGATGCCCCAGGCTACGGCTTCGCCATGGCTTACCACGCCAAGACCGGCGGCGGCTTCCAGCGCGTGGCCGAATGTATGGCCCAGGTTAAGGAGCGCCCTTTCGCTTCCGGTTTCCCGGGGATCCGCCTGAACAACGGCGCCTTTTACGGTAACTGCCATTGCGAGCATGTCGGAGAGCCAGGGCCCGGCGGCCGGAACTTTTCCGCCGGCTTCCGCCAGCGCGCGGAGACTTTCTCCCGGTTCGCGGGAAAATCCCGGCGCCTGGCCGTCCGCCGGCCTTTCAAGTATAGCCGCTTTGATAATTTCCGCCATACCGGACTTCCATTCCCTTTCCGGGAGCGTTTCAAGCGCCTCCAGGGAAACAAAAATTTCCTCCGCCGGATAAAAAGTTCCGGCGAGGTTTTTTATACCTTCAAAGTCAAAGCCGGTCTTTCCACCCAGGGCCGCGTCGGCCATGGCAAGCAGGGTGGTGGGAACCAAGGCCAGACGCGCTCCCCGCATATAAACCGACGCGGCAAAACCGGCAAGATCGCAGAGCACCCCGCCGCCGGCCGCCAAAAAAAGACCGTCGCGGCCCAGGCCGAGGCGGCGCGCCGCTTTCAGTATGGCTTCAACCGAATTCCAGCCCTTGTTCTGCTCACCGGAAGGCAAAACAAGCGTAAAAACCGTGGAATTCGCCGCCGCGCCCAATATTCGCCGTAAAATGGGCTCGGTATGCTCATCACATATCGCGAGACAGGACGGAAGGAGGGCAATTTCCCCGCTATCCGGCAGTTTCTCCCGGATAATTACCCGTGAATGGAAGGATCCGAAGGTAAAATTGTATTCTGTGGGCATAACGGGACCTTCCAGGCGGACATATATAAAAAAACCTTGCCTGGCAAAGAAAAAAGCATATAAACCAATCGCACCGCAGGCGGCCGAAACACGCTCTGCGAGACAGGAAAGGCCTGTTTCTTTAAAGATACCATAAGGGGGATAAACGTTTCAATGGGATCAATGCTTCCTTAAATCAATCCGCGAGGCCCAAAACGCAGGATTCTATGCTGTTGACAAGCTTTGCTTTAAGAAACGGTTCCGGTTTTGCCATTCCCGACAGATAATTTTCCCACAGTTCCCGGTAATGAACGGCGTCTTTACGGTCCAGCGGCAGTTTTCTGCCTTCAAGAAACGCTTCGCTGTTTTTATCGCGAAGCAGGCAGGCGCCCGCGAAAACAACGCGGATATCGGTAAGCAGGTTTTTTTCGGTTTTCGCGATAAAAACCATAACGCCTCCCGTGCCGCCGCCGAGATCCCCGCTGTGGAATTTCCGGCAGACGGTATAATTCCAGTGTTCCAGCGGTATGCGGATTCTGGTAAGAATCTCCTGGGGCGCGAGGGCGGACGCGTCAAAGGCGGAAAAGCGCAGGGCGGAAATCCAGCGGCTTTGGGCGAGTGTACGCAGTTCATAGCGGGCGTCCAGGGCGGTCATGGGGGCGGCGGCGTCCGAGCCGCCTCCATTTTTTCCGACGCCGCAAATGTTGCCGCCGATAGTCGCGAGGTTCCTGACCTGCGGCCCGGCTATTCCTTTGAGGGTTTTCGAAAGCGCGCCGGGAATAATTTTTCCCAGAGAGATTATTTCGTTAAGGTTCACCATCGCGCCGATTTCCAGATAGCGTTCCGTCCTGGTTATCCGTTTAAGGTCTTCGATGCGATCCAGCGAAAGTATGTTTTTGGGAAGCATGGGAAGGGCTGAACTGCCGGAACTTCCGAGCAGGGACGTGCCGCCGGAAAAGGGAACCGCGCCGGGGAACCGGGCCCAGGCGGAAAAAAGTTCCGGGAACGAGGACGGAAAAAATACCTGGCTATGAGGAACGTCCATAGATCCTCCGCTGTCTGATTTCCCCCGCCGCGAGTATCCCGGCATACAGATGTTCCGGCTCGGTACAGCGGCAGCGTATCCCGCTGAACGCCCGGTAAAATTCTTCCCTGTCCGGTCGTATGTTTTGTTCGAGAAGCAGTTCCGAGACGAGTATTTTTCCCGTGTCGCAGTATCCGCAGCTTTCCACGCCCGCGCCGGAAAAACCGGCGATAATGTCCTGGTATTCGTCGGTTTGGGAAAATCCTTCCAGCGTGACAATTTCACTGCCCTGTACCCTGAAAGCGGGAATAAGGCAGGACGGAGAAACCGCCCCGTTAAAAAAAACCGAACACGCCCCGCAGCCGCCGGAAAGGCAGCCGCTTTTTGCCTGTACAAGGAAAAAGTTTTCCCGCAGAATGGTAACAAGCCTTTTATTGGCTTCTACCGATACTTCGACATCCTCTCCGTTAAGGATAAAGCGTATGGTCACGGTTTTTCCCCTTCCGCCCGGCTTTTTTTGTTTCCCGGCGGATGACGCCGGGAATTGACCAGTTCCCATATTTCCAAAGACCCGATCGGCAGTTTTGTAAAGTGATGATTTGCCGCCTGGGAAACGGCCTGGGCATAGGCCGCCGGAATGACGGAAAAGGGCAGTTCCCCTATGCCCCGGGGATTTCCGTCCGACCACTGAAAGTCGATTGTGACGGGAGGAATTTCTTCAAGCGGCGGCAGGGAATAATTTCCGGGAGCTTCGCCGGGAATTATTCCGTTACGGTAGACAACACGTTCCCGGGAAGCCCAGTTAAGGGCCTGAATGGAAAGGATGGTGAGGTTTTTCCGCGCCCGGTTTTCCGCCAGTATGGGGCCGCCGTCAATCGCAAGCCAGACCCCGCGTACCCTGGGGATATATTCGACCGGATCGATTTCCGTCTCGACGACGGCCGCTCCCCAGCTTAGGGATGAAAGCGCGTTCCCGTCGCAGCATGTTTCACCGCCCCAGGCTTTTTCCCGGGAAGGATGATAATACCGGCTGACGGTAATGGGCAGCGGATCCCTGAACCGCTGTTTTTTTATCGCTTCGCAGGATCGTTCCACAAGACGGGTGATAAGGGCGACGTTCCGGGAAAGGCAGGCGGGGCCTGAATCGGGAATGCGCTTTCCTTCGGTGACGATCCGGACAAGCGCTTCGTCAACGCCAAGTTCCCTTGCGGCAATGGTTTTCCAGGGGTAAATTTGTTCTTCACCGAACGATACCATGCTGGTTCGTATTTCCAGAACCCCGTCTTTTTCCAGAGTAAGTTCCACACCCTGCCGGTTCCCCTCCGGGTATAAAAGGCCGCTGCCCTGAAATGCGGCGGCTATGCCGATTCCCCGCAGCGGTTCGGCGGGTCTAGCGGAATCCGCCTGGCTTCGATGCCGCCGCAGCAGTTCAAATGCGGCCCATTTTCTTTTGTAATCACTCATTGAAGAGGCGCTGTCAAGCAGCCCTTCAAGACTTACGTGATCCTTGATTTCGCTTCCTATCGCGAGCATTGTTCCTTTTTGGAGGAAGACGTTTTTCCGCCACTCCGACGGATCTTCCCGAAGTTCGTCCGCGATATGGGAAGCGTGGCGTTCGGCCGCGAAAAAACCCTGGGCAAGGCCGAAACCGGCCAGCGGTCCCGCCGGCGGTATGTTTGTAAGGACGGCGCCGCCTTCAACGGACAGCCCACCGTGATGGTACGCGCCAAGCGCTCCAAGAAGCACCCTGTCGAGTATTTCCGCCGCGAAGAAACCCGCCGCGCCCATGTCTGCCCATGCCGTTAGCTCGGTTCCCAGAATGCGGCCGTCTTCGTCCAGGGCGCTGCGCAGACTGATTTCCGTTTTTACCCGCTTGGGGGAAAAACGGAAATCTTCTTCCCGCGACAGGATAAGTTTTACCGGTCTGCGGGTAATCCAGGCGGCAAGGGCGGCGTGGCAGGAGCAGAGACTGGGGTAGAGGATTTTTCCGTCCAGGTGAAGCTCCATCCTGGCCTGCCGGGTTTCCACCATGCCGGGGCTTATTCCCAGGACGCGCGAAACCTGTTCCCGGACATGAAGCGGCCATTGGGACGCGGTATAAATGACAATGCCCGAAACCCCGGTCCCCGGGGTTTCGCCTGAAACGGGGATTGCCACGGCCCCATTCGGGTCTGTGCCCCAGGCTTCCTGAAAACCGGTAACATAGGTATCGCCGATTATCCGCCCGGCGTTTTCAAAGACCTTTTTGACATCGCCGGTGGAAAAGCTTCTTTCGGCGGCCTTTACCGGTGAATGTTTCAGATCGAAAACAGGCGCCTTTTCTTCCGCTGCGACGGTACATTGGGAAGCCAGTTCCAAAAGAACGGACAGATCGGGACCGGCGAGTATGGCGACTGGCTGTCCGGCGTAGGAAAGCGTTGTATCCGCCAGTATCGGTATACTGCCGGGCGCGCTTACGCCGGGCGGGCCGCCGGATGGGCTCGCGCCGAGGCCGTCCATGCGGTTTTCACCGGGAATATCCGCCGCTTTAATGATGACGACCTTGTTCGGAAGCGGGGGAGTCTCTACGCCTTTGAGAATGCCTGAGGAAACCGGAGAACGGAGCAGTATGCCCGAAAGCATCTTTCCCTTGCCCTTAGAGGAGAGTATCGCGATGTCGTCAATGAATCCCGGTTTTTTCTGCATTTTCCAACACGACGGCAATAACCCGCTCCGTTTCTTCGGCCGTCATACCCGGCCAGATCGGGAGGGATACCGTCTCCCTGTAACGTTTATAGGTTTCGGGGAAATCACCCGCCGAAAGAGTATACCTGTTTTTATAATAAGGCATAATGTGCAGTGGAATAAAGTGGACAGAAGCGCCGACGCCGTTTTCTTTCAGGCGCCGGATAAAGGCGTCGCGGCGGCTTTCCGTGCCGGCCCCCGGGGCCGGTTCCGCTCCGCCGGCGATCCGCAGGGGGTACAGATGGCGGGCGTCGCCCGGCGATGTCGGCGGAATGACAAGTCCGGGGACGCCGCCGAAGGCCCGGTCGTAACGGCGGGCTATTTCCCGCCGCCGTGAAAGAAGAAAAGAGGCCCGCGAAAGCTGCGCCCTGCCGACCGCCGCGAGCAGATCGGGAAGGTTGTACTTGTAGCCGGGGGCGGTAACTTCGTAGTACCAGGACGCCTTTGTGTCGGCATACCGGTTCCATACCGGCCTGTCTATGCCGTGGCTGCGCATACAGGCGGCGCGTTCGGCGATTTTTGTGTCGAAAGTGACGAGCATGCCGCCTTCGCCGGTTGTTATGGTTTTTGTCGCGTAGAAGGAAAAAACCCCCGCGTCGCCGATTGTTCCGGCCCAGCGTTGAACGGCCCCGGTATCCGGGGCGGGAAACGGACAACGGGCCGGAAACGCGTGGGCGGAATCTTCTACGACGCCGAGCCCCCGTTTTCGGGCAATGTGCATGATGGAGGCCATGTCGCAGGGGAGGCCGCCGAAGTGTACCGGGATTACCGCCTTTGGCCGCGAGGCCGCCCCCCGGAAACCGGGAACCGCTTTGCCCGATTCGAGACGGGAAAGCGTGTATTCCAGGGCGGAAGGATCCATATTGCCGGAATTGGGGGCAATATCGACAAAAACGCTTTCCGCCCCGAGGTACCGGACAACTTCGGCCGTGCTGGTAAACGTGTAAGACGGAAGGAGTACCAGACTTCCGGGGCCGATTCCCAGGGCTTCCAGGGCAAGGTGGAGGCCGGAGGTGGCCGAGTTTACCGCCAGACAGCACGGCAGCGGGGCGGTGTCCTCCGCGAGGAACCGGGCGAATTCTTTTTCAAAAGCCAGGGCTTCTTCTCCGGTGGTAAGCCAGCCGGAACGAAGCACCCTGAGTACCGCCTGTTCTTCTTCTTCTCCGATAAAGGGCCGGGCAAACGGAATATCGGTCATGGGTCCCTTCCGGCGGCAGAACCGGGGACGGCTTCAAAAAGGATTTTTTTTAGCAG
>JAIRWM010000149.1 GCA_031268975.1 Treponema sp. | reverse complement strand
AGGGCCGCCTGAACCTGGGGCCGGGCTTCCCCGGTATGGACCCTCCTGCTCATGAACAGGGAAGAAGATGCCGTATCACTATCTATGAATTTTCCCGTATACGAAAGCGGCACTTCCAGCGATACGGTGTCGTTAATGGCCCACAACAGTCCAAGCCCGCCTGAAACATCATATTCCGAAATCTCATCGTCCCAGGTAGGTGCACTCGTGTAAGCACTTAGAGCCTTGGTAGGATCTTTTTCATAGTCCGCCTTGTTTAGGCCGCCGGGCATCTCGTAATACAGGTACGCCAGGGACGTGTTGAAGGTAAGGCTCAGGTTTTCCGAAAGGTCGATGGTTCCCCGGGCGCCGGTGTTCATGATGTTGGCGGCCTGGCGATCCCGGTAGCCTTCGGTTCCGCTGTGCTCGGCGGTGAGGGAAAAATTCCCCCATTTTGCCGGGCTGAAGTGTGAAAACGCCTCGCGGTTTCCCGGCCGCACCCTGCCGGAGGCAAAGCTTCCCGCGGAAAGCGAAACGGTGGTTCGGGCCCCGCCTGATTTTTTGGTGATGATGTTGATCACTCCGCCTACGGCATTGTTGCCGTACTGGACGCTTGCCGCGCCGTCCAGTACCTCTATCCGCTCAATATCAGCGAGGGGAACGGCGTTCCAGTTGGTTCCCTGCATATCGGGATTGTTAAGCCGCCTGCCGTCTACCAGCACCAAAACACGGCCGTGGGAATTTTCGCCAAAACCGCGCATCGACACAGCTTCGCTGCCCGGGCCGGCCGTGGCGCCGGTAAAGCGGACGCCGGGAACCTGCTCCAGAACCTCAACCAGATTTGACGCGCCGGAAGCGGCAATGTCATCGGAAGTTATCACGGTTACCTGGGCGGGTACGGAAGCGGCGTCCTCCGCTGTTCTCCCGGCGGTAACAACAAACGAAAGATCGTCTTCGCCATCGGCGGCAAAAGACTGTGTTGTTCCCACCAGAACCAACGCAAGAAAAAGAACGGGAAATGAAAAACGCATGGGGCCTCCTCGGGACACGACCTGACCCAGGGGAATTTCCAACGGAATCTAGAAGGAGGGAGAACCGGAAGCACCGCGCCAAAACCGGCCGCGCCTTTAATGCGGACGGTCAGGCTGATTTCGGAAACCGGCCTTGCCGCGCCCTTCTGCCGAGGGTTCAGGGAGGTGTAAGACAAAGACCGTCTCCCGGCTTCCGGATCGTTTTACTTTGGACAAATCGTACGATTTGCGCGGCGCCTTCTCGCGTTTCCGCAATGGCCGCCATTTCATGGCGCTGCCGCTTTCATCCCCGGTTACGGTGGCGGGACCGCTGCGGATTCTCACCGCATTCCGAAATCTTTGTGCTAAGGACGATACTGCGAATATTGTATCTTGTCAATCCTCCGCAACGCTTTAACGCTGGTCTATGGCCCGGCGGTCTGCCTCTTCATTCACGGCAAGCAGGAAAAGCAGATCCGACAGGCGGTTAATGTACGCATAAAGGCCGCGGTTGTCTGTTTCAGTGATGCGCCGTTCCGCCCGGCGGCAGACGGCACGGGCTATGTTAAGGCTGACCGAAGCGGGCTTTGTCCAGCGGGAAACAAATCCGCTTATCCGGTGTTTTTTTTCCAGCAGGGCAATCCAGTTTTCAAGGCGCTCTGTACATTTGTCTACCGCGGGAAAAACCGTGCCGGGCTTTGCACCGGCGGCAAAAACCATTACTGTTTCCGAAAGCTGCCGCCGTATCGCGCCGACCATTTCCGCGGTACCGGGAATGTCGTCCCCGTCCGGCGGCAGCGGCTCGTCATGGCGGGGCTTTGCGGCGGCAGTGCCAGGAACGGCAGCGGGAACGGCGGACAGAAACGCGTCCAGTTCATCAAGCGCGCCCAGAGCTTCAATCCGGGGATCGTGTTTTGAAAGCCGGCCGTTTCCAAGAGCGGAGGTACTTCCGTCGTCGCCTGTTTTTGTGCTGATACTCACAGCGGACTCTTCCCTGTTTCCGCGAAACCGAGCACAAAGGCTTTCAGGGTTTCTTCCGATTCAAACTGGCCCTGAAAAAAATCTTTACCACCGCCGCCCTTGCCGCCTGATTTTTCCAGCGCTTCTTTCAGTCCGGCTCGTATATCGGCGCCGGGAGCGGAACAAAGCGCGGCAAACTTTCTGTCCTTTCCCGCGCCAAGTACAAACACTGCCCCGGACAATTCCCGAAGCTGTCTGCCCAGATGGGTTACCTCTTCCATTTTCGCGTCAGGAAAATATTCCGCGTACCATTTTTCCTGTCCCGCGCCTTCAAGTTCCGCCCGCTCTATTATGGCGACCGCCCTTGTCCGCGCGGCTTCTTCCGCCAGGAGGGCAAGCTGTTCTTCCATTTTCCCGGCTTTTTCCAGAAGCGCCAGCGCGGCCGCGCCTGTTTCTTCTACGGGTACGCTGAGGGCCCTGGAAATAAGTTCGGCGTTTTCCCGGAGTATGCGGCTGTCTTTAAGGCAGCGCCGTCCTGCGGCAAAGTAAATCCGCGTCATCCCCTTGTAGTTTTCCGATCCCAGAATACGGAGCATCCCAATTTGGGAAATGTTTGACAGGTGGGTTCCGCAGCAGGGAGAAAAATCATGGCCAGAAATTTCCACAACCCGGATAAGCTCTTCATCTTTTGGAGGAACTTTACGCAGCGGAAAATCTTCAATATGTTCAGGGGGACACAGATGGATAATCACCGGAGCGCCGCGTTCAATGGCGGAAAAAACCTCATCTTCGACAGAAAGCAGGGTTTCCCTTGTTATGCCCTTTCCGTCCACGTCAATGGTCGTGTAATCTTCCCCCAGATGCATGGATACGGTAGGATACCCGGTAAGACGAAGCATCGTACCGGAAAGAAGATGCTGGGCGGTATGCTGGATGGTAAA
>JAIRWM010000178.1 GCA_031268975.1 Treponema sp. | reverse complement strand
TAGGCCCCGCAAAGGTAACACTTTCCCGCCAAAAGGCCCGCCAAATAACCGCGCGCGAAACATTGAGCGCGGCTTTCGGTAAAGGTAACACGGCGTAGGCCCGGCTAAGCGTAACACTTTCCCGCAAAGGCCAAAGGCCCGCCAAATAACCGCGCGCGAAACATTGAGCGCGTCTTTCGGCAAAGGTAACACGGCGTAGGCCCGGCAAGCGTAACACTTCCCCGCAAAGGCCAAAAGGCCGCCCCCCCTCCCGGCAGACGCATGCGCCCCGGAGCGCGCCCCTCGATATGGCGAAGATACCGCGCCCGGAGAGCACACAACAGGCGCACACAGAGAAACGGCGACAGGCCCCGCCAGTTTCGTCCCTGTGCGCCTGTCCCAGGGCACGGGCGCGGTATCTTCGTGTCCCGCCGTCCGTGGCGGCCATAGCGCGCGCGGTGGACAGGCCTTCCATCAGCCTTTAATGTCTACCAGTGACGCGGTTTCGCCCGAATACACCGGGCGGCGCAGAATGTACGGATTTGCCCGGAGGCTTTTCATCTCGAAGCGCAGTTCTTCCATCCGCTTTGAAAGCAGCTCCCTGTTGCGGCCGGAACGAACAACCGCCTCGGCCTTGAGTTCTTCCAGAGCCGCCTTGAGGCCGGGAACGTCCTGTTCTTCCGGCGCCGCCCCTTTCACGCCGGCGGAAAGCGAAACACCGCTTTCTTTTGACGGAAGAAGATCCCGGTACATGCTTTCCAGGGGATCGATAACTTTCTGTATGGAAAAAATATCGGAAACAATTTTTTCTTCAAGCTCTACATGGGCAATAAGTTCATCGGCGCTGCCGTCTTCAATTACGGTTTTCTGTTTGTCCAGGACTTCAAGATACCGGGCGAATCTGTCCCGCTGCTGGCGCAAAAGTTCGCGGAACCGCTTCAAAATTGCCACCCGCTGTTGTAACTCTTCGCCCCCCATATCCGCTCCGGCGGGCCGTGCGCCGCTGCTTTTTGTCCCTGCTTCAAAAACCATTGCCGCGTTACCCCGCAATGTTAACGCCTTCCCTGGGGCGTCCGGCTTCGACCGACTTAAGCGCCGCTTCGCCCCAGGCTTCCCTGAGTTCGTTTATCTGGTTACGAACAATAGTGATGCGGGTAATATCCTGGATCATCTGCGCTTCCAGAAGTTCTTTGTTAAACCATGTATAGAGGGCAAACAGGTTCTTGGCAATTTCCCCGCCCTGCTCAAAATCGAGGGATACCATGAGTTCGGTAATGATGTCCTGGGTTTTGCCTACCGCTTTCCCGATGTGTTCAATCCGGCCGGGTTCCCTCTTTCCGGACGCGTTAAGCCCCATAAGCTCAAGAGCGCTGTCCAGCTGTTTTACCGCTTCATCATACAACATGATAATAAGCTGTCCCTGGCTGGCGGTGCGTATTCTTGTTTCCCGGTAGACTGACAGCGCGTTTGTATATGCCATGTATCCCTCCCTGATCCCGATAATCCTATCCTCCATTATCGGCAGGAATGGTTATATCTTAAACCATTTCCGGGGCCGAAAACAACCAAAAGCGCAGACGTTCCGCGGGACAAAAAGGGCGGCGGGGCCCGTGCGCCTGCCGGCACAACGGCGCCTGAGGGCCGGGCGGTCAATTGATTTTGAAACCGGCCCTACTATATACTCTAATTAGTACTAATGATGTTTTCCGCCAGGCCGATAATCAAATTGACTCACACTATAGGCAGGAACCGGTGACAGTTTCACAGAAAGTAGCTCTAAGCCTTCTCATTTCAGTTGTGGCGGCCGCCGCCCTGTCTGTGTTTGCCTTCACCGGCTTCTTCGATCTCATAGAAACCCGCTTTTACAACCCGTCAATCGCCAATTCCCAGATCAGGGAAGTCACCCGGGATGCCCAGACAATCCACTCTTTCCTCGCAGAGCTTGAAAAAAGTTTTTCCGATACCCTGGCAGATGACGCGGTCAGACGGAGTTTTCTGCCGAACCAGAGCGCCCAGGATATTTTTGACCGCACGAGAATTTACGGGCTGCTTCTGGAATCCCAAAAAGGCATTCAGTCGGTGCGTTTTGTGGATTCCGGCGGGCTGCGCATTCATTTTTCAACAAACCCGGAAGATCTTTTAAGTCAGGGCGAAGAACGGATCGCGTACCGGAACTACACCGATACAGTCCCGTTTACCCCCTACGATGTGCTGGCCGTTCCCGACCAGGGTTCGCCGAAGCTTTTCCTGGATCAGCGGAACGACCGCGTTGTTTTTTCTTTTCCGTTTTACGATTCGCTGGAAGTGTACCGGGGTACGGCGCTTTATTCTGTCTCTGTACGGGCGGTGGCCGACATGCTTGTTACCGCCGGACGGCTTCGGGTGGGGGAAGATCTTTCGCTTATTTCGGTTCCCGCGGGCATGGTGTCGGGAATGGCTTATTCCGGCAAAGAAGTTATCATCCCCATTATTTCTTCCATTTGGGCAGGGAGTGGCGCGGCTTTAAATACGCTGGATTCGGGAAATTCCACGTCGTCTCTCGTCTTGGTTTCCGCTCAAACGGAGACAGGGCTTTTTATCGGCCGTGTAGTGGAAGAACGGATTTTTGCTTTTCCCGGAGCGATGAAGCTGATACTGCTTGTTTCACTTTTTCTTACGCTGTATTTAACTATTTTCCTCTGTTTTAACCTGCGGGCGGATACCATGACGGTAATCCAGAACCGGCTTAAAAACCTGGAACTTTCTCTTATACGGGAGTATTACGAACGTAAGGGTGAAATGGACTGGAACCACTGGTACCGGGAACTGGAAAACAGGCGTAAAGACGTACAAAACGAACTTAAACGGGGAATCAAGACAAAGAACGCCGCGGCCCTCATGGAAGACATTGACAGTCTTATCAACAAGAGCTGGGACGAAATACTTACCGCCATCGGCGGCAAGCGGGAAACCAGACTGGCCATTGACGAAGACAAGCTTCAAAATATCCTTAACCGGGTATTGCTTGCGGCCGGAACTTCTCCGGTAGTTCCCGGCGGAGGCGTTCCCAAACCCCTGACCATTCCCATTACCCAGACAGCGGGACCGGCCGCCGCTCACACGGCGGAAGAAGCCGAGGTAGTCGAAGAACTCGGTGAGGCTGAAGTTGAAGAAGCCGAGGCTGTAGAAGAACTTGGTGATGGCGAAGTTGAAGAAACCGAACCAATGGGAGAACTTGGCGAAGCCGGAGTTGAAGAAGCCGAAGCCGTAGAAGAACTTGGCGCGGCTGAAGTCGAAGACGCCGAACAGGTAGAAGAACTTGGCGATGGCGAAGCTGAAGAAGCCGAACAGGTTGGAGAATCCGGCGAAGCCGAAGCTGCGGACTTTGACGATGCCGAAGTACTGGAAGAACTTGACGGGGAAGAATTGGAAGATGTCCCCCGGGAAGATCTTCCAAAAGATTCCGCCGCGCCCGGCACATCCGGGGCCGGGGTGAAAGAAGATCGGATTCTTACGGCCGAAGAAATCGCCGGCGCGGAAGCCGAGCTTGCTTCCCAGTCCCGGAAAAAATCCAACATTCAGCTTGTGTTCGGAGACGACGACATTCCCTACATCGTGGAATCTTCGGGCCTTGAGCTTGTCGATGACGGTGACGATGTTTCCGCGATAAACAATATCAACACCGACGACGAAATTGGAGAGCTTGAAGAGCTGGATGATGACGACATTGGGGAACTGGGCATTGAAAAAGAGTCCCCCGTGGAGGAACCGGCGGTATCCGCCGAAGCGCCGCCCGCCGTCGATCCGGCAGTCAATGCCGCAAGCAGAATCGAATTCAGCGAAGCCGGGGAAACCGCGGAGGAAGAAGAACTCGTCGACAATCTGGAGATTGTGTCCCCCTTCGCTACCATGCTTTCCAGATTTAACGACGACGGAATTTTAAAACCTTCGGACGACGATACGGAAAGAACAAAGACGCCGGGACAGCTTGAAGAGCTTAACGACGAGGGCATGTCCCTTATATACCAGCCTTTCCAGAACGAAGAAACCCACAGCCCGGAACTGCTTGATTCCGCAGGTCCCGCGGGGATCATCGAAGAAAAAGACGGCGTTAATTATGTGAATGAAACCGTAAAATTCCCGAACGAAGAAACGGAAAAGAATCTCGATCAAGGCCTTAAAAGTCTGGTTAATTCAGTAATTAAAAAATGAATGGACTTGTTCGATACCTGAAGTTATCGAACAACTCTAATCTGTAAAGCAGTTCCGGGATAACTCCTATGACCGTTCACGGCCTATCGTTGTCGCTTCTCCGTGCCCCGGATAAACCCGTATATCAGCGTCCATTTTGAAAAGCCGTTCCAGGCTCGAATCAAGGCTCCTCTGGTCGCCTCCGGGAAGATCCGTGCGACCTACCCCGGCGCGGAACAGGGTGTCCCCGCTTAAAAGGAGTTTTTCGTCTTCCCGGAAAAGGCCGATGGAACCGGGGCTGTGGCCGGGCAGGTGTAACGCGGTAAACGGACCCAGTCCGTCTCCCTCGTCAAGCAGAACGGAAGCTTCCGGCATGGCAAGACCGCGCCCGGCGTAACCGTCGAAAAAAGCGTCTATAAAGGAAGCCGCGCCCATCGCGGCAAAGTCCCTGCGGTGAACTTCCCGGGAACCGGGGCCGAGCCGCGCGGCTTCCGCCCGGTGGATGGCGATTTTCGCATCGGGATAGGCCGAAGCCATATCGGGAAGCGCGGCTATATGGTCAAAATGAGCGTGGGTAAGCACTATGTACGCCGGAGCAAGGAGCAGCTTTTTAAGCCGGGCCGTGATACGTTCCGCATCGCCGCCCGGATCCACAAGAACGCAGCCTCCGCCGGCCCGGGGAAGCGGTACAATCCAGCAGTTTGTCGCCAGCTCCCCCACGGTAAGGCGGTTAACCATTGCCGGAAAATTCCCTTTCGCCGGATCCCGCCGCCGATTCCGAGTTTCTGCCGGATTCCGCGATTCCGCCGGAATCCGAGATTCTGCCGGAATCCGCGATTCCGCTCATTGCCGGTTCCGCATCGCCCTCTTTTTTTGTCCGGGCATAGCTGACCGTCAGGGTCCTGCCCCGAAAACCCTGTCCGTTCAGCGCCTCAATAACCGCGTCCGCAACGGAAACGCGCACCTGCACGAAAGAATAGTTATCCAGTATGCGGATACCGCCTATATCGCCCCGCGCTATCCGGGCTTTTGTACTTAACAGGCCGATGATTTCCCTGGGGAAAACCTTGCGGTTCCGCCCTATGCTGACAAAAAGCCGCGCCGCTTCTTCTTCCGGCAAAAAATGCGCTTCTTCCTGGGGTTTAAAATCTTCCCGCCGTTCGCCGCCCCTGGCCGGCTCATCGGCGCGGCCTCCCCGGCGGCGGGGCTGCCCTTCACGGTTTCCTGCCGGGGCCTCGCGGCGGCGCCCCTGCGGTTTTCCCTGGTCGGCAAGCAGCAGAAGGTAGGCGGCCAGATATGAACGCCTGAAAAACGAAACTTCTTTCCGGAAAATGGATCGATACCTGTTCAAAAGATGAGGATCCGCGTCGCCCTGGATTTCGTCCAGCAGTGCGCGAATCCGCCGCACAAGGCTTTCCTCGTCAACTTTACCCGCAAAGCGCGAAGACCCCCCTCCCGATCCGGAGTACCCCGGCGCTGTTTTGTGTTTCATGAGCTTATTAAAGCACGACCACCCTGTTTGCTCAAGTATCCGCAATGCCTCATAAACGATCCAGGGCAACCCGAAAGGTGCCGGGCACCAAATTTACCGGTGCTTTACCGCCAGCAATAGGCCGAATACCGCCCGGTTGTTCGCAGACCGGGCGCTGAACTTCATTGCATCCGTTTCATATTCAGCCCTGTTGTAAGGTATAAAATCATCGCCCACCGCCCCGGCAACCCGCTCAGGAAAACTGCCCCGTGCGGATTCAAAACGTCTCCGCACTGCCTCAATGTCAACGGCTTCTTTCGAATAAAGCACCACCAGATAATCCGTACCGGTAATGTTGTCCAGTTCTATCCACGTGTTTTCCGAAGGAAAGGGAATAAGGTTTTCCGAATAATCCAAAACCGGCGATACGTTCTGCCCCGGATAGGGAAAAATCATCGTGGTTTTGTTGGCGGAATCGTCGGCGGCAAAGGCGTATACATACGCCGGTTCGTCGTTGCCCAAAAGATACCGGAACCGGGTACCGGAAGGATATGCATTGACCGTTTGGTAGTATCCGTCCCGAAAACGCACCGGCATACCGCCGCCGGAACCCCGTACTTCAATCTGAACGTTCCCCGAATATTCGGAAAACTCCCCGTAAGCCGCCAGATTGTCTATCAGTTCATATCCGTGATAGGCAAAACGCTCAAACACTTCATAGGGAATCCAGATATAGCCATCGTTCCCCCAATTCGTGTCCCAGCTGTTCTGTATCTCGAACGCGCCGCCATATTTGCCGTCATCGTACCCGACAACACAAATAGCGTGTCCACCGGCAGGTGAATCCGGCGATTCCGGCGGATACCAGACTTCTTTTCCCGGATTGGCAAAAGAATCGGGACAAATTATGCCGACAACAACAGGCTTTCCTTCCGACAAACTTTTTTTGACAACGGCGGTCTTTGAAACCTCCCCTTCGCTTGTCCGGTTAAAATAGAGCGTTGCATAACCGGCTATCGTATATTTCCGTTCGTTGGTAAATAACCCAAGCGGTACGGCCGCGAAATCCATGGTTTTTTCCGCCGCCGCCATCTTTGGAACGCCGGTATGCCGCATAAGATCCAGGGCGTCCCCTATAAACGTCCCGGTCATACATGCGGGATCGTCGGAAATGTTTTTATACACAAAGGCGGGGGAAAACACATTGGCATTGGTACGCGCCCTGCTCGTTCTGTGTAAAGCCAGCGATTCCGCGATTGTCCGCGCCGCGTAAGCGGTTGCCCAGGCGGTACAGGTACCGTAGGCCCCCTGGCTGCCCGGCGTAGGCGCGTATGCTTTTAACGAAACCGACGAAGGCAGCGCGGTATAGGCGCGGCTGATTTGCCGCGCCTTGCGGGGCAGCCCTTCGTAACGCCCGTTGTCAAGAACCGTCCCGCGTCCGTACTCCTGGGAAAAAAGGCCGCTTAAAACACAGAAAAAAAGCGCCGCGGCAAAGATTTTTTTCATGTCCTCACCTCGCTTTGGTCAATACCACCCGCACCGTGTTCCTGACCTCCGGCGCGGGGTTTACCAGCAGCGCGAGGCGCCGGTTGTTGCTGTCCAGCGTATAAACACTGGTCCATCTAATGCTTCCAAGACGGGAGATTGCCGGATTCAGAAAATCACCTTCAATCCGGAAAAACGTATCGTCGTACGACCAGTACCCGTCGGCGTCCTGCTGGATTTCCCCACCGTTCTGTTGGGTACGAACGGTTATGATAGCGGTACTGTCGTCAAAAAGCACGATGTTGTAGATATCCCGGTAATTCCCCTTTCCGTCGGTATAGGCCACCGTACCGTTCCAGGTTCCGCCGAAAACGGTATTCGACGGTACGGGATTCGGCACAGGCGGTACCGGTCCGGGAACCGGCGGTACTACAACCGGGTCTACGATAACCGGGTTGTCCCGGTGATTCGGCGAAAGAAACACATGACCGAAAAACTCCGTATACATCGCCGGTGTCTGCTTTCCGCCGCTTGCCCGTATTACGTCAAGCCCGGTGCGGTTAAACACCTCTTTCAGTTCCAGGTCCAGGGGAAGGTTTTTCAACAGCTGCCCGGTAAAAAGCCCGTTGCGCCCTCCGTTGTCCTCCGCCGTCTGCCCTGCGCGGGTGGCGTATACAATAATGGAAGAGGAGGGCGCGTCCTGTACCACCGAAAGGCCACGGGAGCCGCCCCGGGACCAGCTAAAGGGGTTATTCCGGCATGCGTCAAGCACGACAACGTTAAGCGCGTTACCAGCGTCTTCCAATTCCCGCAGCATGGACCGCAGGGATACCGCGCGGTCCGGCAGATACGCTTCCTGCGGTATATCCGCGTCTACCGGTATCAGAAAGTTCTCTCCCCCCGATTGTACCCCGTGCCCGGCATAGAACAAAAAACCGTAACTGCCCGGCAATCCCCGCAGCCTCGTCTTCAACCGGCTTACCGCGTCCTGCATCTGTATGCGGTTCCCGTTAACAACGCTCTCCACGGTAAAGCCCAGGCCCTCCAGCGCCGTTTTCATATCCGCCGCGTCGTTCACCGGGTTTACCAGCGGACTGCTCCGGTAGGCGCCGTTCCCGATAACCAGGGCGAATTTCCGAGGAACGGAAACATTTTGTTGGGCCGCCGCCTGCGTAAATGGCAATACGATAATTAAAAAGGCAAAAAGAATTCTTTTCATGTTCCCTCCGCTATTCGCTGAAATATTCCTTTATCTTGCTTTTTATGGTTCCGGCAAACAAAGACGGGTATTTGGTTATCAGTACCGTAACGTTCTCGTTGGCCACCCGGTAATTTCCCGCGATTTCCACCGGTTTTTGTACCGCGAAATTCCCGCCCCGGACATCCCCCGAAAAAACGCCCCCCGCCTGCTTTATTTTGTCTCCCGTAGACGCTATCTGCCCCGGTATACTGGCGCGGGGAATGGCAAGATCAACTTGTAACGGCGACGCCGGTCCCCTGGTAAGCAGGCGCGACGCCGCCTCAGGCGGCAGCCGGGTAATAAGGGTTATCACAGTGCCCTGTACTGTATAGCTTACCCGCCCGTTATTGATAACATAAAACCCTTCGCGGTCATTGCCCTCAAAACGCCCGCCCCTTTGCCGCACGTCCTCCGCTATCTCCCTCAGGGCGCGGGCCGGATCGTCAAATTCAAAATCCGTATGGCAGAGGGGCAGAATGGAAAAGGACACGCTTTTGGTACGGTACTCCGCGTCTTCCGGGGGCAGAAGCTCGACCGTCAAGCCCCTGGCCTTGCGTACCGCGTCGGCAAAACTGTCCGCCGTTACCGGGCTTATCATCGCGTTTTCAAGATCATTAAACGGCGTTGTTGATACGGTAATCAGCAATTGTTCCTGTCCGAACGGCTCGTGAAGCCTCACCCGCGTGGGGTTTTCAAAAAGAGTCCGTGTTTCGTCTTTTTTCAGAAAGTTATCCGTATCGCTACGGTTGGGAAAAATAAGCCGGGCATTGCCGTCCACGCCGATATGGCGGATAATAACATAACAGTCCCCGTTTGCGCGGACACTAATCGTCATATAATCGCCGTCGTAGTAGGTGCGCGAAGGGGAATCAAGATACGCCTCAAAATCAAGATCCGTGGCGTTGGTCAAATCCTCCTCCAGGTTCACCATTTCCTCATGCTCGTTTTCCGCTTCTTCCTGGTTCCCGATATTTTCAGGCGTATGCCAGTCAAGCCCCAATTCGCTTAGTTCATGGATGGGCACGTCGAACTGTTTCGAAGCCCGTTCGGCGGCGGTATCCCCGGCAACGGCCAGCCGGAGCGTAACCCGTACCGAAGTTCCCATATCAATATACCAGCCCCCTATGTTCCCCGCCGGCGCGCTCCGTGCCGGTTCCACCACGGTAAAAGCGGGGCTGTTGGTAGCGTAATGCCGTATCTCCCCCTGGAGATACTCCGACAGGGCCGTTACCGTATTCGTGCCCCGGATCGCAGGCGGCTCTACCGCCACCGCAAGCCGCCGGGACTGTTCAAGCCCTTTAACCGCGGCGGCAATCTTGCCGTCCAGGCTCTGCGCAAAAACCCCAAACCCTGCCGGCAGCAGGCTAAGGCAAACCAATACAAACATCTTTTTCATATCCTGTTTCCCCTTTTTAGAAAAAATGTTATTCTAAACTGTGCATACCCAAACTTTAACCGCTTGCTCCCGCGCCAAATTTGTACTAGAATGGAAACATGGGGCAAAGGGTTATTTGTACCTCCTCCGCCTTTAAACATGGGATTGAAGAAGACGCAATTAGACACGCTTTCACTACCCATATTAAAGATGTGCTTATGGAAGGGTTCGACAACAAATACGTTGCTATTGGTTTTGACCTTGCGGGGAATCCGCTTGAGGTTATGTATAATCGCGTCGATAGCGAAACGGTTAAAGTATTTCACGCGATGAAGTGCCGCAGGCAGTTCCGTGAAGAACTTGGCATATAGGAGGAAGCAATGGAAGAGCATTTTGGCACCGACATGACCGATGAGGAATATGACGCTCTGGATGAACTCCTGACTCGCACCACCCCAAAGTTGACCAGCATACCCGGCGTGTTTGCCGCTCAACGCGCCCTGTTGAATGGCCTTGATACTATCGCCGCGAACTACATCCAAACCCGGGCCGAGGCTACCCACAAAAGCCCGGCCCAAATCATCGGCGAACTGGTGCGTAAGGAAATCGCCGCTTCCGTGTAACATAACTTCACTCATTTGCTCTTTGCTCCCTGTCCTTTGCTCTTTTGTCAAAAAGCCCGGACAGCACGGACAGAACCGGTATTATCCTTGGGGATGGTGCCCTGATTGCCATCGCTGAATCTCTGCGCCCACGCGTAACTATGAGCACCGTACTGCGTGGAAGACCAGTACCAATCACCGCCCATACCGCCAAGGTTTTTCTGCCGCAGGTTTTTATAGATAAGATCAAGTTCCCCCTGTGTCGGCAGGCGCCAGTCATCATATCCGCCCCCCCGGTAATTCTGGGCTGTGCTCATAGCCTGATCCCAACCAAGAGCGCCGAGCATTGCGCTGCACTCCATATAGGCACCGCCTTGGGCGTAAAATATAAAACCGCCCCCCGGTCCTCTGTCGCCGATATTGTATGTCATGCCGGTGGTAATGGTTTTCAGTGTCTGGGCAACAAGAGTGCCCATACTATCGTAGGCGTCATCAATGCTGTTTATCCGCATATCCGCCCCGCCCTTCACTTCAAGCGTTCTAATATCAAGTATCGAGACGGTAATAATAAAATTACTGCTTAGTTTTTGCAGGGTCCCCCGGACAACCCAGTCGGCGTTTAAGGCCCGGCCCAGTTCGGCGGTCTTCCGGTCATCCGACCAGTCCCCTGCCTGAAACCGGTGCTCCCGCACAACCCTGTCCAGGGCTTCGCGGTTAACCACCCGTACCGACCTCGTTACGGAAAGCCGTATGCTGTAGACCTCAGTTATAGTCTCGGCATCCCCTGCGGCAATACCGGCCCTCGCCTCAAAGGGCGCGACCGCCACTACCACCGTCTGCTGTGCGTAAACGCCCGCGGCCAGTACCACGAAGAAAATCCCTAAACCCGCAAGTAATTTTTTCATCCTAATCCTCCTTTTGCGATAACCTTGTTATATCCGGCGCATAGTACAGTATGTTTATACCATAATGGCGAGATTCCCGTATGAAGCATATTTTCCCGCTTCTTAAATGTTTTATAATGTTTTAATATCCCCAGGTAGGAATTAACGGAAGCTATAAATGCGCTGCGTTCATTCTTTTTAGGCTTATGATCCGCCGCAAGCGCGTTGTACCTTGCCAAAGCGTCTCTAAAATTGTTTATGGTCCGGTGTTTAACAACGATGTGGCTTGGTTTTATAAAACATCCTAGAAAAGGCACGCCGTTTTTACATGGCTGCAGATATATTTTCTTTGGGTGCAGCGACAGCCCCAGGCTTTCATGTAAATAAATTTGTAATTGCCGGATAAGTCTTTTAAGAAATGCCCGCGAAGTATGAACTATAACACAATCGTCAACATACCGTCCATAAAAAGCAATGTTACATTGTTTTTTTATAAAATGATCAAATTCGGTAAGGTAAAAATTGGCGAATATCTGGCTTGTCAAGTTTCCAATCGGCAGGCCGCAATTTTCTTTGGTCGAAAAAAGACTTTTGTCTTGGGGTAAACCCTCCCACGCTTTTGCGGGGCTGTGCCTGATACAATCCTTAACCGGATCATTAAATATAATCTTATGGCATAATTCTTTTTCCTTACACTTATTGGCGCGGTAGATACTTCTTACCAGGGTAATGCAGTCGCGTTTCATATCCTGCCCCAGGGTAAATTTATATTCCCGTGAAAAATGTTGCGTTATTTCAAAAATGTGCAGGGTAAGATCATACATAACCTTAAAAACCGGCAAATCGTAATAAAGCGCCATGCCCAACAACGCCCCTTTTTCAAAAATTTTTCGGCCGCCTTACGGCGGTAAAGAAAATAGTTAAATGGCTAAATAGCTAAAAAGCCCGGACAGCACGAACAGAATAGGTAAGATTCTTGTCGCTGTAGTACTGATCGCCATTGCCGAACCTCTGTACCCACGCGTAATTAGTATCGTCCTGCGTGGAAGACCAGTACCAAGCATTCTGAAAACTACCAAGATTTTTCCGCTTCAGGTTAACATACATCAGGTTCAGTTCATCCTTCCCCGGCAAAAACCAGTCGTTACAGCCGTTAATATTCAAAGCCTCGCAAAGCTGCGCGGCCTTGCCGGTCTCTCCAAGCTGCCTAAGCCTGTTTATAATGGCCTGGGTATTTGCTTTCCCCTTCCCGGTTTCCGTGCTCGTTCCGCTTACATTCTGTTCATATGCTCCCCATTGCGCGGGTCCGATATCGTTTGGCGCGGCTTCCAGATAACGCCAGCCGTCGGCAAAAACCCCCTTGTCAAAAAATATTATCCCCCCGCCCGGCCCCCGGCCGCCCACCTTATAGGTATCCGCCCCGCCGTTTGCGGTTCCGGTCCCGCCGGCCGTTGTTTTACTTATAGGCGCCCCCCTGCCGGTCATGGTGGCAACCGTCCGCGCCACTAAATCGTCCATCCGGTCGTAGGCCTCATCAATACTGGAAAGCCGCATATCCGCGCCGCCCTTTACTTCCAGCGTTTTAATGTCCAGTACCGATACCGTTACGATCATGCGGTTATTCAGCGTTTGCAGGGTTCCCCGGACAATCCAGTCGGCGTTTAACGCGCTGCCCAGTGCGGCGGTCTTGCTGTCGTCCGACCAGTCGCTGGCCTGGAACTGATATTCCCGTACAACCCGGTCCAGGGCTTCGCGGGTAACCACCCGCGCCGACCCCGTCGCGGAAAGCCGTATGCTGTAGACTTCCGTAATAACCCCGGCGTCGCTTGCGGAAATACCCGCCCGCGCCTCAAAGGGCGCCACCGCCACCACGGGTATAGCCGCCTCCTGCCTGGTTCCTGCCGCCGCCTGCCCCTCTGCCCTCCCCGGCAGGGAAACACAGGAACACAACAGGAAAAGAAACATATAAAACGGAATGATTTTCACCGGTTTCTGCCTCATGGATTGCCCCCCAAAAAAAGTCTTAAACCCGCACGTAATTTTTTCATCCCTTTCCCCCTTGTATGACAAAAATCTTTTTCATACATGGGGCAGTTCCAAAATGTCAAATTTTGGAACTGCACCCTATAAAAACCGCAGTTTTGCAGCCCGAAGGGCGAAAAACTGCAAGAGCCGGTTACAAAATAACCAATTTTGGAACCGGCTCAC
>JAIRWM010000101.1 GCA_031268975.1 Treponema sp. | reverse complement strand
AACGCTTACAAAATTTGGCATTAAACCAGACGGTATTATAAACTTCCTATCGAACGAGCCTCCGTTGAAACAAAGCATCGCTAAGGATACCGCGGAGCTCTGCTCCGCGGAGGCTCATTCCCGATTGAATAAATCAGTGCTTCCCTTAGCTTGCTGTTGCCCGAAGCAATTCTTCGCGGGCGGAAAGTTTAAGGGCGTCAAAAAGTTCCGCCACGCCGCCCTGCATGATCAGATCAAGCTTGTAAAGCGTCAGGTTGATCCGGTGATCTGTCAGGCGGTTCTGGGGAAAGTTATAGGTACGGATGCGCTCGCTCCGGTCGCCTGTGCCGACCTGGGTTTTGCGGGCTTCGGCCCGTTCGGCGGCTGCTTTGGATTCTTCCATTTCGTAGATTCTTGCCCTGAGTATCCTCATGGCCTTTGCCTTGTTCTTGATCTGGCTCTTTTCGTCCTGGCAGTGAACCACAATTCCCGATGGTATGTGGGTAATGCGCACCGCCGAATCTGTTGTATTGACGCACTGGCCGCCGGGGCCGCCCGCCCGCATTACGTCGATGCGCAGGTCGTCGCTCTTTATGTCAATTTCAGTTTCGTCCGCCTCGGGGAGCACCGCCACGGTAACCGCCGATGTGTGGATTCTGCCCGAAGCTTCTGTTGACGGTACCCGCTGTACCCGGTGAACTCCGGATTCATAGCGGAGGTTTTCGTATACATTGCTGCCGTTTATGGAAAACACAATTTCCTTAAAGCCGCCAAGTTCGGTTTCGTTTGAATTCATTATTTCAAACTTCCAGCCCCTGGTTTCGGCGAAGCGGGCGTACATGCGGTACAGATCCGCCGCGAACAGGGCGGCTTCGTCGCCGCCGGTACCGGCCCGTATTTCCATGATAATGTTTTTTTCATCCAGCGGATCCCGGGGGACAAGCAGGAATTTGAGCCTGTCGTCGGCGTCCTTGAGCCGGATTTCCAGATCCTTAAGCTCTTCCCGTGCAAGCTCTTTCATGTCCGGGTCTTTTTCGTCCTGG
The DNA here is from genome assembly GCA_031268975.1 of Treponema sp. Lineage (GTDB taxonomy): Bacteria > Spirochaetota > Spirochaetia > Treponematales > Breznakiellaceae > JAIROH01. The sequence goes on along the minus strand of JAIRWM010000101.1, from coordinate 15,414 downwards.
GCCATGAGCCGTGCGCCGCCCACCTGTTCTTTAAGGGCGTCAATGTCCTTCGATGCGCCGGCAATCTCGGATACCTGGGCGTATTCCTTCATAATTTCCCTGTATTTGCGCTGATCCCGTACCAGCTCCGGATCTTCAATAAGCCGGGTAAGTTCATCATAACGCCGAAGCATGGAATCAAGCCGTTCGTTCATTCGTGTCTCCTCTGCAATAAGTATACAATATCAGAAAAAGGGGATATAATACAATTATCATGGGGATTGGGGAACTCCTTGCAAAAGCCGCGTCATTTATCAAATCCCATCTCGTTGCGGCCTTTTGTGTCTGCGGCGCGGTTTTTATCATTCTGATACTTCTTGTGATACTGGCGGTTGTGCGACGTGTCCCCGAAAAACAGGCCGTACCGGATTCTTTGCCCCTTTCCCGTTCGCCGGGGGATTTTTTCATGCCGCCGGAACCGGATTACGTTCCCCCGATTTTGCTTGAAAGGGAACCCAAAGACGGCTGGGCGGAAGAGGACGCGCGGCCGTTTTGGACGGATCCGATGGAAGGAAACGCCCGAGTGTGGGAAGATCGGATGAAAAAAAGCATAGACGAACTTTTGGAGAATGTCCCGTGAAACGGATCGTGCTGTTTTTTGCCGTGCTGCTCTGTTTTGCCGCCTGTAAACAGACGCCTGAAACAAACGACGACTACCCGGCGGCAAACCTTCCCCCGATAGATTCTGCCGCCGCCAAGGGGTCCGCGGTTCCGGAAATTCCCCGGGGCCTTCACGGGCAGGTTATCCCGGAAGCTGATGAAACCGGCGGCGACGCGGCCTTGCCGGATGAAGGTTCCTCCGCGGAAACCCCCGCCGGGCCCGGGTCTTCCCCGCGTGAGCCGGGCCGGTCTTCCTCTGTGCCTGTGTGGCGAAACCCGCCTGCGGAAATTTTTTTACCTGAATCCGTTACGGCGGAAGCGGAGCCGGCTGCCGAAATCGCTTTGCACCTTCCCGCCGCGCCGGTTCTCCCCGAGCCCGCCGTACCGCCGGAACTTCCGCCTGTTCAGGCCGGCCGGGTTCCGCCGCCCGCTGAGCCCTCCGCGCGGCCCGTTCCGGCGGCCCCCGCCGAACCCGCCGTTCCCCCGGCCGTGCGGGCGCCCGCTTCCCCTCCCGAGTTTGTCCGCCCTTCGGAACCCGTGGCCGCCGAAGAAAGCCCCAGAGAAGCGCCCGTCGTCCGTATCCCCGATCTCCCGGCATCGTCTCCCATACCGGTAGACGCGCCCGTCTATTCGCGGACGGTAACCGCGTTTGTAGGGCAGTACATCGACATACCATTCAGGGGGCCGGGCTGGGTTTACCTTGGCGAGCTTGGATCGAGGCGGGGCGTCTACTATGATTCGCGCCGTATTGACAGTGAGGGAATGATTTTTGTTTTCCGGGCCGATGAGGCAGGAAGTTATTCGCTTAAATTTAACCGGCAGGATTTTGTACGGGATTATGTCATTAACGATTATGTGCGGGTAACTGTCCTTGAGCCCCCCGAAATTACCGGATCGGTCTGGCACAGTACCGCCGTCGCTCCGGACCGGGTTTACGCGGAGCCCCGCTGGCCGCCCGCGGAAGGAGTACCGTCCGGCGGACTGAACCCCGCGGCCGCACAGACAGGACAGGCCTCGCCGGACCAGGCGGCGGCCGCGCAGGCGGGACAAGCCGCGGTAGACCAGGCGGCGGCCGCACAGGCGGGACAAGCCGCGGTAGATCAGCCGGCGGCTGCACAGACAGGACAGGCCGCGCCGGACCAGGCGGCTGCCACGCAGACAGGACAGGCGGCGGTGTTGCCGGCGGGTTCAGCGCCGGACGTGTATCTTGGCAGAGCGAAGGAAGAGTACGATGCCGGCCGTATTGCCGGCGTCCTGGAAGCGCTCGATCAGTTCAGGACTGCGTACCCCGCCGGGAGCGATGAAGCGTATTGGCTTTACGGTCAGGCGCTGGAGGCGGCCGGCCCAAACCGGGATATCAGGCTTGCGCTGGATTATTACCGGCGGCTGGTGCGGGAGTATCCGCAAAGTTTCCGGTACGACGCGGCGGCCCGGCGCATCGCGTATCTGGAACGGTTTTATTTCAACATACAATAAAAGTGGGGCTGCCCGAAAAGTTTGAAAAACTCGTTCGGACAGCTTCCTTAAAGCTCATCTGACGCACATCTCCGCTTTTACCGCCATAATCCGCCGGTAACTTTCTTCAATTCTTTGCGGGGGAATTTTTCCGGCTGAAAGCTGTTTGTAGATAATGTTGACGCTTCGTTCGGCAATGGAAGGATCAAATTCGCCGCCGTTTTTGGAAAGACAAAGTATATTCACTCCGGCGTTTACCGCTTTTTCGAGGGCGGTTTCGAGGCTGTAGTTTGCCGTAATGGCGGCCATGTCAAGATCATCCGAGACGATAAGGCCCGTAAAACCCAGTCTGCCGCGCAGTATGCCTTCAAGTACGGGCTGTGAAAGGGTGGCGGGGTTTTCCGGATCAAGGACGGAGTTAAACACATGGCCTGTCATTACAAAGCGAACTTGTCCGGTACGGATAAGTTCGCTGTACGGAAAAAGCTCTTCCGGTTTCCAGCTTTGGCTTATGTCAACCGCCCCCCGGTGAGTATCGCCCCGCGAACTGCCGTGTCCGGGGAAATGTTTGGGACAGGAAAATACCCCGTAGCTGCTGTGGGCCTTTATCCACAGGGCCGCGTGATCCGTTACAACAGCAGGATCGGAAGAAAAGCTTCTGCCGATTTTACCGATGATGGGATTTTGGGGATTGATGTCAAGATCCACGCACGGGGCAAAGTTCAGGTTGATTCCCATTTCAGAAAGAAGCCGCGCGGTCTGTTCCGCGTGGTAGGCAGTTTCGCTTTTCTCGTCTTTGCCAAGCTCGGCGGCGCTTTTTGTTTTCGGGAAGCCGTTTCTGGTTTTTAGCCTGTCCACTGCGCCGCCTTCCTGATCCACTGCGATAAAAAGCCTCAAGCCGCTTGGGCCTCCGGCGGCGGCATCCTGCAGCTCCGCGCAAAGCCGGGTAAGCTGATCTTTGGAGACGATGTTTCGGACGGGGGAACGACTTGGCATGTCGTAGTCAAAAAGTATCACTCCGCCTATTCCAAGTTTTGTTATATCCGCGTAAACAGGATTGTCTTTTTCAAGAGACGTTCCCCGAAAACCGACAAGAAACATCTGGGCGATTTTTGTTTTAAGAACTTCCTCTGTGTCCCGGCTGTCAAATGAATTGTATTGGCCGGCCGCGTCAAAATCAACGCCCGGAATTCCGGGCGCCGCGGATTTTGGAGAAGAGCAGGCCGCAAGTAAAAGCAGCGCCGGTAAAATACCCGGGACAGCCGGACGGTTTCTCATATCCGCAGACGCTCGATATGGTGATACGCCCCGGAACGGATTGCTTTTACCGATTCATCGGCAAGGTAATCGTCGAACGGCATCGTCCTGTCAATGATCCCCGTTCCTGCCGGTGTACCGGCGGGAGCGCCCACGGGCACTGGCGGCAGAATCTCGATAATACGGTTCGCGATTGAATTGATAAATTCATGATCGTGGGAATTAAAAAGTATAACACCGGGAAACGCGATAAGCCCTTCGTTGAGTGCGGTAATCGCCTCAAGATCAAGGTGGTTTGTCGGCTCATCAAGAATGAGTACATTGGCGTTTGACAGCATCATTCTGGAAAGCATGCAGCGGACCCGCTCGCCGCCGGAAAGTACATTAACCGGCTTAAGGGCTTCGTCGCCTGAAAACAGCATGCGCCCCAAAAAGCCCCGCACATACGTGTCGTCCTGATCCGGTGAGTATTGTTTAAGCCAGTCGGTGATTGAATCGCTGCCGCTGAAAAACGCGGAATTTTCTTTTGGAAAATACGAAAAGCTTGTGGTCTGGCCCCAGTAAACTCCTTCGGGCGGATTTTCCCGCGCGATGCTTTCAAAAAGGGCGGTTTTTGCCTGATGTTCCATTCCGACAAAGGCTATTTTGTCGTTTTTATTGACCATCATCGACAAGCCGGCAATCCCCGAATTTTCTGCGGAAAGGTTTTCTATCCGCAGGACATTGTTGCCGATTTCCCTGGCGGGCTTAAAACCGACATAGGGAAACTTGCGGCTGGTTACCCGGACATTTTCCAGATCGAGCTTTTCCAGCACTTTTTTACGGCTTGTCGCCTGCCTGCTTTTTGCCGCGTTACTGGCAAATCGCTGAATAAATTCCCTGAGTTCCCGTGCCCGCTCCTCCCGCTTTTTAAGCTGGTCTTTCGCCTGCTTTTGAAGCATCTGGCTCATCTGATACCAGAAATCGTAATTGCCCGAATACTGGGTGATCTTTCCGAAGTCGATATCGCAGACATGGGTGCATACAGCATTAAGAAAATGCCTGTCGTGGGAAACAACAATCACCGTGTTGGGAAAATCAATAAGAAAATCTTCAAGCCAGGAAATGGATTCAAGGTCAAGGCCGTTTGTCGGTTCGTCGAGTAAAAGCAAATCGGGATTACCGAACAGGGCCTGGGCCAGAAGTACCCGGACCTTCTTTGACTCATCAAGATCCGCCATAAGCCTGTTGTGATCTTCTTCGTCAAGGCCAAGGCCGGAAAGAAGCTGGCCCGCCTGGGCTTCCGCTTCCCAGCCGCCAAGATCGGCAAAATCCGCCTCAAGCTCGCTGGCCTTCATGCCGTCTTCTTCGCTAAAGTCTTCTTTCGCGTAAATCGCTTCACGTTCTTTTTGGATCTGATACAACCTGGGATAGCCCATGATTACCGTTTCCATGGCAGCGTACTTTTCAAAGGCAAAGTGATCTTGCTTGAGTACGGCCATGCGCTCTCCCTTCGAGATGGAGATTTCTCCCTTGTCGTGTTCAGTTTCACCGGAAAGTATCCTGAGAAATGTTGATTTCCCCGCGCCGTTGGCGCCTATAATCCCGTAGCAGTTGCCCGGGGTGAATTTTAAATTGACATCTTTAAAAAGAATTCTTTCTCCGTAAGAAAGACTTACATCGGTAACGGTTATCACTTGAACTATGCTCTCCTCTTGTGGTTACGTTGTGCGGATGATATATACTGTATCATGGAAAAGGATTTTGTGATATACCCGCGGAGACGAGGTTCATTTTTCCAATAAATAGAGATATTCTTTGACATGTATCTCCCTCTTGTTTAAATTTCTGCTTCCACGGAAGACATTGTACTTTGTTTCCAGAACTTCCACTTTTCCAATTTTGGCAAGCATGTTTTTCATTGTCTTTAGTCCGATAAATCCTTCTGAATTAAAGGAAACAAGCACAAACTTTGCCTTTATATTTTCTACAAGGTTTCTTAACTCCGTGCAGGCATAATTTTCTTTGTTATAATTTGATCTATTCCAGCCGCCGGGAATGCCGGAAACAACGCTTGCGTTTTCCGGATATGTATAATCAATAATCAAATTTAACATAAAATAGTTTGAACCATAGGGATGCTGATTATACGGCGGGTCAAGGTACGCCAGATCAACATCGGGAACAGTGTTTATTATTTTATTTGCGTCGCCATTCAATGCCAAAACGTCGGTGTCAAAATTGCTGAATACGGGAAATGGCAATTTTATATCACCTTTGATTCTTGGAAGGGCATCTTCGTTTTTACCGCCAAACTGTCCAAGGCCGGTTTCCCTGTTTTTGTAAAAGCCCTTAAAAACCCCGGATGTATTCGCGTGGATGGACGCTTCCGATAACAAGGGCGCCAGAAAATATTTTTGACTGCCTGAAGGGATCTTATCGATAAATTTTCGTACCGTATCTATGTACATGGCGTTTCTGACCGTATAAAAAACGCGGTCGCCGGGTTCAATATTTTGTTCATCTCCAGGCGCGTATAATTCCGAGACAATACCTTTTTTCAGGTTTTTATTTGTTTCGTTGATAATTTCACGGTGATGGTAAAGCAGCTCTTCAATGTTTACATCATTTTTATTTGAAAGATAACATTGATTGATTACCGTTGAATATTTTTCCAGATCATTTGCTATCAACAGATTCGAAAATTGTTTAAAGTATCTTGCCACAATACCCGATCCGCTAAAAACATCAAACAACGCAAGTTTATTTTTCGCAAGCCTTTTTCGGGCGATTTTTATCCCGCCGCCTATAAAATTTAACAGGGCCCTTTTGTTTCCCATATAGGTGATGAGTTGTTCCGCAAGAAATTCCGCGCTTTCACAAGCGGGCTCCTGTGTTTTTGTATTCTTTATCTGAGCGCCGCTGAAATTTAATAAATCATTGTGCAAGATTGGTTTTATCAAACTCCCCCGCAACACGATATCATCTGCGTCGTTATGAAGTCAACACGATATGGCCTGTCTCCTGAGTACGGTTGTCCTGACTCTGATTGTATGTTACCATCTGCGCGGAGGCTGTGTGATTCCGTGAAATCTGTACATGAACGGCTTGCCGTTTTGGGAACGGCGGTTCCCAAAACGCTGCTGCCCCGGCAGGACGCCGATCTTTCAAGGTGGGCGGTTATCGCCTGCGATCAGTTTACCCAGGATCGCGGCTATTGGGAACGCGCGGCGGCGGCGGCCGGAGATTCACCTTCTGCTCTTCATTGTATTTTTCCCGAAGCTTTTCTTGAGATGCCCGGCAGAAAAGAACGTATAGAAACGGTTCATAAAACCATGAAGCGTTATCTGGAAAAGAATATTTTTCGTTCCAGCCGGGGCTGCGTTTATGTGGAGCGGGATACGCCGTACCGCACGGGAAGGCGTGGCCTGCTTGTTTGTCTTGACCTTGAACAGTACGACTGGTCGCCGGCCGGCGCGGCGCTTGTCCGGCCCACGGAAGGGACTGTTCCTGAGCGGCTGCCCGCCAGAATGGACATAAGGCGCGGCGCGGCGCTTGAACTGCCCCACATTCTTGTGCTTGTTGACGATGAAAAGGATGAACTGTTAAGCACGCTGGGTAACCGGGCAAAAGCGGGAACAAAGCTTTATGATACTCCGCTTATGCTTGATTCCGGCCGGGTACAAGGCTGGCTTTTGGACAAGGAAGCGGATTGGGAGTGCCTGGCATCGGGCCTGGAAAAGCTTGCCGCCGAATCGGTTTCCCGCTACGCTTTGCCGGCCAAGCCCGGTGTGGAGGCTCCCGTTTCAGAGCCGTTCCTCTACGCGGTCGGAGACGGCAATCATTCCCTGGCCGCCGCGAAAGGGATCTGGGAAGAATGTAAAAAAGCAGGCGGAGGCTCCGAGCCGGACAATCTCGCGGACGGTCCCCGCTGGGTAATGGTTGAGATTGAAAACCTCTACGATCCGGCGCTGGTGTTTGAGCCGATTCACCGCTTTGTTTACGGCGCGGGCGCGGAAGAAACAAAAAAGCTGTTTTCCGCCCTGCCCGGTTTTTCCGTTAAAGCCCTGGGCGGCGCCGAAGAACGGGCGCGGCTTGTTTCACTGGTAAACGAAAAAGTTCCGTACACCCGCTTTGGCATTATTGCCGGAAAAGGTTCCGGCAATCAGGGCCGGGCGGCCCTTTTTCTTGCACAGACAGATCCGGTTCCCCTGGCGGTCGATCGCATCCAGCCGCTGCTTGATGTTTTTGTCCGGGATAATCCGGCCCTTTTTGTCGATTATATTCACGGCGAAGACGAGCTTTTCCGCCTTGCCGCGCAATCGGCCGGATCCGGCATACTTCTTCCGCCGTTTTACAAACAGGGCCTTTTTCGCACAGTTGCAGAGCGCGGCCCCCTTTCGCGTAAAAGTTTTTCCATGGGAGAGGCAAGCGAGAAACGGTTCTATCTTGAATGCCGCAGACTTTTCGGGTAGACTGAAAAAACTTTTGCCGGCGGCGTGCGCACGGCGGGCTAAAACCCGCCTGCCTGCGTATGATTCGGTGGTATTTATGGCGCTAACGCGTGCTGAATTTATTATTATCGCTCCTTGACGGAGCTCTTTTGCCGGCGTAGCGCGTACGGTGGGTTAAATCCCGCCTACAATTACGGGAATGTGGCGCGTTTTCCGGGCGCTGACGCGAGGCGAGTTTTTTGAAATTACACCGCTTGACGCGGTGCTTTGCCGGCGTGGTGGAATGGTAGACACGGCAGACTCAAAATCTGCTGTCCGCGAGGATGTAAGAGTTCAAGTCTCTTCGCCGGTATGATGTAATTCCTTATGTTGTAAGGGATTAGAATTTTACAAGAGTGAATGCTACAGGAAAAACCTGCGCATCAATCAAATCACTATGAGAAAGCCTTTTCCTGAGGGATGGGATTTATGCGGAGGTTCTGTTTGCATCAACGGAGCGGGATATTCTATGCCGAGCTGTTGACGGCCGCCGGGGTCAAGCGGAGTACCGGCAAACGGACACGGGACGGAGCCCTGCTGGTTGTGGCCGACTGGCTTACCCGTGGTTAAGCAGCGGGGATATGTGGCCGAAGCGGGAAGCGCCAAACTTAAGTAAGCGTGGTCGCTGACCGGACCGGGATTCTTTCGGCTATCAAAAAGGCCGTCTTAGAAAGGGATGATGCCTTTGCCATCATAGTGGCGCTTAAGGCTAAGGGCCTGATTGGTTTTCCGGTTGTTCCAACAGGAGTGGTATTTTAAGGAGCATGCTGAATTTTCCCAAAGGAGGCGTACTAACGTGATTTCCAGTAGTTATATAAAATTATTTATTTTTACCCACCCTAACATCCGTTTAGTAGTTTTTAAATTTTTCGCCCTTTTTTTAATGTTTTTCCCGCTGTTTTTGCCTTCCCTACCCGCCCAGGACCTGGGGGCGTCGCTCACCATAAGCGGGAGCGGCGGCATACCGGTGGCGAGTTTCGGCGACGCCCAGGCTCTGGTCATCGGAAAAAGCGAATATACCGGGAGCTGGCCGAGACTTTCCGGCGTAAAGTCCGATGTGCAGGCGGTCAGGCGGCTCTTTGAGGAACAGGGCTTTGCGGTTGAAACCATCGAAAACGCTCCGGGCCGGACCCCGCAGGAGGACATAGAAAGCTTCTTGAACCGTTACGGCTATGACCCGGATACCCGCATCGTGGTGTACTATGCGGGACATGGCGAGACCTTGCAGTTGGGCGGTGGCAACGAAATGGGCTACATTGTGCCGGTGGACGCGCCCCTGCCCTCGGGGGACCGGGCCGGGTACGTGAGCGGCACCGAGCTGGGGATGTTCCTGCAAACCACGGTGGTTAATTACAGCAACGCGACCCAGCATCCCCAGTACGGTAAGATACGGAATCCCAGTCTCGACAAGGGGGATTTTGTCTTTGTACCGGCCAGGAGCCGGGTAAGGCCCGCAGCCCCGTCGTCCCGAACCCCCGATGCCGAGTGGACCCCGGCTGGGGATTTTGAACTGGACCTGGGGGAGTTTACTACCATCACTAAATACAAGGGAACGGTCGCCGTAGTGAACATCCCCGCCCGCGTAGACGACATCCCGGTTGGAGCCGTTGGGAATTACGCATTTCATAGTACCCTTACTTCCATCACAATACCAAGCAGTGTTACGTCGATTGGGGGGAGTCCGCATTTCGCGGGTGCAACAACCTTTCCGCCGGGGACCGGGAGGCCATAAGACGGCGTTTCGGGGACGGGGTTTTTTTGGACAGGCGCGCCGGGCGCCTGTCATTAGCGGAGAGTTGATAAGGAGGCTTCACCGTATATACGGTGTGAAAATAAACAAGAGGAGTCTGAAAATGAGAAAAAGAAAAATTGCCGGAATGGCCGGCGGTATCGCGGTTGTTCTGGTTATTTTGGGGGCCGTTGTGTCATGCGAAAGCCTCCAACAAAACAACAGTATGGTGAATCTGGTAATCAAACCGGCTGACTACGAATCTGACAGCGGTGGGCTTTTGACGATTAATAACCTTTCCCCCACCGATGTCGCTGTGTTTGCCGGTAAGATTGAAAGGGGAAATTTTATGGGCGCCATTAAAGCCCAGGGTTCACGCAGCTTTGATTTAACCAAACTGAATTTAACCGACAAGGGGGCGTTTCTCTTCCGGGTTGCCTCTGTGACAACGGTTGATAGAAAAGGAAAGACCGGTATAAGCGAAGACGATGTCATTTATACCGGGTTGGTGGCCTATGAAAAGGGCCGCCAGATAAACCATGATATTTTCGCGAAAATTGACGACAGAAGCGAAAGCTACGTGTATGTTTCCAACCTGACCAAATATGTCGTGGAACTCAGGCTAAACGGTTCTACCGGCGACAAGGTTGCGGTTCTTGGACCCGGCGAACGCAGCAAAAAACTCTGGATAAGACAGCAGGAATTACCCTATACCTTTTTCCCGACCTATATCTATGTTGATCCAAATTCGGGGGAAATGGATGTCTTTACCGATACGGTAAACCTTTACGGCGTGGATTTTATTCCGATGCCCGCGTCTCAAATCCAGCAGGTATACGAATTTAAGGATCCGGGACAAGTGATTGGCGGCAAACAGTACAACGTTGCCTTTATCAGGTTGACAAATAACGCAACGGACCTTGTGCAGTTACAAACCATATCCGCCGCATTTGTAAGGAACGACCGCGGGTTTTTTGGTACAAACCGCGGAGACGCCGACGTTTATCAGCTTGCCTCGGACCAGGGACCGGACGGAAGGGAATATCCGTCTCTCGGTATCCGCCGCCGGGGCGTTGACGTACCGATAGCAGGATCGAAGATCGTAAAGCCGGGTTATGAATACGCGCTTACCATCCCTGATACCGGCGATATTTCCCTTCGTGAAATCGGAAAAAAATCTGATAACGTCAATACCAATGTTTTCCTTCAGTTGGACTAATTAAAAAAGGGGGAAGGTTTTGACTTCCCCTTTTTATGGAGCGTTACGCATGAAAATAACTCTGAAAATAGCAAAGATTATTTTAGTAGTGGCTGTGCTGACGCCGGGCATGCTCTGTTCCTGCAAAACAAACGGAGTACGACCGCCTTCCCAGGATACGGGACCTGAATTATTTCCGGTAAGGATTATCAATAATACTGACGTTGATGTTGAGTTTATTGATGAAACAAGGCTCATACCCCGGAGAAGTGAAAAGACCGTTCTTATACCCGAACCGTCTGTATATTTAAACAGCGGTTTTAAGGTTTATTACCGTCTTGAACTGTTGAACGGCATGTATTTGAGCGTACCCCGGACTGAGAATATCATTATCAGCCCGGAACAGGACACGGCGCCTCCAATAAACTCCATCATTATTGATTTTAAGGAAAGTTTTCTGACGATCCAAAACAATTCAAAAGAGACAATAACCTTAAATCAGAACAGCGGCGCTACGGTGTATATAAACCCCCTTGCAAAATTACAGCCTGGCAGGATCTGGCAGGAATCGCCGTATCTGAGACCGGGATCTCGGGGGCTGTACGATAAACTGACCGGCGAGAGCAGCTTTTTGATAGAGACGGATATGTATAAAAGAATAGCGCTTAATCCGGCCAATGTAAAACCGTCTTCCTTGTATGCATATTCCTTCGATGGCGCCTCCGTTACCCTTCTCGACGAACGGCCCCTGCACCGTACCGGCGAAAACGCCTGGGTAAAAACCATGGCCGATGCCGCCGGCCGCCCTGTGTTTTTAGGCGGCAATGCAATCACCGTGCTGGCCCCGGAAAACCAAACAATCGGCTGCCATAGCTTTGACTCAACAGGTCATGAACAGGGGCCGCCTGTTTCCATGGGCGAAAATTTTACGCTAAACGCAGCCATTCCTTCGCGGGAAAACGCCGTTCTGCTGGCGGGCCACGCGGAAAGCGTCGGCGACTACAGTCCGGTTGTCAACCTGTATGCCGGAAACGGCTCTCTGCGTTCGTCCCTGGCCCCATCGGAACTGCCGGAACACTATTCGGCGTTTTTTTTGACCGCCGCGCAAAAGGACGAGGGGTCCTGGCTTGCGGCGGGCGGCGCACGGGACCTTAAAGGCGCGGGATACGGGGCGTACCTCCGTATGATCCGCGAGACGGGCTCGGGGCTGGTATGCGATTGGGAACTCGGTCCCGGCGGCTTCAATGCGAAAACGCCGGAAGACGAGGTCTGCCACGAAGTCATCTCCTCCACTTACGACAAAAACCGGGATCGCTGGCTGCTGGCCGGCTATTACGAAAATATGCGGACAGGTCAAAACGGCGCGTATACCGCCGAAGTCAGCGGTCAGGGGCGCATACAAAACATAAACGCCGCCTACACAAACATTGAGTTTAACAAGATAGTTCTGGACGCGGCGGGTGCCTGGTATCTTGCCGGGCAGGAGTACAAGGGCAATGACAGTTACGCGGTACTTATCAAATACGGCGCCGATGGCAAAGAGCAGTGGCGGCAGAAAAGCCAGTCTGCCTCCCACTCATGGTATCAGGATGCGATGGTAGACGAGGTGAATCGGCGGATTGTGTTGTGCGGAACCCTGCGGGCCGTGACCAAAGACGGAAGCGGCGGCGCGCCCTTCATCGAAGCGCTGGATATGGAAAGCGGAGCCCTGCTCTGGCGGGAAGACGCGGAAACCTGGCGGCGGGATAATACACCGCTTTCCGAGGATATTACCAAAACATCGTTAGCGTTGAGCGTTGTTCGCGCGCCGGATTACGGCTTTGCGCTGATCCTTTCTGCCCTGGCAAATGGCGAAACACAGAAACCATATATTCTTGTCCGGGTAAATTCCCAGGGGAAAATATATGCAAAAGGAGAACAGAGATGAAAAAATGTATGTTGGCTGTAACGTTCCTTGTTGCCGGTGTGACCCTGCTTGCCGCCCAGGAGAATATTGACGGTAGTGTTAAAAACGCGGTAGATAGCCTGGCGTCGCGGCTCAACACGGTACTGGAGGTGAGTATCGGGGATGTTACGCTGGCCGGTACCGATACCGTCAGTGCCCTGTCCCGTAACCTGCGGGGCAGAATCGAACATCACGCTTCAAATAACCCCAGGATGAAAGTGGTCGCCCGTAGCCGCGGCCTGGACCGGGTGAGCGGCCGGCAGAAAGGGATCATCCTGGGAACCTTTATCCGGGAAGGGGACATGGTCAGGGTTACGCTGAAACTGGTTTCCGATCCCGGTGGCGTATCTCTGGGTTCCCGTGAATTTACCATTCCGGTGGCGGAACTGGACAGGCTCGGTATCGCCATATTGCCGGATAATATCAAAGACCAGGACGATGCCGAAGACAGGGAAGAAATAATCAGTATCGTGGTTCCCGATCCCGCGCCTGTCCCATCACCGTCTGTACCGGTCCCGGCGGTTCAGGGTTTCAGGCTGGAAGCCTGGCCCAATTCTGAAAGCAGAACCTACTTTGACGGCGAAGAACTCAAAATAAGCCTCTGGGCGGACCGGGATTGTTACGTCAAGGTGTATCACATCGACGCAAACAGGAGGATACAGCTTTTGTATCCCAATTCGACAAACCGGAATAATTTTCTTCCGGCCAACGCCGAAAAAATCATTCCCGAGCCGGGTACCACCAGGATCAATGTCGAAGCGCCCTACGGCCAGGAGACTATACTGATATTTGCCTCTACCCGGCAGTTCCCCGGCATCGAAACGGAATTCCAGCGGGCAGGGCAGGCCGACAGGGAAAACCTGCGCGTTATCTCCCGAGGCGCCAGACTGCAGGATATCTCCGGTACGCTGCTTAATGCCGAAACAAGATTTAATATCACGATAGAGCGGGAAGTGCGGAATTATTTTGGGACAAAATAGGAAGGATCATCATGTTTACGGAGCTTGACCCATGACAAAAAAACCAGGGCTATGCTGCATACTGTTATGGCTGTTCTGCGCGGTTTCCGCGTTTGCCCAAAGCGGCTTCCCCCGGGGCGCAATTCTTGACGAGGCGCTCTATAACAGCCTGCCGCGAAAAGCGGCACAAGTAACACGCTCCTATACCGCGATTCCAAAAGCGGTTTCCTTAAAACAATACGCGCCTGATCCGGGAGATCAAAATCCCTATGGCACCTGTGTCGCATGGTCCAGCGCCTATGCTGCCCGTACCATTGTCGAATCTATCGCCCTTAACCGGACAGATCGTTTTTTGACTACCGTTAATGTTTTTTCTCCTGTGTTTGTTTATAAAAGTGTTTTTGTATTCAGGAATTTAGGCGTTCCCACAGGATATGAAGGTACGGCAATCCCCTGGGCGCTGGATGTTATGAAAAACGAAGGAGCGGTCAAACGGCTGGAAATTGAAAAGACCGCGGATTTTCCGGAGATACATCTTTCCGCATTTGTCAACCAGCGGCGCTATCGCATCAACGACTATGTCATCCTGTATAATTCCGCGCGGGGAACGCCCGGCGGCAGCGAGCGGACTCTGGCGGTAAAGAAGAGCCTTGCCGAAGGCAAACCGGTTATTATCGGCATGAACTGCCCTGGTTCATTTGATACCGCAAAAGATCTGTGGCAACCCGTGGAAAGCCCCGCCGTGAATTACGGCGGACATGCGATGTGTGTGGTTGGTTACGATGATGACAAATACGGCGGCGCCTTTGAGATTCAGAACAGTTGGGGCCAAAGCTGGGGCAACAGGGGGTATATCTGGATACCGTACCAGGTTTTTAACCAGTACGCCGTCGAAGCCTATGAGATTATCGAGGATTTGACCAATTATCAGTACAACACCGAGTATTCCGGCTCCGTTCAAATCGAAGTGTATAATTCCAATGAGGGTATGCCTGTTCAGTTCAGCGACGGGTATTACCGGACAACCGGTTCCTATACTTCAGGAACGCGGTTCCGGTATCTTATGGGGAATAACAAGCCGGCCTATGTGTACGCCTTTGCCAGCGATTCCTCTTCCCCGGAGACAACCCGCATATTCCCGATGGAAGGGGAGAATGTCTCTCCGGTCCTGGATTATTCGGAAAACGCCGTGGCCTTTCCCGGAGAACACGACTGGATTGAGCTTGACCGGCAGAGCGGTACGGATTACCTCGTGGTGTTGTACGTAAAAGAAGCCCTGGATATCGACGCCATAAGAGAGCGTTTTTCCCAAGCCCAGGGTACGTTTCCCGACAGGGTCGCAAGAGCCGTGGGCGACGCCTATATCCCCGCCCGGCAGGCCAATTATGAAAACGCATTGATGCGGTTTACCGCCCGTTCGGTGAATCCCCGGGCGGTGTTCGGTCTTTTGCTGGCGATAGATCATAGATAGAGGCGAAGAGAATAATGACGAAAGAAGCGATGAAAATATACGGAAAATGCGGGCGGGGGAAAAAACTTGTTCTCCTCTGCTGTCTGCTGTTTGCCGTCAGTCTTCCGGCACTTGCATCCGGCCGTACTGCCGGCAAGGAAGCTGAAAATGGAATGGAACTTGCCGGTAAGGTGAGTGCCGGAGGGCTGTGGGCCCGGCAAAAGTACGCACTGGTTATCGGTAACGGAAACTATACCGGCGTAAGCCGGCTTAAAAACCCGGAGAACGACGCTGCCGATATGAAGGCGGC
>JAIRWM010000081.1 GCA_031268975.1 Treponema sp. | reverse complement strand
ACCTTGTAAAAATCACTCACCGAAAAGTAGTCATCCGGGCTTTTGAATTCCACCAGATTGATCTGTCTAAAGATACAGGCGGTATTCAAGGTAAATTTCTTCCAGGGTTTTATAGGGGCCAGGCGCGCCAAGGCGTTTTCGCAGCAGCGAGGCTTCTTTCCGGTCTATGTAGAAATCGTACAACATTCTGGGATCGGCGTTTTTCACCATTAAGTAGGCCGGGCGGCTTCCCAGGTACGCATGTATCTCGTTAAAGTCAACCGCGTTGATCCCAAAACGTCTCAGCCGTGAGCGAACCGAGATAAGTTCTTCGTAGGAAAGGCCGAACAAAAATTCATCCAGCGCCCATTTTGTTTCTTCGTCGGCAAGTCTGTGGATAAGGAAATCGTGCCAATCGTTCCCTAAGTCAATGGAAATACGGAATATTTCGCTGGTTCCGTCCAGGGTTCCAAAGCTCGGCGGAGCGTCGTTTCTGGCGATCCACAGCGCTTCCAGGGCGGGAAAATGTTTTACCATGGCAAGCTCCGAGCCGCTGTCCCAAAGGGAGACAAGTTCGTCGGCAAGGTTCGGCTTCATGTCCCGCGGGAACCTCGGCTCGCCTATGCAGGAAAAATAAACGTCTTCCGCCATAATGGTAAACAGCACCGAAAAGACCGCGCTTTGTACCCGGACGCTGAATTCCGGGTTTCCGGCGGCAAGTTTCGACAAAAGGGAAAAAGCGTGGAATTTTGTAACCAGAAAGCTTCTGACAGCCTGAATACGGGCGGGTATATGAAGCAGGCGGGAAGACGGGGCAAGCCCCACCAAAGACTGGATAAACAGCTTGTCGTCACGGGCGGAACCGAGCAATGTCTGGGTTTCCCGGATAAGCGGAAAAAGGGCAATGGTCCTGCCGAACGACTCCAGGCACTCAAAACGTTCTTCGACTATTTCCGCCTCAGCGGGATTATCTGCCAGAAGACGGGCGGTTATTTCCTTTATCAGGGCTTTTTCACTTTCCTTTAGGGAGAGCGGCTGCCTGCCGTCCACCGTCGAGGCACCTTTCAGGGGCATATAAGCAGAATGTACCGGGATTCCGCGAAAAAAACAAGCTCCCGCGTTTATGCCTGTCCGGAATATTTTAGCTGGGCCGTTTCCTTCGCAGGTTTCCAAATCCCCGGAACGGACCGAATTTTCCGCGCCGTGAGCGCAGACGTCTGCTGGCGGCTGCCTCTTCTTTTCCGATCATTTCCTCAATCAGCTTTATTACACAGGTGACAAAACATTCCATGTATTCCAGAAAAACAGGAGCGTTTTCTGCCAGAAAAACAGAATCTCCCGCCCTGGCGGCTTCTTCCAGTTTTTCAGCCTTTATCGCCGCTTCTACGGCGTCGATACCGGCGTTTTCCGCTTTAACGCCGTGTACGGTAACGGCGTAGTCGTCAAGCTGCGCCGAGTCAAGGGAAGAACCGGAAACATTCCCATGGAGGGGGAAAAATTCCAGATCGCGCAGCAGCAGGGAAATCCTGAAAACATAGCCCCGCAGCGCATGGAGGTATTCGCTGTCGTTTTCCAGGCGGCCGGCAATCCGGACCATGTCTGTACGCGCGGACGCGTTCTTTTTGCAAAACAGGATAAACGGATCCGCGTAATCCGGTATGGCCGGAGGCGACCCCTGTCCCATAGTCCCGCCGTGAAGTCCCGGATTATGATAACGGTCCCCGAATATGGAAAACGTACTGCCGGTACTGTTAACGCTTCCCAGCGTTTTGTTTTCGCAGACAATGATCCCGTTCCGCGCTTCCAGCGCGAAAATGTTCGTATTCATGTTTGCCCCTTTCCTGACGCATAACGAGGTCAGGGAAATCTTTTCGTGTACTCTAAAGATCACCCCGGAAGAAAGAACGGGAAACACCAAAAAAGGTGAATAATCCGAAAATAGTTGCTTTTGGGGCGGATTTTTACGGATTTTTAGCGGATTTTTCGCTGTTTTGAAAAAGCCTCAGTCTTCGGATGGTTTTTTCAGCAGCGGCCGTATCTGTTCCGGCCGGGCGGGGTTTTTCCAGATCGTTTCCCCGTTTTCGGACCATTCCAAAAAACCCCGGCTCATGGCAATGCGTATGGCGTCCGCCCGGTTGGCGGCCCCCAGTTTTTCATAGATCCGCCTGATCACGCTTTTAACCGTATTGACCGATTTAAGCGTAGACTGGGCTATTTCGTCCTGGGTAAAGCCCTGAAAAAGCGCCCTGAGAACGTCCTGCTCGCGGGAAGAAAGGCCCGGCCCGTCCGCCCCGAAAGATGAAAAACGGCTGGGTTTTGAAGAAAAGTACTCGGCGACCTGAAAGCACTTTTTCGCATAACCCGAAGACAGGTTGCGTATTTTTTCAAGAAAAGCCGGGGGTATGCCGGCATTATCCTTGAGCGCTTGGGCGGACAGGGCGCGGATATCCTTTCCCATTTCCGCAAACGGCATAAAAAAGCCGTTTGGTTCGGCGGCAAGCCGGGCCTGTTCCAGCGTCGTGTACGCGGCGGCCTTGTCCCCCATTTGGTAGCGGCAGATCGCTTCCAGAACGTTTACTTCCACCCTGCCCATAATAAATATCCCCACGCTGCGCCTGGCCCACTTTAGCGCGAGGAGGGCCGCGGAATAGTTGTTTTCCCTGAGATGGGCTTTGGATTTTACAAGCAGTTCCAGGCCCTCTATGGCGTTGTTAAGCACGGCCTCTTCGCCGTCCTGTTTAAGCCATTTGGTAACCTTTTCGCATTCTCCAAGGTGGGCGTAAAACCAGCCCCGGCAAATATCGTAATAGGTATACCTGTTGATAAAGTCCTGGTTTTCAAGAAAAGCGGTTATCAGCCGGTGGCATTTTTTCTCAAAGTCAATATCCCCGCGGAACAATCCTATCCGCATAAGATAAAAATAGGCGCGGATTTCGATTTCATACTGGCGCCGTTCCCGGGCTTTTGCCACAGCTTCCCACAGGCAGGCCTCGGCTTCCGCCAGATTCATCCTGAAAAACTCAAACTCTCCCCGGTTTAGATCGTCCACGCCGTGCATGCTGCCGTTCATGGAAACCGCCAAATGGGACGCCGAAGCGTCCAATGCCGCGAAATAGCGCTCCATATCCGCCGGCTCAGGCGATCCGACAAGACAGGCATACGTCCGCAGCGTCATTGTGGTTTTTTGTTCTTCTGTTTCCCCTTCCCCGCCCCACTTTAGTTTATAGTAATGGGCTTTTTCAAAATAAGGCGCAAAGGAATAATCGTTGGTAACAGGCGCCAGCAGCGCGTTGATCATCCCCAGATTGTTGTAACAGTCGGCAAGGACACGGCCGGCCGGTTCACTGTCCGCCTGATCCTCGTATGTTTTGA
Organism: Treponema sp.; assembly: GCA_031268975.1. Classification (GTDB taxonomy): domain Bacteria; phylum Spirochaetota; class Spirochaetia; order Treponematales; family Breznakiellaceae; genus JAIROH01. The sequence continues at coordinate 6,853 of JAIRWM010000081.1, read as the reverse complement.
CGATAGCCTCAACCCGTTCCTTCGCTTCGTTAAGCTTTCCTTCGTTCATCAAAAAACGGACATAAACAAGAAAAGCTCCGGCGTGTTTTAAATAAACGTCCCTGGGTATCCGATCCATCACGTCCATAAGAAGTCTTTCCGTCCTGCCGGGAAGTATCAGGGGCAGCATATTGATCTGGGCGACAAGTCTGCCGTGATCACCGGCCCTTTCATAATAACCTATCGCGTCCATTTTTAAATTGTTGGCGGCGCACCAATCGGCGGCGGCGGTGTACACTTCTTTTTTCTCGTCTTCGGTTATTTCATCAAGACTTTTACCCAGATAATCACGGAAAAGCCGGTGGATGCTGAACACGGTACGGTATTCGTCAAAACGGATAAATGATCCAATCTCTTCGATCTGCCGCAGAAGGGATTCGGCTTTTTTTTCATCGTCACTGTTTTTCGCTTCCGTATTTTTACCGGCATCGTGTTTCCTTAAATGCAGGCGGGCAAGTTCCCGCACCAGTTCCGGAGAAGCGTCGTCCAAAAGCGTCAGTTTGATGAGAAAACTTCTCAGTTCGCTTTTCATATGGGCCATTACTTCACTTTCGATAAGCCGGTATATGTTTGAGCGGAGTATGTGGATTCCGTATCCTTCGGGAGACAGATTTTGCAGATAATGCCCCGCAATCTGAATGGCGAACGCCCAGCCTTCGGTATCGCGGTATATGGAGTCGAGAATGCCCTGGGGCGCGCTGATGTTCTGCATGGAAAAATAAGACTCCATTTCTTCTTTTTTGAAACGAAGTTCGGATTCCTCGATCGTGGACAACAGCCCTTTCGAGTAAAAGTTCATCAGGTTGAACGGCAGCTCTTTTCTGGAAACAAGGATCGACGTAATATTGAAAAACGGGGTGGTTATTGAATGTTCCAAAAAACGGAGTACCCCCCTGTCGTGGATAAGATGAAGATCGTCATAGACAAAAACATACCTGGCGCCGGGATCAACATCCTCCAGAGGTATGGACAGGTATTGTTCAAACTGCCGGGCCGTGGCGGGAAAACCTTGTTTTGCCAGTTTTTTCGCGGAAGCGGAGCTCAACATCGACATGGACTGGGTAAAATTCTCCCAAAACCGGTCGCAGAAATTGTCCCGCTCGGAAAGCTGCATCCACACCGTTCTAATTTTCCTTTTATTAAGGTAGGAATAAACGGCATGGGTTTTCCCGTATCCCGCCCCTCCCAGAACAAGCACAATTGGAGTAGCCATGGCCTTGTCAAGAAGCTCTTCTACACGCGGCCTTTCCAAATAGGTGGAATGCCCTGGAGTAACGGGTCTGACGCTAAATATACTTTTATCACTCATCTACATTTTTCACTCATCACCTCATTGACTATATTATAGTATCACGTTTGAAGAAAAAAACAATTACCCAGCAATAATTTATCCGTGCGGGAGCGGCGGGCGGGTTCGGGTGTGTTGCAGCCCGTCGGGAAACAACCTTCACGGCAATAATTGTCCCTTGAAGCGACACCCGCGATGGTGTACACTGGGACAGCATGTACAAGCCCTATATCAAGCCTGTCTTTGTCGCACGGCCGGATATCACCGTCCCGGCGCCCAAAATCTCCAAGTTTGTGCTTTTTGTATGCAGACTTTTCGGCAGAATCTACCTTTTTTTTATTTTGGGCATAGCAAAAATAGTGCTGCGGGGCGGCGAACACATTTTCAAGGCGTTTGAAGACGCTTTAAGCGGAAAAAGCCGCTGTATTCTGGCGTTTCGGCACCCAAATGGGGGCGAGCCCCAGCTTATTATGTGGTACATACTCTACAAACTTCGGAGCGCGGCCAGGAAAGCCAGATACCGGTTCTCCAGGCGGCCCCATGTTTCTTTCGTGTACGGGTACGAAGTGGTCCGTTGGGGGGGGGGCGTAGCCCGGTGGATTATGCCGAACCTCGGGGCAATGCCCATCCATCACGCGAAAATGGATTCGGTGGGCATGGACCGGATATTCAGGTCGCTTTCAGAGGGGCCGTATCCGCTGGCAATAGCCCCTGAAGGGCAGGTAAGCTACACGACGGAAACCGTTCCCCGGCTGGAACAGGGAACGGTCCGTATCGGCTTTCAGGCCGCGGAGCGGATCAATAAAGAAGGCAAAGAATGCCCTGTGGAGATACTCCCCGTTTCAATCCATTTCCGTTACGGAAAAATGGGTAAATGGTCGCTGGGACGGCTTATCAAAAAAATCGAAAAATACACCGGCCTTGACAATTCGGGACAAAATACCGGCTTTACCGGGCGGCTGGAAAGGGCGCGGCGTTATATTCTCGAGCAGAATGAAAAACGCTACGGCGTTCAGGGCGAGGAAGGGAAATCGTTTAATGAACGGGTCGACAGGATTATCGAAAAAGCCCTGGAAACGGCGGAACGGCTTTTGGGAATCTCCCCAAAGGGTAAAGACACCATCGAAAGAATGTACCACATCAGACAGATCTGCTGGGACAGCATTATCATTCCGGAAGTAAAAGGCTTTAACGGAATGCCCCTCGTGGAACGGGCCCTGGCCGATCTCAAAGCCGGAGAAGCCTGGCACGCCGGGCGTCACATGGAACTCGTGGATTTTATCTGGTACTTCCGGGTCGCAGTACCCCGGGAAGACGCGCCGCTGTATGTAAAAATGGAATACGCCCAGAATCTTTGGGATTTCGCGAGCAGAACAATGGGCGGCGCTTATTCGAACAGGGTTCTCAACGTGCATCCAAAACGGGTGCTTATCCAGATTGCCCCAAAAATAGACCTTTCCGCCCGGCTTTCCGACTACAAAAAGAACAAAAAGCAGGCCATTGGCGAGGCCATGGACGACCTTGTTTCCGCTTTTCAGGGATGTATCCATGAAGCCGCCGAATACCAGATATAGGACCGCCTATGCTGATAGACGAAGCTCTGAGGCGGGGCCGGGCCCGGCTTGCCTGTGCCCACGCGGAAAACCCCGCTCTTGACGCGGGCCTTTTACTGTCCCACGTCCTCGGCGTCAGCCGGGAAAAACTGTACGCCGGAATTCCGGCCGGGGGGCAAAGCCGCGAAGGCGCACCAGGCGAACTGTCCCCGGAGGATTTTTCCCGCTTTTTCACCTGCGTTGAACGCCGCGCCTGCGGCGAATGTACCGCCTATATAACAGGCCGCAGGGAATTTTACGGGCTGGACTTTTGTGTAAATCCCGCCGTACTTGTTCCCAGACCCGATACGGAAACGCTCGTCGAGGCCGCGCTGGAAGAAATTTCCCGCCGGGCGCCCGGCGCGGGAATTTCCCGGCATTCCCTCCTGGATCTGTGTACCGGATCGGGAGCCGTAGCCGTCGCCGTAAAGCATGAAAACCCGGAACTTGAAGTCTGGGCGGCGGACATTTCCGAAGAAGCCCTGAAGACGGCCCGGCTTAATGCGGAACGGCTTTTACCCAAAACCGGGAACGGCGGCCGGGCCGTCGGGGCCGCCGGTACTGCCGTCCGGCCGGAAATCCGTTTCTGCCGGGGCGATCTTTTTGACGCGCTGGACACGGCAGACACAACCCCGCCGGTGTTTTCGGTTATCTGTGCCAACGCCCCCTATGTGCCTTCCGGCGATATCGGGGGCCTTCCAAAAGAAGTTCAAAATGAACCGAAAATCGCGCTTGACGGCGGGGAAGACGGCCTTGAGATAATACGGCGGATTATAGAAAAAGCGCCCGGCTATCTGGACGGCGTTTTGCTGCTTGAGGCGGATCCATCCCAAATGGACGACATAGCTTTTATGCTGAAAGAACGCGGCTTTTCCGGCATATACACCCGCAAAGATCTTTCCGGCGGCGGGAGGGTAATAGCCGGGCGGTTCTCTCCGGGGAGGTCGCCTTGAATCCCGCCATAGCCGCGTTCAGCGAAAAGCTTGCGGGCTATCCCCGTGAAGACCGGGAACGGATACTGGCCGCCGCGGAATTTGCCGCCGGCCGGAACCCGCCGGCGATCACCGGACAACAGACGGCGTTTCCGGCCGGGGAACCGTTTCTCCACGGCCTCCAGACCGCGGCAATCCTTATAGAGCTGCGGGCCGACGCCGGTACGGCCGCTTCCGCCCTGCTCCAGGATTGTTACCCTGAAGCGAAAGAAAGCATTGAAAAACAGTTTGGTAAAATGCCGCTGGTGGAAGACGCGGTAAAATTAAACAGAATTGTCTCAAAGGGAAAGAGCGCCAAAGAAGCCGAAAACGTACGGAAAATGCTCTTTGCCGCCGCACGGGACATCAGGTCGATACTGATAAAGCTTGCCGGCGCACTGCATACAATGAGGACGCTGGATTTTTTTCCCCCCGACGAACGGAAAAACCTCGTACAGGAGGGCCTTGACGTTTACGCGCCGCTGGCCGGCAGGCTTGGCATTTCGTGGATCAAGGCGGAACTTGAAGACCTTGCCCTGAAGTACCTCAACCGGGACGCGTACCTGCAAATAAAAGAAATCGTTTCCCTAAAGCGCGGCGAACGCGGCAAATTTCTTGATTTTGTCCAGGAGCTTATAAAAAAAGAGGCTCTGGCGGCGGGCATTCCGGTACAGACAGAAAGCCGGGCGAAACACTTTTATTCGATATACCAGAAAATGCGGAAGCGGAACAAATCTCCCGGTGAACTTTTCGACCTGTTTGGACTGCGGCTGCTCTGCCCCGGCATGGAAAACTGCTATACCCTTTTGGGGATAATTCACCGCCTGTGGAAACCCGTCGACGGCCGCTTTAAAGATTATATCGCGGCTCCAAAACCAAACGGCTACCAAAGCCTCCATACAACGGTCGTCGTGGAACAGTCCCCAAACGCTGAACCGCTCATGCTGGAAATACAGATACGGACATTCGAAATGCACAGAACCGCCGAATACGGCGTAGCAGGCCACTGGATATACAAGCTGGGAAAAGCCGCCGGCCCTTCCGGCCGTAAGCGATCCCCGCTTACCCGGCCTCCGCCGCGGGGGGAGGCGCCTCCTGTAGGGGCGGCGCCTCCCGCGGGAACGGCCGGGCCGCCGTCGGTGGATGAAAACAACAACGGCTTTTTTTTCGAAGACATCCAAAAAGACATCCTTAAAAATTCAATTCTTGTATTTACCCCCCGGGGAAAGATAATTGATCTCCCCGCCGGTTCCACTCCCCTGGATTTTGCCTACCACATACACAGCGCCGTCGGGGAACATTGTCTGGCGGCAAAAGCGGACGGGGCTGTCATCCCGCTGAAAACGGAACTGAAAAGCACACAGGTGGTGGAAATCATCACGTCTTCTTCCGCTCATCCCCATCAAAACTGGCTTAACGTGGTAAAGACGGCAAAAGCCAGAAGCAAAATCCGCAACTGGCTTTTGGAACACGAAGAAGCGGGCAAAGCGTCTTCAAAAACAAAAGAAACCCGGCAAAGCGCCGATCGGCAGGGCCCGGACAGGCAAAACGCGGAAAAACAGGAAACGGAAAAAGCGGACGCGGAAACGGATTTTGTTTTCCGCGCCGGGCCCGGCGGGGATTTTCCGCACGGCAGAGGATCCCCTGTCTTTAAAGTAAAAGTGGGCGGCGAGAAAAACATGCTGATACATTTTGCCGGATGCTGCAACCCGATACTCGGCGATCCCATCGTAGGCTACGTTTCCCGGGGCAGGGGAATTATTATCCACTGCCAAAACTGCGTTAATCTTGCCGCCATTCCGGACTTCGGGGAACGGCGTGTTGAAACCCAGTGGGAAAACGCTTTGTTTCCCGTCCGGCGTTTCAAGGTTGAGGCAAGGAAAAAAGGGGCGCTCTTTTCCGAAATAGAAGGGGCGGTGCGGAAATTCCAGGGACGCCTTATTGAAGGAAAGCTTGAAGAAATATCGGAAAACCACCTGACAGGGTATTTCACGGTGCAGCTTGAGTCTCCGGAGGACGCCGCCAGAGTACTCAGGCATATACGGGGAATTCCCGCGGTATTCAACATACAAAATTTAGAGTAAGGTCTAATGAAATGAAACGAAAGCTAAACGTGGTTTTTTTGGCGCTGCTCGTACTGTTGGGCGGATTTGACTGCCGTTCCCCGGAAACGGTCAAAAACGAACAGGAACAAGACCTTACGGTTCCCGAAGAATCTCCCGAAGAAACCGTCGTTACCCTGATTGCCGCCGGGGACAATCTGATTCACGATATCATTTACCTGGCGGCCAGAACCGGCGAAAACGTATACGACTTTGGCCCGTCGTACAGTAAAATCAAATCCATTGTGGAAAAAGCCGGCATAGCCATAGTCAACCAGGAAACAGTACTTGGGGGAACAGCCCTTGGCCTTTCGGGGTATCCGGTATTCAACAGCCCCCAGGAAACCGGGACGGCCCTGGTAGACGCCGGTTTTAATGTGATAAATCATGCTTCAAACCACACGATGGACCGGGGCGAAAAGGCGGTAACGGCGACGATGGATTTCTGGGACGCCCTTAACGCAGACCGTAAAGAAAAAGGCGAAGAGGGTGTACTGTACACGGGCATATTTCGCAGCAAGGAAGAGCGGGACGCGAATAAAAACATCATCACAAAAAACGGGATCAGCTTCGGTTTTCTTTCGTACACATACGGGTTAAACGGATATTCCCTTCCCGCCGGCAAAGACTGGTTTGTGGGAATGATCGACACCCCGGTAATGGCCCGTGAAATAGACGCGCTGCGGCCAAACTGCGACGTGCTTGTTGTCTCCATGCACTGGGGTGATGAATTTCGCCATACGGTAAACGAAACCCAGAAAGAGCTTGCCGCGTTTCTGGCTGAACACAAAGTAGACCTGGTTATCGGGCATCATCCCCATGTGACGGCCCCCTGCGAAATAATTCCCCGGCCGGACGGAA
>JAIRWM010000170.1 GCA_031268975.1 Treponema sp. | reverse complement strand
TTCCCACCGATACCGACTATAACGAGGAAAGTTTTTTTGTTCATCACGTCTATTTTCTGGGAGCCGGCGATCCCTACGGTACACTCAAGACCAGCCTCAAGGCAGAAATCAACGAGGATGCCTGGGCCACCCTCCGTAGCGACCGTTCCCGCCCTTTCGCCATGCCCGCCTCCGGCCGCATTGCCGTCAAGGTTATCAACCATCTGGGCGATAAGGTAATGAAGGTGTTTAGGGTGCATCTTCCCATAACGGCCAGCCTGCCATTGAATTGATGAGAACAGATCGCTACTCAAAGTAGAAAAAGAGTGAGGAACGGCATGATATTTTATGTTAAACAATGATACAAAAATGCTTGGTATTTTCCATATTGTATTAGTATGATAGTTGTTGAAACATGAAGATCAAGGTGTTCATTGCCCCTGTTATGCGCAGTAAAACCTACTTGATTAAATGCCTTTTATTCCTCCTTTTCCGGATATATTTACTTCTATCTTTGGAGTTCCTTTATAAAATATATTTCCAGAGCCGGATATTCTTCCAATTAATTCCCTTTTTACATCTATTTTTGTTTCACCCGAACCGCTTATTTCAACAAGCGCACTTTCAACATCCATATCAGGAGTATTTATATTTCCAGAACCAGATATTTTTAGTTCAATCTGTGGACAAACACCTGATATATTTATTTCTCCAGAACCAGAAATGTCTGCAACTAAATTATTGCTTTCGATTTTTCCTCCAATTTTTCCAGAACCGGATATTTTTAGTTCTATATTGTCTGTTTCTAAAACATTATTAATATTAACGTTTCCTTGTCCTGAAACTTTTATACGTGAAATATTTTTTACATATACATTTATTGTATATTTGTTTGGATTTAATGAAACACCAACTTTTTCTCCAATTTCCAGTGTATTATTGCGAATATTTGTTTTAACAAATTGTTCCAAATTAGAATCAATTTCAACGGTAACTTTATCTGTATCATTTTGATAAATATTTACCAGTGCCTTAGAACTCAATTCTATTGAGTTAAATGAACTTATGCCCCTATTTATTAAAACAACATCACCATTGCCTTCTTTTCTACCAGAGGCAAATACACCATTGAGTGATACTATGCAAAAAATCATTGAAAACATTGTAATTCTATTCATCATTAACTCCTTTTGTCCAATGTATATTTTCACCAACCTTATGTCAAGATATTTGCAAAAAAATTTGGTTTTATTGCGCCTAACGCACGAATACACGAAGATACCGTGCCTGGGACAGGCGCACAGGTACGAAACTGGCGGGGCCTGTTCGTTTGATTAGTGGTGGTTACATTTCTTGGGCCTCGTAAGGTGGAGGTATTTTAGTGGAAATTGTTCGATACCTGAAGTTATCGAACAACTCTATTAAAAAAAGCTCCGCGCGCCCATGATGCGGGTTTTGTAGTATCGTTCATTGAGGTTGGAAACAATTACTCCCAATTTGGGTCCCTGGGAGGCGGCGTGGACAAAAGTAACGCCCTTCCCGGTATTTTCCAGCACAATCCCGGCATGGCTTGCTCCGGGACGCACGGTAGTAAACACAAGTACGTCGCCGGGTTTAACGTTATCCAGGACGACTTCTTTCCCGTCCGTCCAAAGACCTTCCGTGGAACGCGACAGTTCCATTCCCGCGGCTTCCCGGTACGCGTAGTAGATAAGTCCGGAACAGTCAAAACCTTCCGGGTTCGCTCCGGCATACTTGTAGGGAACGCCCAGGCATTGCAGGGCCGTTTCGGTAATGCGGCCGCGGAATATGGTTTCAATGTCCAGTTCGGGAAGATCTTCCACTGCTTCCCCGGCAGGATCCCCGGCCGTTTTCTGCGCCCACAATGGAAACCCGGCGAGAAAAAAAAGCAACACCAGAACAGGTATCCACAACTTTTTCATGGTATGTTATAGTATCGGACAATGAAGCTATTTGTCATACGGGGAATGCTGCTGGCGGCGCTGGCCGGCCTCACGGCGCCGGTTTTTTCCGCCGAAGATACGGCTTTGGAACCTGAACCGGGCGGTTTTTCCTCTTCGAGGGAGCTCTATTTACAGGTTTCCTCCAGGCCGGAAGCAAAGCTGGGTTTTACCTGGCGGTTTTCGTTTCCGTTCCTTCAGGGCGGCCATTTTTTAACAAAGGACAACAATGTCAGCCTGGCTTTAACCGCCGAAATTTCGCCCATATCGCTAAACGGCCAGGCCGAAGCGGTCTGGACACCCGCCGCTTTTTTCCAGCTTTCCGCGGGAGGCCGGATCGGGTCGGGCTGGAAGCTGAACGCTTTCGGGCAGGAAGCGTACGGGATAGGGCTTAACCGGGAAAAAGCCGGCGCTTCGGGCGCGGCGGAACATGCCGGGTCTGTCTTTGACGGGCTGCTCTGGAAAACCCAGGCCGGCGGTGCACTGCAGTTTGATCTTGGCACGCTTATTCCCGGCGACTGGACTCATGTGGTTGCCAGGACATACCACGAGATTAACTATGCCGGCTACACCGCCGCTTCATCAAACGAATCCTGGTATTACGAAAACGATGACGGTGAAAACACAAACGGGTTCAATTATTACGGAAATTTTCTTGTAGGTTATCAAATGCCTTTTTTTCTTAACATGATAGGTCTTCTCGCCGAAGGGTCTGTTTTTCTTTACGATACGCCCGGGCGCGGACAATGGGGGGATGATAAAATACAGTGGACATTTTCGGGGCTTTTCAGCTTTACCGTTACAAAGCGGATCGGCGCCGTGCTGCTTGTGCAATGCAGAACCCGGCGAAATTATACCGACACAAACTGGGAAGACCTGTATTACCGAAACCGGCACATCGACAATTCCAACCCCATCAGTCTGGAATTTTACCGGGCCGCGGCGGTGCTTACCTACAAGTTTTAGCGGTTACGGATTTCCTTTTCGCTCAAGGGCCGCGCGCAGTTCATTCCGGTCTATACCCCAGTTCCTGCCGAAAAAACTGAATAACGTTTCGGAAAGTTCCATGAACTCCCAAAAAACCGGCTTTCCCCGGGAAAGCATGGGCCCCGCGGCCGGCGGATCTTTCCAGGGCCTGTTTACAATAAGCTCCCAAAACCGGGCAAAATTCACAAGCCGTTCAAGATCGGCCCTGCCCAGCGCCGCCGTCTCTATCACCTGGTAAGGCGGTTCCGGCGAATATACCATGCCGAATTTTCTGTCGAGCTCCCGGATCGGCGTACCGGGAAGACCTTTCAGAATGCCCATCTGTATTTCGAAGGGCGGCCCGGCGGACGGAACCCCGCTTTTCTCAGGCGGCCTAAACATGGCCTTCCAAAGCCTGTCAAAACCTTCGCTGAACGAAACCATGTCTTCACCGGGAAGGCCGGCGATGAGATCCGCGTGAACAACAGCGTTTGTATGCAACCGGAGAAAATGTATTGTTTCCAGTTCTTTTTCCGGATTCGATGGCCGGTTTATTGCGGCGCAGACATCCGGATTAAAACTCTGTATACCCAGTTCAAGCCGCAGCATATCCGGAGGAAACCGGAGAATCATTTTTTTTAATTCGGGTGGAAACAGGGCCGGAACCATTTCAAAGTGTACCTGAAACGGCGCGGTGCCCCCCCGCCGATTCGCGGACGAATACAGGGACGCTTTTTCAAGAAAAAAATTCATAATCGAAAGGGCCCTGGGAATATTGACGTTGAAAGAACGGTCAAGAAATTTTATTGTCGGCCGGAACCCGCCGCCGCGCCCTGAAGAAGAAGTTCCCCTCTGCGCCGGGATTTTCGCGGCGCATTCGGGATTGTTCTCCTTCTGTCCCGTACCGGGGGAACGAACGGAAAAAAGGCGCGTCAAAAGAATGTCCATGTCGGAAAGAAAACCGCTCAGGGAAAATTCCCGGACGCTGTTTTGAAATTTCCACTCCTGTCCGCACAGACGCTGCCCCCGCCCTTCACCGTTCGCATCAGGCGAAACCTTAACCGCGCTTTGGCAGAACGCGCAGGCAAATTGACAATCCCTCGATGCTTCCACATAAATAAGCTTGCGGCGAAGATCTTCATCCGTGTAAAGGTGATAGGCGGATTTAATACCGGTTAAGTCCGGCATATTCGGCAAATCAATGATCTCCGGCGCGGGTTTCCCTGATCCCGGTTTGGGAAAATTCTCCTGTTTCAAAATACCGTTACACAATTCGGCAAAAGCTGTTTCTCCGTCACGGCGAATCACATAATCGGCATATTGAACGATTTCGGATTCTTTCGGCATGTAAGATACTTCCGGCCCGCCGAGTACGATAACAGGCCGGGCGGCGTTCCACATCTCCAGCAGCCCCTTGACAAGTTCAAGCGTCGCCTTGTGGTTCCAGATTGAAACGGAAAGCCCCAGTATCTTCGGCCTCAAGGCTGTAAAAGCTTCGAGTTTTTCCTCAAGACTTTGACGCAGGGCAAGCTCAACAATTTCGCAGTGTTCCGCGTTTTTTCCGAGATTCGCCTTGAGCAGCCGCAGGGCCAGAGACGGATGAATCCACTTGGCGTTAATCGCCGAAAGAACAATATCGGCCACACATCCCCCTGTTCCGCGAACGTAAAAACAAATCCATTGGTTTACCATTGCATACGAACTTTGTTTTTACTACCCTTGTGGTATGATCGGATTGATCGGCGCAATGGAAGAAGAAGTCGTCCTGCTCCGCGCCGCCATGAAAAATACGGAAGTTAAAACCGAAGGAGGGTTCGATTTTTTTTCCGGCTCCCTCGAAGGGAAACACGTTGTGCTCCTCCGCTGCGGCATCGGTAAAGTGAACGCCGCCGTTGGCTGCTCCATCCTGATTCATAATTACAAAACCCGGCTGGTAATCAACTCCGGTTCCGCGGGCGGGATAGATCCTTCCCTCAACATTGGGGATGCCGTTATCGCGGAAGGGCTTGTATACCACGATGTGGATGTAACAGGTTTTCATTACAAGCCCGGACAGGTCCCCGGACAGCCTGAGGTTTTCACGGTGCCGGAAAACCTCATTCTGGCTGTCGAAGAAGCGATAAAAGAACTCAAGGCGGAAAACCGCCTGCCGGAAAATTTTAACTACCGCCGGGGCATAATCGGATCAGGAGATGTTTTCATGCATCAGGATAAACGCATAGCAGAAACCCGGCGGTACTTCCCGGATATACTGGCGTTTGAAATGGAAAGTACCGCCATTGCCCATACCTGCCTGCTTCTTGACGTGCCCGCCGTCATCATCCGCTCCATATCGGATGTTGCCGGGAAAGAATCTCCCGACACATTTGACCGGTTCCTTCCCGTTGCGGCAAAACACTCTTCGCAAATAGTCAGCCGGACAGTGAGGAATCTTCCCGACTAAGGTGCACAGCGGCAGCCGGAGTTATACGTCTACTCACCGGCCCTTTTCAGTATTTGCTGATAGAGAGCCTCCGATTCGCCGGAATCAAGATTGAGGGACAAGGCTCTTGCCGCAGTTGTTTTTTCCGCCACGTTTCGCTAGAATCAGAAACCATGGAATACAAGATAAAAGACATCAGCCTGGCTCCCTGGGGCCGGAAAGAACTGGATATAGCCGAGCAGGAAATGCCCGGTCTTATGGCTATACGGAAAAAGTACTCGGGGGAAAAGCCTCTGGCGGGAGCCCGCATAACCGGATCGCTTCACATGACCATACAAACCGGGGTGCTTATTGAAACCCTTTCCGAACTGGGCGCACAGGTACGCTGGTGCAGTTGTAACATTTTTTCCACGCAGGATCACGCCGCCGCCGCCGCGGTTGTGGGCAGGGGAACGGAAGAAGACCCCCGGGGCGTTCCGGTTTTTGCCTGGAAAGGGGAAAGCCTTAAAGAGTACTGGTGGTGCACTGAACGGGCGACGGATTTCGGCGGCGGTCTGGGGCCCAACCTGATAGTGGACGACGGCGGCGACGCCACGCTGATGATCCACAAGGGCTTTGAAGCGGAAAAAGACAGCTCCATCCTGAAAACCAAACCGGCCGGAGAAGACGAAGAAGAGCTGTATAAATGCCTTGAGGAAATTCTTTCAAAAGACAAACAACGCTGGACGCGGACGGTAAAAGACTGGAAAGGGGTTTCGGAAGAGACCACCACCGGCGTTCACCGGCTTTATCAGATGATGGAAAAAGGAAGCCTCCTGGTTCCCGCCATCAATGTAAACGATTCGGTAACAAAATCAAAGTTTGACAACCTTTACGGCTGCCGGGAATCCCTGGTGGATGGAATCAAGCGGGCTACGGATGTAATGACAGCCGGAAAGGCCGCGGTAGTCTGTGGATACGGCGACGTGGGTAAGGGATCCGCCCAAAGCCTCAGGGGGATGGGCTCACGGGTCATAATAACCGAGATTGATCCCATTTGCGCGCTTCAGGCCGCCATGGCCGGTTATCAGGTAACCACGGTGGAAGATACTCTGGGCCGGGCGGATCTTTATGTTACCACCACGGGCAACCGGGACATTATCACCCTGGAACACATGAAAAAAATGAAAGATCAGGCTATCGTATGCAACATCGGCCACTTTGACAACGAGATTCAGGTATCGGCCCTCAACAGGGAAGCGGGGGTAAAGCGGCTTAACATCAAACCACAGGTAGACAAATACATCTTTCCCGACGGACATGAAATTTTTATCCTCGCGGAAGGCAGGCTGGTAAATTTGGGATGCGCCACCGGGCACCCCAGTTTTGTCATGTCCAATTCGTTTACAAACCAGACCCTGGCCCAGATCGATCTGTGGAAAAACCGGGACAATTGCAAGCCCGGCGTTTACCGGCTGCCAAAAAAACTTGACGAAGAAGTCGCCCGGCTGCATCTGGCCAAAATCGGGGTAAAACTTACAGTCCTCAAACCGGAACAGGCGGAGTATATCGGGGTGCCCGTGGAAGGCCCGTTCAAGGCGGACCATTACCGGTACTGATGTTCTGGCGGATCTTACCGGTACGGATTTTTTCGCTTCCGTAAAAACCGCCTGTAGACGGCGCTGCTTTTGTAATATTGATCGAGTCCTTTAAACGAGGACGATTCATCACAGCGGTACAGTTCCAAAAGAACCGGAAAAAGCCGGGAACTCATAATCGATTCAGTACGGCTTAAGGGAAGCCGGGGAATTGCCGCGGGCAGCATGTGATTTTTTACCAGGTAACAGATGTCGTTTACCGGTTCCGGGGGAAATTCCAGCCGTTCAAGAAAGCGCCGGGCCGTCACGGCGCCGAGTTCGGCATGACCGTCGAAACGGTTGCGCCCCGAAGAGGCGGCAAGGGGTTTTCCGATGTCGTGAAGAAGCAGGCCCAGAGAAAGAATCAGGTCGGAAGTTTTGCGGTACCGGAATGTTTCAAGGGTATGTTTCCACGCGTTTCCCTCGGGATGAAAATCCTTTGAATGTTCTGCGCCGTCAAGCAGTGCAAGCTCGTTCCAGTATGTTTCAATAAAGCCCGACGCTTTTAGAAGTTCCAGCCCCCTGCCGGGCCGTTCCGACAAAAGGATCGCGGTAAGCATGATCCGCTGCAATTCAGCACAGGGCGGCGCCGCGTGAAGGGTCTCGGCGGCCGCACAGATTTCCGCAAAAACGCGGCTTTCCGGCGAATCCCGCGCCGGACGGCTTTCCCCTCCGGGAGACGGCGAAAACACGTCATAGCGGGAAAAGATCAGGGCGGCGTCAAGCAAAAACCGGTTCCTTTCCGCGGAAAAATCCCGCCGCCGCCAAAAAGCGCCGTCATCATCAACCGGGCCCGGCTGCCTCATCTGCCGTAAAAGCGGATACACGCCAAAGGGATCAAGAAAATGCCCCGTCTTGAGATCAAGAAAAAAATCGAGAATTTCAAATGATCCGGCGGCGCCGGAAAAACCGGGCCTGTCCGTATCCGGGTCGATGCAGAAAAAATACCAGTCCCGGTTCCCGCCCGCCGTTTCGTCTCCGGGAGCGATTCCTGAATCCGCAGCCGGGGACGCGGGAACGGCGCAGTCGGCTACTTCCGGGCCGGGAAAGCGCAGGGCGCTGAAAAACCGGGCCAGAGTTTGAATATCCGCCGATGTTTCAACAAACGTGAACGGAAGCCCGGCGATGCCGAAGTAACTGTCAAGGGCGCTTATGCCCCGCAGCCGGCAATCCGCCCCCTTCAAAACCGCGCTGACCATACAACATTGTAACGAAGGGAGCTACCGTTCCGCTATGGCCTCAATCTCAACAAGGACATTGCGGGGAAGCTGCTTAACCGCCACTGTGGAACGGGCAGGCTTGCCGGCAAAGTGTTCGGCGTACACCTCGTTGAAAGCGGCAAAATCATCCATGTTGGCAAGAAAGCAGGTGGTCTTGATAACCCGGGAAAGGCCGGATCCGGCTTCTTCCAGCACCGCCTTCAGGTTATGTATAACCTGAAGGGTCTGTTCCCTGACAGCGCCTTCGACAACCGCCCCCGTTTCGGGAACAAGCGGTATCTGGCCCGATGTAAAAACGACGCCGCCCGAGCAGACCGCCTGCGAATAGGGACCTATCGCCGCCGGCGCCTTGTCTGTCTGTATTATCGTCATCTCATTTGCCTCCCTGAGTTGATCCGCCGTGGCGGTGGTTTTTTCCCGCAGAGCATTGGGCGGACAGCGCTTCAATAAGCGCATCCAGCCGGTAGCCGGAATGTTTTTCCGCCCTGCGCAGCGCCCCGGCCACCGCCGCTGCCAGGGCGGCGTCACCGGTTTCCATCGCGGCGCAGACAGCCCCCCAGGAAAGCGCCTGTTCAAAGGCTTCTTTGTTGAACCAGGTTACATCGTCAAAAACATTGATCCCCAGAATACGGCGGAAATCGCCGCCGGTATAGTTATCCAGGATAAGCTGCCGGGCCAGATCCTTCGCGGACTGTTTTTTCACGATTCCGGCGGCCGATGCGGCCGCGGCGGATTTCGTGTTTTTTTCCGCCGCTCCCGTCCGGGAAAGAAAGGCCAGCAGTATCTCCACCCGGCGGCGGGCGGCTTCTTCGTCTGTTCCCAGCCGGCGCAGAAT
Source organism: Treponema sp. (assembly GCA_031268975.1). Classification (GTDB taxonomy): domain Bacteria; phylum Spirochaetota; class Spirochaetia; order Treponematales; family Breznakiellaceae; genus JAIROH01. Next base: position 966 of record JAIRWM010000170.1, on the reverse strand, counting down.
CTCCCGCAGTTTCCGGTCAAGCTGCCAGTGGATGACAAGGGATGCGGCATCAGCGCCGGAGGCGGCGGCGTCAATTACGGGCCGCAGCAGCGCCAGGGTTGCGTAGGCATAGCCAAACCCGGCGCATTCACTTTCCGCCGGCGAAACGCCGTCATCAAACGCCGCCTGAACAGCAATGAGCCGTTCCAGGTATACGGTAAAATTATCCCAGAGCTGTTCCGGACCGGCCTGCGGCATATCTGCGCCGCGCCGCGCCGCGCGTACAGCGCTTTCCGGTTCAGCGGCTGGTTCCGCCGGGGCAGCGTTTTCCGGCTCCGTCTCACCGGGCTGTGCCGCCGGTTCCACACCGGGCCGTACCCAGGGATCGTAGACACCGTTGCCCCCGATAAACGCACGGGCCGTTTCAACAAAGGCGATAACCAGGGGTTTAAGCGCGGCCGGCTCAATTCCCGGTTTGAAGAGCTCATTGTAACGGCAGTAAAGTTCTCCCAAAACAAGATCCATTTTTGCCGATTCAAGATCGGCCGCGCCCCGGCCGGAAAGCTCGTGGTTAAGCCTGGCCCAGCCGCTCCGGCCGCCGTCCCGAACTTCGTGGATGTCAAGAAACACCTGGGCCTGGTATCCGTCCAGGGCGGCGTAGAGGCCGTGTTCGGCCATATCTTTTGAAGAACGTATATACCACAGGGAAGAACGGAGTTCCCGCATAACAACAAAACAATCGCCTTCGCAGTGCAGGGCAAGGGCCGGGCAAAGGCTGTCCCGGTTTCCTGAACCCCTGTTGGCAACAGCGGCGTCTTTGATCCAGCCCGAGGCGCGGGCGTAGCTGTTGTTGTACAGCACCAGGGCGTATTCGCCGCCGGAGCGGTTGGAATAGGCAAAGACATTTTCGTTAACGGCGCTTCCCGAAAAAAAGTCGTAGAGCGTAAAATCGGCGCTGCCGGAAAAAAGGTAGCGTTTTTTCATCAG
>JAIRWM010000128.1 GCA_031268975.1 Treponema sp. | reverse complement strand
GATCCGTGGGGGCTGAGCGCGAGTGATTCAAAAGTCAAGAGCGGAAGTATGGAAAAAGAATATCCCTTATATACTGCCCAGACCGTGCAGTATAACCCAAATGAAGAAGCCGCTTGGGTTTATTCGATAAAGACCACTGTGAAAGAATATGGCATGTCGGTAGCACTCATGCCAGAAACTGTTTATTCTATTAATAAGAGTTTGGTTGAAAATAACAGACGGGAAACAATTGAGAATTTCGTCATTGATGGCGGTCGAAAAAGAACAAGTGCCGACGGTACAGTTATTATTAATTCTAATCCTCGACCTGGTTTAACGCCTGCTAAGGAAACAACTATTTCTCCTGTTTATGAAGCCACGGCATCGCAAAAAGTTACGGCTTTAGATAATATGGTTTTAAAATCAAATGGTAGTCCAGAGGACCTTGGGTTTTATAGAAAAGAATAAGATGGAGGAGGTATAAAGTGATTACAAAGAAATTCGGGATATTATTTTTTGTATTTATTCCTGTGATACTGTGTTATTCACAAAATTTTATTGGCTGGCCTTCTGCGGATAAAATACCAAGCCGAATAATAATTGATTATGTTGACGGGAAACAAAATCTTTCAAAGAAAGAATTGAAACGAGAATATAATTATATTTTACAATTTCTTGTCGAGGCGATTGACGTCCATAAAAATAATATTTTTAATCGTTTTAACCCTTCTTATTTTACCAAAAAAAGACCCGTTCTGTTGAGTGATAAGTTGGATTTTGAATCAATAAGTGGAGGTTGTTTCATATGGGATCGCAAAGAAGAAATAGTTCGTGAAATGGCGGATGTTGACGGAGGAGATGAGGCGGTAGATTTGATCTGTGCCATAAAAACATATAATCTTTTTGTAGATTATTGGTATATGAAAACAGGTGAGATTTTACAGGATAAATTTGATATTGAAAAAGAAATAAACGGTATTATCCAGTTTGAAGAAAGTTTAAAAAATGAAGAACCTGTAAGTAAGATACCGTAATGCCAACTTATTCAAACCCTGTCAGGAAACGGGCCGTGAGCAGAATTTACCGTGGACGGGAACCCGTAGTGGGGGCAGCGGAAAAGCCGCAGGCTTTGGAGCGCGGCCTTTCAGATTTGTTTTTAACAGCGGCGTTTTCCGGGCCTACGCCGTGCTGCCATTATTGGAGGAACAAGCTCGCCGGCTCGCTTGCGTTTTTCGGGCGGGGGGAGCAGCCCGCCAATAACGGCTGAGTGAAAGCCGGTACAGGCGGAAAGCCCCGCAGGCAGAAACGGCATGCGAATAAGAGAGCACAATGCCTTGAAACAGGATATGGTAAAGACACAGCGTCCGGAGAATATAACAGGCGCACCCGGAGAAACGGCGAAGGCGACGGCCATCTGGTCTTACCGGAAAACGTTACCCCTGCCGGGCCTACGCCGTGTTGACACTACCGGGAGACGCGCTCAATGTTTCGCGCGCGGTTTCTGGGCGGGTGTCCCTGGAAATGGTGCGAACTTGTTTCGCGCCGTTTCCGGGGACAGGCCCCGCCAGTTTCATGCCCGTGCGCCTGTCCCAGGCACGGACGCTGTGTCTTCGGGGCTTTCCGTTTGCAGGGGAACGTGCTCCCCCTGCGACATTTACAGAAGCGCGAAAACAGGGTAAAATAAGCCCATGAAGCGGGCCCTTGTCATTATCGTTATCTGCTTTTTGGGCTTTTCATGCGGGCGGGAATCTTCCGGCGCCGCGCCGGGGTTCCAAAACGGACAAGGCCCCATGTCACGGGGCTATGTTTTGCCGGACGAGGGACAGAATCGCCGGCTTACGGTAGGGTTTTCCGGCGCGACCGGAACGTTTATCGTGGAACGCTGGAACAAAGACCTCAAGGTTTTTTCCGGGGCCGCCCAGGAGCTGGGGGCGGATGTTACCGTTCAGCTTTCCGCCGGGGGTATCCGGGAGCAGATTGCCCAAATCAACTACATGGTTAATCAAAACATCGACGTTCTGGTGGTTCTTGCCCACGATACGGAACTTATCGCCGGGGCGATCCGGCAGGTGCGGGAGGCGGGGATTCCGGTCGTGGCCTACGACAGGCTCATTCAGGGCGTCCCTGTTGAAGCTTATGTTTCTTTTGACAGCAAAGAAGTGGGACGCCATTACGGCCGCGCGCTGAGCCGGGCCGTTCCGAGGGGCAGGTACCTGGTGGTAAACGGTTCCCGCAATGACGTAAACAGTTTTGATATCAGCGAAGGGCTTCACGAAATCATCGATCCGTATATCGCGTCCGGGGCTGTGCGGCTTGTGAAGGAGATATGGCTTGAGGAGTGGAGCTTTGACGAAGCTCTGGAAAAAATAGACGCCATATTCAGGGAAACGACCGATTTCGACGCCATTGCCTGCGGGAACGACTCCATAGCCAGCGCGGCGATTCAGCTGCTGTCCGAGCGGCGCCTGGCCGGGCAAATCGCGATTGTCGGCCAGGACGCCGAGTTGATAAGCTGTCAGCGGGTTGTCGAAGGTACCCAGCTTATGACGGTTTACAAACCCATAGGGACTTTAGCTGTCCGGGCGGCACAGGTGGCGGTGGCCATAGCCAAAGACGGGAACAAACCGCCTTCGGACATGCTTCTGGATAATCACAGCGGGGCAATGATTCCCGCCTATCTGGAAAAGACAACGGCGGTGTACAAGGATAACATCGACGTGGTAATACGGGACGGCTTTCATTCCCGTGAAGACGTATACCGCAACGCCGGAATGGTTCCATAAGGCGCTTCCACACGGGAAATTTTTGACGTCAAAATAATCCTGGTTTTTTCCGGTGGATCCCCCCGCAATAAGAAAAATCCTGTTTTTTATCAAAAAATTCCCCTTCCCGGACGCGTTTTACGGGGGTACCATAAGCCAACCAATTTATTTCATTTGGAGGATTAAAGAATGAAGAAACTAATTACTGTCCTACTGGTTCTCTCGGTAGTGGCGTATTGGGGCTTTGCCAGCCCCAGCACCCCGGGGGGGGGGGGGAGCCTTAATCGGCATCGCAATGCCCGAAACCCACGTCCTGCGCTGGGTGAAAGACGGCAACGCCCTCAAGGCTGAAGCCGAAAAGCGCGGCTACCGCGCGGAAGCCCAGTGGGGCAACGCGGAGCAGGCCCAGCAGAATCAGCAGATTCAGAGCTTCCTTACCCAGGGCGCCAAGGCCCTGATCATCGGCTGCCTCAACGACGGCGTTGGTTCGGTTGTCGCCGAAGCGGCGCGGGACAAGGTTGTGGTTATCGCCTATGACCGGCTCATCATGAATTCCGCCGATTTTGACTATTTTATCACGTTTAACAATTTCAAGGTCGGCCAGCTCCAGGGTCAGGGGATTGAAGCCGCCCTTAACCTCGCGTCGGCTACCACCGCTGCGCCCAAAAACATCACCCTGTTCGCCGGTTCTCCGACCGACGACAACGCCAACTTCTTTTATGACGGCGCGATGAGCATTCTTAATCCCTACATCGACAAGGGCGTCCTCAGGGTAGTCGGGCCATATCCCAAGACCCACGCCGATGGCGCCAACTTCCAGCGCATTGCTACGGAAGGCTGGCAGGCGCCTATCGCAAAAGCCAGGATGGAAAACCTCCTCAACAACGACGCGAGGAACGTGACGCTGGACGCGGTTCTTGCCCCCAACGATACCCTTGCCCGCGCCATTATCGAAGCCTGCAAAGCCGACGCCAAATACCGGACCAAGCTTCCGGTAGTTACCGGCCAGGACGCCGAGTTTGAATCCGCAATGTCCATCAAGAACGGCGAACAGTACATGACCGTCTTCAAAGACACCGCCAAACTTGCCGAAGCGGCGATCCTGCTTGCCGATCAGGTTCTGAAAGGCCAGACCGTCAGCATCCCCGGCACGGTGCTCGCGTCAGGCGATCTTGCCGAGATTGGCAACACGGGAAGGAAATATGTCAACACCTATCTGCTTGATCCCATTGGAGTTACCAGAAGTAATCTTAACGTACCGGTAGACGCCGGCTTCTACGAGGATGCCGAGGCGGCACGGCTCAGATAGCCTGTTTTAGCGTTCCGCATAAGGAGATGGAATTTTTCCATCTCCTTATGTTTATCCAGGGAATCACAAGGATCCACAATGAACGATTATATACTTGAGATTGAAGACCTGACCAAGGATTTTCCCGGTGTGCGGGCTCTTGAGCGTGTCAGTCTTAAAGTGAAACGGGGAGAGATACATTCCCTCTGCGGCGAAAACGGTGCCGGAAAATCTACCCTCATGAGCGTCATCTCCGGCGTGTATCCCAAGGGAGATTACGAAGGAAAAGTGATTTACAAAGGCAAAGAGACCCACTACCATAGCGTAAAGGACAGCGAAGTCGAAGGGCTTGCCATTATCCACCAGGAATTGGCGTTAAGTCCGTACCTTCCGGTATACGAAAATATTTTTCTTGGCCACATGCAGACAAAATTCGGCGTTATAGACTGGAATAAATATATCAGTGAATCAAAGAAATACCTCGACAGGGTGGGCCTTCTGGAACCGCCCGAGACAATTGTAAGCAGGCTCGGCGTGGGCAAGCAGCAGCTTGTGGAAATCGCCAGGGCGCTTTCAAAGAAAGTTGAACTGCTCATTCTTGACGAGCCCACGTCTTCCCTTAACGATGACGAGAGTGAAAAGCTGCTTAACCTGATTCTGGAATTCAAAAATCAGGGAATAACCAGCGTGATGATCTCCCACAAGCTGAACGAAGTTCTCAAGGTGGCCGATACGGTTACCGTACTTCGGGACGGCAAATCAATTGCGTCATACGATGTGCGGGGCGACAAGCTTACCGAAGAGCGGATTATACGGGACATGGTGGGCCGGGATCTTATCCACCGTTTTCCGGATCGTAAATCTTCTCCGGGCGAGACGCTTCTGGAAATCAAAAACTGGAGCGTGTACCACCCGGACTATCATTCAATCAAAGTTGTAAACGACGTTTCTTTCTATCTGCGGAAGGGGGAAATCCTCGCTTTCTGCGGCCCCATGGGCGCCGGCCGCACGGAGCTTATGATGAGCATTTTCGGAAAATCCTACGGCTCAAAGAGCGAAGGCGAAGTGTACATCAGGGGGAAAAAGGTTAACCTGCCGACAACGAGGGCGGCGATGGATGCGGGTCTTGGCTATATTTCCGAAGACAGGAAAAACCTGGGACTGATTCTTATTCAGGATGTAAAGACCAATATTTCCAACTCCAACCTGAAAAAGCTGTCGAAGATGGGAATTGTAAACAGCCGCCGGGAAATTCTGGAAGCGGAAAAATACCGGAAGGAACTTAACATCAGAACCCCGTCGGTAAATCAGATTACGAAGAACCTTTCCGGCGGCAACCAGCAAAAGGTAGTGGTAAGCCGTACCCTGGCCGTGGACCCGGATATTTTTATCGTGGACGAGCCTACACGGGGCATAGACGTGGGGGCCAAAACGGAAATTTACAACATTCTCAACGACATGGTCGGCAGCGGGAAAAGCGTCATCATGGTCAGTTCGGAACTGCCCGAAGCGCTGGGAATGGCCGACCGCATTTATGTGATGAACGAGGGCAGAATCAAGGGCATGTTACTGCACGACGAGGCGACCCAGGAAAAGATCATGCATTTGGCATTGGTCGGTTAACGGAAACAAGGGACAAGGAGTCATCATCAATACTTTGTGTTGATGTTCGATTTAATTAAACGGCAATACCGCCGCTTTAGCAGGAGTTATTATGGACGGCAAAGCTATTCGTACGATAAGCACCAGAACCCTGATCAGGAACAACATCAGGAACTATTCGATGTTTATCATGCTTGCGTTGATTATGCTGGTTTTCGGGGTTTTGTGCGGCATAAAGGATTCCCAGAATTTCTGGATCAATTTTACACCGCGGAATTTTACCAATATCGTTTTTCAGTACAGTTATGTATTGATTCTCGCGGTAGGCATGGTACAGTGCATCATTATTCTGGGCATCGACCTTTCCGTCGGTTCAGTCTGCGCGTTTATCGGCATCATCAGCGCGACGATCTACAACACGAATATAGGCATGCCGATGACCCTGCTCATCTCCATTGTCATGGGGCTCGGCATCGGGGCCTTCCAGGGGCTGTGGATAGCTTACGCGAAGCTGCCTGCGTTTATTGTTACGCTGGCGGGTATGCTTCTTTTCCGGGGCCTTACTTATCTTGTCAGCGGAGTCACCCCCGTAAGCCTTAAGGACACAGGCTATTCCCTTTTGGCGACAGGAACCGTAGACGAGATGCTGGGGGTCGGCAAAATCTGGAACATGTATCCGGTAGCGATTATCGCGGCGATTGTTCTTCTGCTTGTCTTTTATGCGGCGGAAATTGCCGGACGCCAGGCAAAAATCGCCAACGACTTTGAAGTATCACCGAGGGTTTTATTTGCCGGTAAGCTGATATTTATCAGCCTTTTGGTTTTGGCCCTGGCGGAACGGTTTGCCAGATACCGGGGCCTTCCGGTTGTTGTAGTGGTTTTGGGAACAACGGTATTTATATTCCATTTCATCCTTAACAATACCGTGCTGGGCCGTTTTATCTACGCCGTAGGCGGCAACTCGCGATCCGCCAAATTATCCGGCATTAACTCGGAATTTATAACATTTATCGTGTTCTGCATTATGGGCATCCTGGCCGGGCTTGCCTCGGTAATTTCCACCGGTTACATGAACAGCGCCCTTCCCAGCGCGGGGAATCTCTTTGAAATGGACGCCATCGCGGCCTGTTACATCGGCGGCGTTTCCGCCGCGGGCGGCATAGGAACCGTCATTGGAGTCATCGTCGGCGGCCTTGTCATGTCGGCGATCAACAACGGTATGCTGCTTATGAGCCTGGGCCAGGACTGGCAGTACATTGTCAAAGCGGCGATTCTGCTCCTCGCGGTGTTCTATGACGTATACACCCGGCGCAAGGCGGGCTTGGGTTGATCATATGGCGGGTTTTGTTACAATGGGGTAAACTGGTTTCGGCATGTGCCGTTTCGGTAAGGTATAACAAGTGGAGGAAGTATCATGGCGGATTATTATACGGGTAAGAAGGAATATTTTCCAAAAATCGGGAAAATAAAATACGAGGGGCCCAGGAGCGCCAATCCTTTGGCTTTCAAATATTATAACCCGGAAAAGCTTGTGGGCAAAAAAAAGATGAAAGATCATCTTCGCTTTGCCGTAGCTTACTGGCACAGTTTTTGTGCCGATGGCACCGATCCATTCGGTTCGGTAACCCATCCACATCCCTGGGTAACCGACGGGAAAACCCCTATGGACATTGCCGAGCACAGAATGGACGCGGCCTTTGAATTCTTTACCAAGCTTGGCGTGGGTTTTTATTGTTTCCACGATCGTGACATGGCGCCCGAGGGTTCAAGCCCTGCGGAAAGCGAAAAAAATCTTTTTACCATGGTTGCCAGGGCGAAAAAACTCCAAAAGGCGACCGGGATCAAGCTTCTGTGGGGAACGGCCAACCTGTTCAGCAATCCCCGGTATATGAACGGCGCGGCGACGAACCCCGAATTTGACGTGCTGGCAATCGCGGCGAACCAGGTTAAGTCCGCCATTGACGCAACCATTGAGCTGGGCGGCCAGGGCTACACATTCTGGGGCGGGCGCGAAGGATACATGACCCTGCTCAATACCGACTTGAAGCGGGAAAAAGATCATATCGGCCGGTTTTTGGGCCTTGCGCGGGATTATGCCCGCAAGCAGGGGTTCAAGGGCATTTTCTATGTAGAGCCAAAGCCCATGGAGCCGACAAAGCATCAGTACGATTATGATGTCGAAACAGTAGCTCTTTTCCTTAAAAACTACGGCCTTGAAAAGGATTTCAGGGTGAACATTGAGGCGAATCACGCGGAACTTGCCGGCCATGACTTTTTCCATGAGCTGGAAACGGCCGCCGCCCTGGGTATTTTCGGCTCGGTAGACGCGAACCGGGGCGATTTTATCAACGGCTGGGATACAGACCAGTTCCCCTGGAGTTACTATGAAACCGCGCTGGCAATGTACGCGATACTCAAAGCCGGCGGCCTCTCGGCGGGCGGGCTTAACTTTGACGCCAAAATACGCCGTAACTCGGTAGATCCGGCCGACCTTTTTATCGCCCATATCGGCGGTATGGACGCCTTTGCGGCAGGTCTTGAAATCGCGAACCGCGTTATCAAAGACGGGGTTATCCCCGGTTTTGTCAAAAAACGCTACGGATCTTTCAGTACGGGCAGCGGGGCAAAGTTTGAGAAAGGGCAGCTTTCGTTTACCGATCTCGCAAAGCTTGGTGGTGAAAAATACGGTAAAGCGGGAATTACATCGGGCAGGCAGGAATACCTGGAGAGTGTTTTTAACCAATATCTGCTCGGTCTGTAAAAAGCGGAGGGGGGGGTACGGAGCGCATCCTCCCGCCGGATCGGCGGTACAGCCTCCCGGCTGTGCCGCCGGTTTGAGCCGCGCGGGGCGGGGATTTTCCGCCTCTTGACACTCTTTTCCATTCCTAGCATGTTAAGCATATGTTAAACTGTTCGGCCTGTGTCATTCCGGATGAATGCAAGAAAGCCGCTGAAGCACTTTTTCCGCCCGGGGGGAATACCGGCTCTCTGGAAGCCGTGTATGCCTTTGCCGACGCGCTGGGTATAGGCGCGGATTACCGTACCCTGCTTGGTTCCGAAGATCCGCGTTCTCCCGGCTCGACTCCCAGTCAGAAAAAGCAAAAGTATCTTGCCTCGTTCAGGAACAACCTTGATCTTCTTATCCGAAAAACCTGGGTTGAAAAGACAGATGAAGATCGCAAGGAAAAACTACAGGACAGAATACCCGGCCTTATGGAGCTTATTACCAATGCCGACTATCTTGAGGCGCTTGAAGAATTCAGCGCTGTCCTGGAAGAGCTTGCGTGGCTTCTTTTTGGCGCCCAGAGCAGAAAAGATGATTTTACCGAATATACGTTCCGTATTGACACCCAGATGGGGCTTTTTTGGTGGTACGCGGGGCACATAGACAAGATTCTTCCCGGGCTCAAAGACAGGGCCCTTACCAGGGTGATACTCCTTCTTGGAATTTGTTACCTCACTGATTTTTAGGATCGTTGTGCGGAGCTGTCATTATGAATGAAATAAACGATACGTCCGAAGAAGTTCCCGGCGGTAAGGGTCCCGGCGTTGATTTTATCAGCGAATTTATAAAAGAAGACCTGTCCACAGGACGCTTCACGCATGTGCATACCCGTTTTCCGCCCGAGCCGAACGGCTGGCTGCACATTGGCCACTGCAAGGCGATGATGGTTGACTTCGGCATGGCGGAAAAGTTCGGCGGCAAGTGCAACCTCCGCTTTGATGACACGAACCCGGAAAAAGAAGATATCTCTTATGTAGAGGCCATAAAGCGGGATATAAAATGGCTTGGTCTTGACTGGGAAGACAGGGAATATTATGCGTCGGACTACTACGAATATTTGTACGATCTGGCGGTCAAGATTATTAAAAAGGGCAGCGCTTATGTGGACGATCTTTCCGAAGACGAGATAAGCGAATACCGGGGAACCTCGGCGGCGGACAAAAACCGGGACGCCGGCGGTAGAATTATCGAAACGCCGCCGGGCCGGAACAGCCCCTGGAGGGACCGCGCTGTGGAAGAAAACCTCGCGCTGTTTGCCGAAATGCGCGCGGGAAAATTTGCCGATGGCCAGAAAACCCTGCGGGCAAAGATCAACATGGCAGACCCAAATCTATTGATGCGGGATCCGGTTATGTACCGTATACGCCGCGACACCCATTACCGTACCGGGAACGTTTGGTGTATTTACCCCATGTACGATTTCCAGCATCCCCTTTCAGACGCGAAAGAAGGCATTACCCATTCGCTGTGTTCCCTGGAATACGAAATACACCGGCCGCTTTACGAATGGTTTATCCGGGAGGCGGAAGCCTTTCCCTCGCGGCAGATAGAGTTTGCCCGGCTTAACCTGACCCGCACGGTGCTCAGCAAGCGCTACCTGCTTACCCTCGTGAGGGAAAAATACGTTTCCGGCTGGGACGATCCCCGCATGCCGACCCTTGCCGGGCTCCGCCGCCGGGGCTATACTCCCGAAGCGGTGCGGAGTTTTATCTCCCAAATCGGAATCGCCAAAACAGACAGCACCGTCGACATAGCTTTTCTTGAGTACTGTCTGCGGGAAGATCTTAATAAAACAAGCCGCCGGGTTATGGCGGTACTTAAACCCTTAAAACTCGTCATCGAAAACTGGGACGCGGAGGAGGTGGAACAGCTTGAAGCCGTGAACAACCCGGAAGACGAAAACGCCGGGACGCGGAAGATCCGGTTTACAAGGGAACTGTGGATAGAGATGGATGATTTTGAGGAAATTCCGCCGCCAAAATACTTTCGCCTTTTTCCGGGTAACAGCGTCCGGCTCCGCTACGGCTATATTGTTACCTGTACCGGCTTTGATAAAGACCCGGCAAGCGGCGACATTACCGCAGTACGCTGTACTTACGACCCGGCAACCAGGGGCGGCAACGCTCCGGACAACCGCAAGGTCAAGGGAACCATTCACTGGCTTTCGGCACAGGACGCCGTTCCCCTGGAAGCGCGGATTTACGATTACCTTTTTGATGTTGAAAAGCCCCTGGAATCCAGGCCCGCCGGAACGGCAGACACGCCGCCGGCCGGTGCGCCGTCAGGCGGCCCGGTTAACGCCGCGGCCGGCCCGGTTCCTTCAAAGGGGAGCTTTCTCGATAATTTTAACCCCGCGTCGCTGGAAGTGATACAAGGCGCGTACGGCGAACCCTGCCTGGCCTCCGCCCGCGGAGGGGATCGTTTCCAGTTTGAACGGCTCGGTTATTTTGTCCGCGATCCTGACAGCGTAAACGGAAAACCCGTGTTCAACAAAACCGTGGGGCTCCGCGACACCTGGGCAAAAATCGCAAAGAAGATATAGCCAAAAAACGCTGCTTTACAAAACAGGGGGGCCGTCCGGGAAGTCGCAAACATAGTTTGCGCACCAACTTCCTGGACAGCCCCGGTCAATTGATTTTGAAACCGGCTCAGAGGAGGGAATCGTGAGTTCATCAAAAGTGTATTTTACCGGTATGAGGACTAAAGTCGGCGAAAGTCTGCTTGCGAAAATGGACAGGCTTATAACAAAGGCCGGTATTGACGGTATTGATTTCGGGCAGAAGTTCACCGCCATTAAAGTTCATTTTGGAGAGCCGGGGAATCTCGCGTTTCTGCGGCCAAACTTTGCCAGGGTTGTGGTAGACCGGGTAAGGGCCCTTGGCGGCCTGCCGTTCCTTACCGACTGTAACACCCTTTATGTGGGGCGGCGCAATAACGCGCTTGTCCACATGGACGCGGCTTTTGAAAACGGCTACACGCCGTTTTCCACAGGCTGTCAAAACATTATCGCCGACGGCTTAAAAGGTACTGACGATATTGAAGTGCCCGTCCCCGGCGGCGTGTACTGCAAGACGGCAAAAGTCGGCCGGGCAATTATGGACGCCGATATTGTAATCTCCCTTACCCACTTTAAAGGCCACGAAATGACCGGTTTTGGCGGCGTTCTGAAGAACATCGGCATGGGCGGCGGCAGCCGGGCCGGAAAAATGCATATGCACAACGACGGCAAACCCGAGGTAAATCAAAATGCCTGTACCGGCTGCCGGGTCTGCGCGAAATTCTGTAACGAGAAGGCGATACAGTTCGCGCCGGGCGGACGGACGAAAGCGGCCATTGACCACAATCTCTGCGTGGGCTGCGGCCGTTGTATCGGGGTGTGTAACTTCAACGCCATTGAAAACAATTCCGGTACAGGCTGTCATGACCTTGACTGTAAAATTGCCGAATACGTCAAAGCCATACTTGACGGCAGGCCCAATTTCCATATCTGCGTGGTGAACCAGGTTTCTCCGTTCTGCGACTGTCATAGTGAAAACGACGCCCCCATCGTTCCCGACATCGGCATCTTTGCCGGGTTCGATCCCGTCGCGGTGGATAAAGCCTGTATCGACGCGGTAAACCACGCGCCGGCTCTGGAATCGAGCATTCTTTCGGAGCGGGAAAAAACCCACCGGGCCGCGGACAACGGGCATGATCACCTTGCCGACATACATCCGGGAACCCGCTGGCAGGATCAAATAGAACACGCGGAAAAAATCGGCCTTGGAAGCGGCAATTATGAGCTTGTCACTATAGTGTAAATCCGTTATACTGTTACCGAACAGTCGTTAACCGCGGGTCGGCCCGAAGGAACGTATGACAAAAAACGATGTCATCGCCGCCGCCTTTGAAGTTTGGGGGCGGGAAGTTTACAAAACCACAAGTCTGTCCATGCTGGCAAAAGCTTTGGGGGTATCCAAAGCGGCCCTGTACCGGCATTTTCCCAGTAAAGAGGCCCTGCTTGCGGCCATGCGAGATACTTTTTGCGACGACTATGCCCGGGTTTTAAAGGAGGCGCTGGGAAAGGCGAAGGAAGCGGGAGACAAAAAAGAGCGGCTTCTTGTTGTGGTGCAGGCCCTGTCCCGGTATTTTGCGGGAAATTGGCCGTACTTTGTCTTTTGCCTGTTTTCACTGAACAAGCTGAACATGGAAAAAGCGTCTCTGCGGCAGTTTATAGCCGAAATGGAAAAACGGGATGTTTTTTTCCCGGCTTTCACGGCGGGATTCCCCAAAGATAAAGAGCATCCCGATCCGATGTTCCTTGTCAGCATGTTTTCCCTGTTTCAAACCGCTCTTTTTCATAAAAGCTGTTTTGAAAAACGCGGAATGGCAAACGCCCCGGCGGAGGAAGAGGTTGAACAGTACGCCATTTCCGCTGTGGAGCGTGTCCGCCGCGGCCTTGGTTTTGAAAAGGCGGCAATAGACGCCGTGTCCTGTGAGCGGCTGGAAAAACTTGTTTCCAGCGAATTCGATTTTGCGGCCATCCCCCCGGATCCGCTGCTTAAGGCCGTGGCGGAAACAGTCGCCGCGGCCGGGCCCTGGAACGCCTCCATGGAAGCTGTCGCCGGGCTTTCCGGGCTTTCAAAAAGCGGCCTGTACGCCCATTTTAAAAGCAAAGAAGACATGCTTTCCCGGCTTTTTATGACCGAATTTGACCGTATCGCGGCGATTGCCGAGGCGTGTTCGGCTCATTCACCGCGCTGGGAAGAGCGGCTGTATCTGGTGATATCTTCTATCTCCGCGTATCTTATGGAGCGGCCGGATATCCTTACCGCGCTGGACTGGGTCCGCATACAACGGATGGAACTGGACATTGCCGTCCCGTCCCGGCTTGCTGATTTTTTTGCCGGTCTTAATCTCGCCGTCGATTCCGGAATTAGTTCGAAAGACGTATCCCGGTGGTCTCTGTTTCTTATCGTCGCCGTGCTTATACAGTATTCCCGCGCGAATGCCGGCCAGGCGCTGCCTTCCGGGATACTGAGGAAAATGTTCCGCTTCATTACGCTGGGAATTAATGGTTTTAATCAGGATATGGGTGAATGTATAAAAAATACGGATGAATGTGCAAAAAATAATGAAAAAAACACATAAGTACTTGACGAGGTTCCGTATTTCATGTATGTTAACGACCGGTCGGTAACATACCGGCGTTTGTCCGCCGTAGCAACCGCGATATTTTCAGCGATATTGCAACAAACGGCAGATTAATGTATAATACGGAGTGCATATGAAAAAAAATAAACTTTGTTTCTTTTTCGCGCTGTTTTTCAGCATAGTTTTTGGTTTGGAACGGCCCGCGCTTTTTGCCCAGGATGCGTCGGGTGGCCTGCCGGGCGAATCCGGGGGGCAATCGCGAACCGGGATTCCGTCCCAGTTGTACGCCGCGGCAGGCACCGGCCCGGCGCGGAAGCTTTCCTCCGACGAGGCGGTGGAACTGGCGATAAAAAACAACCTTGGCCTGGAAAGCGCCCGGCTCAACGCCGATGCGAAAAAGCGGCAGTCAAGCCTTTCCTGGAATCAGTTTATCCCCACAACAAGCGTTCAGGGACTGGTGAACAGGGTCAATGAAAAATCAGTGACCATTATGGGGCCCGGTCCGCGCTGGACAGCCCAGGGGCAGCTTTCGTTTGAACTGGGGCTGAACCTTGCCACATTTGAGCGGATAAAAAACCTCAGGCTGGAGTACGAAAACGGGATTTTAAGCTATGAGCAGGCCAGGGCCCAGACTGAAAAAACAGTCCGTCAAACGTATTACGATGTTATTTATCAGGGAGAACAGATAGATATCCTTGAGCAAAGTTTTGCCAATATACAGCGTCAGGCCGCCATGGCCGGAGCGAACTACCGCGCCGGGTTAATCCCCGAAGTTGATTTTTTGCGGGCCCAGGTGGCGGTGGAAATTTTCAAACCCGGCCTTGACCAGGCAAAAAACGGCCTTAAAACCCTTACCGCGAATTTCGCGTTTATCCTGGGGCTCCCCACAAATACCGAATTTGAGCTTGAAGCGGCGCCTGAGGAAATTTCGTACCTTCAGCTTGATGTAGATGAATTAAACGCGAAAGCTTTTTATGGGAATTGGGATATAGCTTCCCTGCGGAAAAATATCCTTGTCACCCAAAGCGGTCAATGGGCCCAGTTTTATTCAAACTACACGCCGAGCCTTTTTTTCACCTGGGATCTTACCCGCAGTATGGTTGAACCGTGGGAAAATAACCTGTTTAACGGGAGCAACTGGAATCCCGGCGGTTCTCTTACCATCGGCGTCCGTTTTTACCTTGACCGGCTGCTTCCGTTCAGTCAGGGCGCTCAGGGCGTTAAGGCCATTGACGACAGCATTGCCGTCCTTAACAACAGGCTTGCCCAGCTTACCCAGCAGACAGCGATGGGCGTTTACAGCACCGTTTTGTCGCTTGAACAAATACGCTCCCAGGCAGAAGCGCAAAAACTTACCGTGAATCTGGCCGAGCGAAGTTACGAGCTTACCGAGCAGGCATACCGGGGCGGCCTGCGGCAGCTTCTGGATGTGCAGAGTGCGGAGCAGGATCTGCGCGAAGCCCGGCTCAACATGCTTAAACAAAACACGGATTACCTGAAAGGGATTCTTGATCTTGAATACGCCATTGGGGTTCCTTTTGGAACCCTTGAAGGGAGGAATTAGTGAAAAAGACGAGTGATACTTCTGTCGTAAGATTTCGGCCGCCGGCCGCCTGCGCCGTGGTTTTGGCCATACTCTTTCTTGTTTTTGCTTCCTGCAAAAAGGAAGAAGGTACGGAAGATTCCCGGGAAGCGCCGGTTTTCGCGGTCAGCGTGACAAACGCGGTTCAGGGCCAGATATCCGATTACCTGGGCCTGTCAGGGGACATTGTCTCCGGGTCTACCGTTGACGTTTATTCCGATGTGGCCGGCAGGATAACGCGGCTTTATGTCGAAGTGGGAAGCCGCGTCCAGCGGGGAGCGCCCATCGCCGCGGTGGATCCGTCCAAGCCCGGCATGGCCTACGTGCCCGGCATCGCGGCCGCGCCGATAAGCGGAACGGTCGTAAGCCTTCCGGCCCAGGTGGGCATGACGGTAACCCAGGCCTTGTCCCTGGCGAGAATCGCCGGGGGCGCGGCATCGGGTGATATGCTGGAAATAAAGCTCTATGTGGCCGAGCGGTTTATCTCCAAAATAGCGCTGAATGAAAACTGCGAGATTTCGCTTGACGCCTGGCCCGGCGAGATTTTCCGGGGCAGCGTAACCGAGGTAAGCCCTGTGGTGGATCCGGCGTCGCGGACCATGGAAGTCAAGGTAAACGTGGATAATCCCGGAGCAAAGCTCAAGGCGGGCATGTTTGCCAAGGTTAAAATTATCACCGAACAGAAAGACAATATCGTAAAAATACCTTCCGGCGCGATGATCCAGCGGTTCGGGGAAAGTTATCTGTTTGTCGTGGAAGAGCTTCCCCCGGAAGAAGCGGCTGCGGCGGAACAGGCCCCGGAGAAAAAAGGATTTTTTGCCGGCCTGTTCGGAAAAAAGCGGGAAGAAGCCGCGCCGGAAGAGAGCGGCCCCCCGGTAAAACAGTATGTCGCCCGGAAACGCGTTGTTAAACCCGGCATACTTATCGACCAAATATTGGAAATACAGGAAGGCCTCGGCGCGGAAGAGGAAATAATCGTCCGGGGGCAGACCCTGCTTGAAGACGGCGCCAGGATCAATGTTATCGACAGGGTACAGCCTCTGGATTCCGGGCTGTAGGAGGATTTTATGAGCGTTGCAAAAGCGGTAGTCGGCAGGCCGACGACGGTAGTTATCATTTTTCTTCTCCTTATCGGGCTTGGGTTCTTTGCCCTGGTCAACCTGCCCATCGACCTGTTTCCGGAAATTAACCCTCCGTACCTTTTGGTAATGACCCAGTATCCGGGCGCGAGCCCTGAAGAGGTGGAACGGACGATTACGAGGCCCATGGAAGCGGCCCTGCAAAGCGCTTCGGGCCTTGAAGAGATAAGCTCCCGGTCTTCAAAAGGCTCCAGCATCGTGTTCCTCGAATTTACCTACGGCACGGATCTTGCCGACGCCGCCAATTCGGTCCGGGACTACCTGGAGCGGGTCAGAAGCTATCTTCCCACCGGGGCCGATGCTCCGATGATCTTTAAGCTTGATCCGTCAATGATGCCCATGATGGGCCTTATGGTTACCGGGAACCGCAGCACGGAAGAATTGCTGGAAATCGCCGAAGACACCATCGTTCCCCGGATGGAGCAGACCGAAGGCGTCGCTTCCGCAAGCGTCATGGGGGGGCGGGAAAAGATAATACGGGTGGAAATACCCCAGAACCGCCTTGAGGCGTACAAGCTCACCGTTACCCAGATTCAGCAGATGCTTGCCGCCAACAACATGCAGACGGCGGCCGGAACCATCACCGAAGGGGGCATGTCCTATATCCTTACCACGATGGGCGAATACTCGTCCATTGACGAAATAAAAAATACGGTTATTTCCTACCAGGGCGGGGGGGTAACGGCCGAAGGCCCGCAGCTTCCCCGGAGCGTGTATCTGCGGGATTTGGCGAACGTGTTTGAGGGCTACAGGGATCAGACCAGTTCGGTACTGGTTAACGGAGTCCCGGCGATCATGATGCAGGTGCAGAAGCAGAGCGGGAAAAACTCGGTACAGACGGCCAAAAACCTGCGGGCCAGGCTGCCCGGAATTATGCGGGAGCTGCCCCAGGACATAAAAATAACCGAAATGTACAACAGCACCGACGAAATAGAAAACTCAATCGGCCAGGTTACGTCCACCGCCATAAGCGGCGCGGTACTGGCCATCCTCATTCTGTTCGTGTTCCTGCGTTCTATAAAGCCGACGCTGATCATCGGCGTTTCCATTCCCGTTTCGCTTATCATCACGATTATGCTGATGTACTTTGCCGGCCTTACCCTCAACCTGATGACGCTTGCCGGCCTCGTCCTGGGCATCGGGATGCTGGTAGACAATTCCATCGTTATCCTTGAGAACATCTACCACTACCGGGAGAAGGGCGCCAAGCTCAAGCCCGCCGCCATCCTGGGCACGTCCGAGATGCTTGTCGCCATCGTCGCCTCTACGCTGACAACGATCTGCGTGTTCGCCCCGCTGGTGATGTTCCAGAGCCTGCTCAAGCTGAGCGGCGAACTTTTCGCGGGCCTCGCGTTCACCGTGGTTATCTCGCTTACCATCTCCCTGCTTGTGGCGATGATCCTCGTACCGGTGCTTTCAAGCCATTACTTTCCCCTGGTTACCAGGAAGCAGAAACCCCTTGTCGCCAAGGGCCCGATCGGCGCCCTGCTTGTCGCCGTAGACAAAAAGTTTGAGGCGTTTTTCGCGGGCCTCGACGACCTGTACCGCAGGGCCGTGCGGAAAGTCCTCAAGCACAAGAAAATCGTCGTCGGCGTACTTCTGGTTCTCTTTATCGGCAGCGTCTGCCTTGTCCCCGTAATCGGCTGGGTGTTTATGCCCAACCAGGAAGCGAACAACGTTTCCATTAACGCGACCCTTCCCATGGGGACGCCGATAGCGGAAACCGAAGCCCGGCTCAGGCAGCTCCAGGCCATCGTGGAGCGGGAGATAGACAGCTCCGCCTACGAGCGCATCGTACTGAACTCCGGCGGCGGCGGCATGTTCAGCAGCGGCGGAAGCAATTCGGGTTCGCTCCGCATCAACCTCGTGCCCTACGAAAAGCGTACCATTACCGCCGATGAAATCCAGGCGGTGCTGCGGCGGCATTTTAACGAATTCCCCGGAGTAACCTTTAACTTCAGCGGAGGCTTCGGCGGCGGCGGCATGGGCGGCAATCCGGTTGACATCGTGCTGCGTACCGACGACCTGGTCAGGGGCAAGGTCATAGCCGACAGAATTGTTGCCCTCCTCAGGGAACGGGTTCCCGAAGCCACCGAACCCCGCGTCGATCTTCAGGACGGCCTCCCCCAGATTGAAATTGAAATCGACCGGGAAAAGCTCTACGATCTGGGGCTCAACACCTATACGGTGGGGAACGAGATAAAAGCCGCCGTAGACGGGGTAATCGCCACCACGTACAAGTCGGGCGGGAACGATTACGACGTGGTGCTGATCCTTGCCGAAGAGGATCGCAGTTCCCGGCCGGCCCTGGATCACATCTTTATAAACAGCCAGACGGCGGGGCGGGTGCCCCTGTCAAGCTTCGCCTCGTACCGGGAAGGAACGGGGCCGCTTACCATTAGCCGGGAAAACCAGAGCAGGGTTATACACGTTACCGCCGGCTCAAAACCGGGGACAAAGCTTAACGCGCTGGAAGACAAGGTTCGCAGCCTCGTTACCTCGGAGATTCCGGCGGAAGACGGCGTGGTTATCCAGTACGAAGGGGACAACGCGGACTTCATGGAAATGTTCATCAACTTTGTGCTGATCCTTGTCGTGGCCGCGTTCCTCGTGTTCGGGGTCATGGCGAGCCTTTTTGAATCGTTCAGGGATCCGTTTATCATCATATTTACCCTGCCCCTTTCGGTAATCGGCATTGTGTTGATTTACCTTATTACGTTTTCGGTCTTCAACATATTAACCGCCGTGGGGCTCCTCGTGCTTGTCGGCGTTATCGTCAACAACGGCATCGTGCTTGTAGACTACACCAACCTGCTGCGCAGGCGCGGCTACGCGCTGGAGGAAGCCTGCGTCGAGGCCGCCGGGAACCGCCTGCGGCCCATCCTCATGACGACGCTTACCACCATTTTGGGCCTTGTGCCCATGGCGTTCTTCCCCGGCGAGGGCTCGGAGCTTGTGGCGCCCATCGGCAAAACCGTGCTGGGGGGCCTTTCTTTCGGGACCCTCATGACGCTCTTCCTCATGCCGACAATCTATGCGGTAATGAACAGGCGGGACGATGAACGCCGGATCAGGGCGGAAGCCAGACGGGAAGCCATTGCGGCGGGGAGACGGGGAAATGTTCCCGTTTCCGGCGGGGCGGAATGAACAACAAAACGGAGGAAAACATGCTGCGAATTGAAGTAATAGCCAACCACTCTGTGGAGGAAAATATTCTTGAGGCGATGAAAGACGAAAGCGCCGGCAAATACTATACGTTTTATCCCAACGTGCTGGGGACCGGCAGTTCCGGCCCCCGCATGGGGGACGCCGTCTGGCCGGAAGAAAACTTCGCCATAGTCGTCTGGTGTGAAGAAGAAGAAGCCCGGCGCATTGAACGGGCCGTGGCGCGGGTAAAAGAAAGATTCCCCGATGAGGGAATCAAGGTTTTCGGGCTGCCGGAGGCGGCCGGGGAAGCGTAGGGGAGAGCGGATCGCCGCCGACGAAGACCGCGCACGAAGATACGGCGCCCGTGCCTGGGCCAGGCGCGCAAACAGGGTACTGGCGGGGCCTGTCACCGTGAAGGGCGCGGGCACGCCCGCGCCCTTCACGGTGACACCCGCCTGCGCCGTTTCTCTGTGCGCGCCTGGTATATTCTCTCAGGCGCCGCCATTTCGCGGTATCCGCAGGGCGGAGGGCGCGTTCTGGTTCGCATGCCGTTTGTCCGTGGTGATCTCCTTCCTTCCCTTCTGCGACTTCGCGGCGAAGAGGCGGCGGCCTTTCAGCCTTTGTCGTAACAGCAGCCATTGCCGGGCCTACGCCGCGCTGCCATTGCCGGAAAAACGCGCTCAATGTTTCGCGCGCGGTTACCGGGCGCCCTTTGGCCTTACCGGGAAGCGTTACCTCTGCCGGGCCTACGCCGCGCCCCGGAGCGCACCCCCCCCCCGCGCCGCGAAACGGCGAAGATACCGCGCCCGGAGAGAATATAACAGGCGCACACAGCGGAACGGCGAAGGCGGGTGTCACCGGGAAGGGCGCGGGCACGCCCGCGCCCTTCCCGGTGACAGGCCCCGCCAGTTTCCGTATTCGTGCGCCTGTCCCGGGCACGGGCGCGGCACCTTCGCGGTAAAGTTTGCCTTGACAGATTCTTGCGTGCGGGGATACAATTACCCCCGTGGAGCACGGCCGCGCCCGGCTCCCGCCGGCAGACGCCGGACGCGCTTATAACAGGGAGAGCGTTGCCATGAAAGCATTCCGTCATTTCCTGTGCCGCAAGGAACAAGTTACCCTGTACCTCCCCCATGCGGTAAGTAGTTTTTTCCGTTTATCACTGTTCCTTCCGCTCGCGCTCCTTGCCGCTCTTACCTCCTGTTCCGGCCCCGGCGGGCCGCCGCCCGATCTCCGGAACGGGAATATAGCCCTCGACTTTGCCGGCGGCGACGGCAGCGCGGCGGACCCCTGGCGCATAAGCACGGGCGCCCAGCTCGCGTACCTCGCCCAGGAAGTCAACGCCGGAAACACTTACTCCGGCGAATATGTTACCCTGACGGGGGACCTTGACCTTGACGGCCGTGAATGGACGGCCATAGGGACATACTCCCCCTCGCGCCCGTTTAGCGGCGTTTTTGACGGGGCGGGCCATGTCATTTACAACCTTTCCATCAACACCGAACCCGCTGCCGACTATCAGGGCCTCTTTGGGTATCTTAACGGCGCCGCAATACAGAAGATCGGCCTTGAGAATGTCGACGTAACAGGAAAGAACTATGTCGGCGGCATCGCGGGGTATGTAAACACCGGCAGTATAGCGGACAGCTACAGTACCGGGACGGTCAGCGGAACCGACAACTGGGTCGGCGGCGTCGCGGGGCTTGTAGACACCGGCAGTATAACGGACAGCTACAGTACCGGGACGGTCAGCGGAAAGAGGTATGTCGGCGGCGTCGCGGGGTGGGTATACAGCGGCAGCATAAAGGACAGCTACAGTACCGGGACGGTCAGCGGAACCTCCAGCTGTGTCGGCGGCGTCGCGGGGCTTGTAGACATCGGCAGTATAGCGGACAGCTACAGTACCGGGAATGTCAGCGGAACCGACGAATGTGTCGGCGGCATCGCGGGGCTTGTAAACACCGGCAGCATAACGGACAGCTACAGTACCGGGAATGTCAGTGGAGATTACGATGTCGGCGGCATCGCGGGGCTTATACAGACCAACAGCAGCATAGAGGACAGCTACAGTTCCGGGACGGTCTGCGGAACCAGCGAAGTCGGCGGCGTCGCGGGGGTTGTAGTCAGCGTCGGCAGCAGCAGCAGCATAACGGACAGCTACAGTACCGGGGATGTCAGCGGAACCTCCCACTATGTCGGCGGCGTCGCGGGGCAGGTATACAGCGACGCCGGCAGCAGCAGCATAGCGGACAGCTACAGTACCGGGACGGTCAGCGGAACCAGCGAAGTCGGCGGCGTCGCGGGGGTTGTAAGCAGCAACACCGGCGGCAGCAGCAGCATAGCGGACAGCTACAGTACCGGGAATGTCAGCGGAACCGCCAATGTCGGCGGCGTCGCGGGGCAGGTATACAGCAGCGGCGGCAGCTGCAGCGGCAGCATAGAGAACAGCTACAGTACCGGGACGGTCAGCGGAGACAGCTCTGTCGGCGGCGTCGCGGGGCTTATACAGACCAACAGCAGCATAGAGAACAGCTACAGTACCGGGACGGCAAGCGGAACCAGCGAAGTTGGCGGCGTCGTGGGGGATACATACAGTAGCAGCAGCATAGCATACTGCGCGGCCCTTAATCCCTGGGTCAAGGCCGCGACAGACTATGCCGGCAGGGTTGTGGGATCCATCGGCGGCATCGGCACCAATACGGTTGACAACAACGTCGCCTGGAACCTCATGGGTACAAACGGCGGCGTCGCTTTTAACACGAACCCCGACAACG
>JAIRWM010000094.1 GCA_031268975.1 Treponema sp. | reverse complement strand
GCGCCGGATTTGTCCACGGCGCCGGCCTTGTCCGGCCTGCCTGACGCGGCGGCTTTCAGGGTTTCGGCCGACAGCCTGGGGTATTCAATCCGCGAATGGTAGTATCCGGTAAGGACTTTGATAAAGGCGTTCTTTATCGTTTCAAGATCCTTAAACGTAAGATCGGATTGGGAAAGCTGGCCTCCCTTAACCTTGACGTCAAACAGTTCCTGGATGTATTTTTCAAGCCGCGCCGGGGTTGGTTTTTTCAGGGTACGCACCGCCGCTTCGGTAACATCGGCGAGCATGACGACGGCCGATTCTCTTGACCGGGGCGGATTTCCCGGATAGGTAAAATCAATGGGGTTTACCTGCCCCTCTTTTTTCAGCGCTTCGTTATAGAACCATGTAATAAGGGAATTCCCGTGATGTTCGGCGATAAAAGCCGTTACCGCTTCGGGAAGCCCCAGCGCCCTGGCTTTTTCAATCCCGACTTTTACATGATTCCGTATCACCGTCGCCGAAAGCCTGGGCGAAATGTCTTTGTGCTTGTTGTAGTTTGTCTGATTCTCGACAAAGTATTCGCTTTGATCCATTTTGCCGATATCGTGATAATAAGCGCCCACCCGGGCCAAAAGGGCGTTCGCGCCTATTTCCTGACACGCCGATTCCGCGAGGTTGGCCACCATAAGGGAATGGCTGTACGTTCCCGGCGCGGTATTGAAAAGCCGCTTTAAAACGGGAGAGTTAAGATCGGAAAGTTCTATCAGCCTGAACGGCGTCGCCGCGTTAAGCGCCTGCTCTGTAACCGGGAGTATACCCAGGACAAGCATTCCCGACGCGACACCGTTAAAGGCCGCCCAAAACAAAACCGGCGGATAATCCGGCGCCTGCGCCTGCCGTAAAAGAAGTACGGCAAGGGCGGAAAGAACATTGACGGCGGCTACAAAAAGCCCCGTCTTGACAAGGTCCATGCGCTTTTCCGCGTTTTGAAGGGCGAACGCCGCCGCCATGCCGGAAGCCAGGGCAAGAACATACGCGGAAACGTCAAACGAGTCTGAAAGGAACGCCCCCAGCGGAAGAACCAGGGCGCTGACAACCGCGGCGGGAAAACCGACAAGTATGCCGGGAAGCATAACAACAAGGGCCGTAGGAAGGATCAGCGAAAGCGGAAAATTGTCCGGAAGCCTTACCAGGTATTTCGCCGCCGCCGAACCAATGAGATATCCGGCGGTCAGGATGATCATCATATAACATTCGCGTTTTGAAAGGATCCTTCCGGCCGAACGTTTCCCCAAAAGAAAAATGATAAGCCCGTAAACCAAAAAAAGGATCAGCGCCTGTCCGGCAATAAGCCTTGGATCGCGGCGGGAAAGGGACAAATCCAGAGCGGCAAGCTGTTCCATTTCCCCTTCGGTTACAATAAAACCACGGCGGATTATTTTTTCTCCCCGCTCGATATAGCGGTACACCGGCTGAATCCGGCGCCGCACTTCGGCAAGCCTCAGATCCGTATCTTCCTGGGAAAAGAAAACATTTTCCCGAAGCACGGCAAGAATAATCCCTCCCGCGCCTTCCCTGAATTCGCGGGAAAACCGCTGTTCTTCACAATACCGGGAAAAAGCCGCGGGAAACCTGTCCGGGGTAATCACTTTGCCGTAATCTATCCGTTCCCGTTCAAGCCTGGACCCGTAGTTGTGAAGCAGTTCCGCGGTATCGGGGTTATACAGAACGAGGGCCGAATCCGACAGATCAAAAATACCGGATTCAATAAAAAAATCGAGAACGGAAAGACCTTTCGTTAAAGAATCAACGCGATCCTGATCCCCAAAAAGCGTCTCAAGAACTTCCGGCTGTACAAGTCCGGGAAATTCAGACTGTACTCTGAGTTTGTAATTTTCAGGCGAAACGCCGGAAGAAAAAAGTTCCCGGGAAAAAAGGGAAAACCGTTCGTAGGAATTTTTTATATCCTGATTCACCGGAAGGGAATACTTAAACACCGCGGGAACAAGATGTTCCTGGGCTTCCATACGGAGCCTTGTAGCTTCCCGGTCTATGTAGGAAACAGGCTGATCCGAAATTACGTCCCGGTCGGCGACTTTACCCGCTTCAAATTCCCCAACGTCCACCCTGCTGCCCCGGCCCAGTAAAATAATTACCAGGGCGGTAACAACAAACGTCAGGATGGAAGCTATTGCCGGTTCGCGCCGTACAACGGGAAGCTTAAAGCCGGTTTTAAAACTGGATTTCTCTTTCATGAAGGTTTTCTCCCCGCGGAACGTTCCGTTTCACGGTCATAGGCTTCAATGATCTTTTTTATAAGCGGATTACGCACGACATCTCCGGTATGCAGGTAGGCGAAATATATCCCTTCAACATTTGAAAGGATCGAAAGGGCGTGAATCAATCCCGATTCAATCCGCTTCGGCAGATCGATCTGGGTTGTGTCCCCGGTAATTACCGCACGCGCGCCCTGACCGATGCGGGTAAGAAACATCTTCATTTGTTCGCGGGTGGTGTTCTGGGCTTCGTCAAGAATAATTACGCAGTCGTTAAGGCTTCTGCCCCGCATATACGCCAGCGGGGCAACCTCAATGGCGCGGGTGTCTTCCATGCGGCGGACCGCTTCGTAGGGGACAAGGGCTTCCATGGCGTCGTACAGGGGACGAAGGTACGGATTTATTTTTTGGGCAAGATCCCCGGGAAGATAGCCGAGGCTCTCTCCCGCTTCGACCACAGGACGGGTCAACACAAGCTTCCGCATTTTTTTTGAAAGCACAAGACGCAGGGCCTCGGCGATTGCCAGATACGTTTTACCGGTTCCCGCGGGCCCCACGCAAAAACTTATGTCGTGGCTCCGCATTCCCTCTACATACAACGCCTGATTCCGGCTGCGCGGAAACACTTTTGTAAAACCCTGGGGAATTTGAATAAGATTGTCCCGGAGCAGATCGGCCTTCCCGGAACCGGCTTTGACGGAACCGCCGTCCGCTTCGGGAGCGTTTCCGGGAATTTCGTATCCGAGAAAGTCGCCGGTTAACGCCCGCACATACTCTGTTGACGGATACTCACCCGCCCGTACCGCCCGAACCAGCCTGTCCATTACCGTCTTAAACAGCCTGACCCCGGTTTTATCCACCCCTGAAATGCTGATTTCATTGCCTCTGGCGGCTATGCGCCCCCCCAGAGAACCGGCAATTACCTTGAGGTTTCCGTCATTCGCTCCGCAGACGCCGGAGAGAACGTCGTTGTTGTCCAGAACTATGGTAATACTTTCTTCCAAAAGTACCTCTTTTCACCGGGCACGCAGGGATTCGCCTTCCGGTCGCGTCCATCCTGTCCGCTCCCTCCAGGCCGCCTCACGCCCTTCCGGCGCCATCCGTGGCGCCTCTTCCTCCCGTTGGTCGGCAGGCGTTTCGGTTCGAATCCCTGCCCACTCCCTCCACAGGGGAATTCACTGGGCGCGCAGGGATTCGAACCCCGGACATCCACGGTGTAAACGTGGCGCTCTAACCAGCTGAGCTACGCGCCCTGGGGTAACGCTGATTAACTTGTGGCTAATCAGTGCTTCCCTGGAACCCGGCGGGAGCCCGGCCCCGTGGGTACCGGGTTACGGTAACACGGGGGACTGTTGAACGTCAACTGTCCCCGGCGCGGGCGCGGCAGCTTCGCGTGGCTGGTATCCGTGGGTAAAACAAGCGGTACCAAATGCCGATACTGGGACATGCGTGTGTTTTTTTGAGGCTGCCGCTTCCGGGGCAGATTCAACAGGAGCAGTGTGTTACGATGTAACACTTCCGATTGACGCGGCGCGTAAGCGCCGTTTCAAAGGAGTAGTGATATGGCCATAACCGATAAAAAGCCGGCCGCCGCCGTGCCGCCGTTTGCCTCCGTTGCCGAGGCTGCCGCCTTCCTCTCCGCCGTCAGAGGCGGCCACCGCGCCGCGGCCCCCGTTCCGCTGGCGGTAACGCTTACCCTCGCGGATACCGGGGGAAACGGCTGGACGGACCTCCTTGCCGCGATACAGAGCGCCGGCAGGTACGTTGCCCTGGACCTTTCCGCCTGTACGCCGGGCGGCGCGGAGTTTGACCCCGGCACGGCCGGCACCGGGGAACAATTCATCGTGTCCCTGATCCTTCCCCGCACGGTAACGGCCATCAAGGCGGGCGTGCGCCGCAGGGGCGCCGGCCTCGCGGAGGGCCGCTTCAGATGCTTCGAGAACCTCAGGTACATTTCAGGCGAACGGGTCCAAACCATCGGGAGCGACGCCTTCTACGACTGCAAAAACCTGGCCCGGGCGGACTTCCCGCGGGCGCTTTCCATCGGCGATTACGCCTTCCAGCACTGTTTCGCCCTGACCCGGGTGGACTTCCCGCGGGCGCAGCACATCGGCAAGGAAGCCTTCTTCTGCTGCCACGCGAAAACGCTCAGCCTCCCGCAGGCGCTGGAGGTCGGCGAGAGCGCCTTCTACAGCTCCAGCACCCTGGAAACGGTGAGCCTCCCGCGGGCGCGCTCCATCGGCACGGAAGCCTTCTACGAGTGTACCGCTCTTGTCGAGGCAAGCTTCCCGCAGGCGGCGGAGGTCGGCGAGAGCGCCTTTGAAAAGTGCGGCGCCCTGGCCCGGGTGGAGATCCCGCGGGTATCCGGCATCGGCGATTATGCCTTCTGCGACTGCAGCTCCCTGACCCGGGTGAGCCTCCCGGCGGGCCTGGTAACCATCGGCGGCAGCCTCTTTGCCGGGTGCACCGCCTTAACGGACATCACCGTTGGCGGGGACAACCCCCGCTATAAACACAGTGACGATCACAAGATGCTGCTCTCCAAAACCGGAAAAGTCCTTCTCGCCTACCCCTCCGCCTGTGGCAGCGTAACCCTGCCCGGCATAACCTCCGTCGGACGAGGCGCCTTTAAGGGCTGCAGCGCCCTGCGCTCGGTAAGCCTCCCCGCGGCGTCCCGCATCGGCGCAGGCGCCTTTGGGGGCTGCTCCGCCCTGACCACGCTCAGCCTCCCGCGGGCATCCGGAATCGGCAACTATGCCTTTTGGGGCTGCGAAGCCCTGGCCGCGCTCAGCCTTCCGCGGGCGCTGGAGGTCGGCGACGGCGCCTTCGCGAGCTGTACCGCGCTTGCCGCCCTCAGCCTCCCTCTGGCGGTGAAGATCGGCAAGAAAGTCTTCGAGATCTCCTACGCCCTGGCCGCGCTCAGCCTTCCGCGGGCGCTGGAGGTCGGCGAGAGCGCCTTCGCGAGCTGCGCCCTAAAGGCGATAAGCCTCCCGCTGGCAGAGCGCATCGGGAAAGACGCCTTTCGGTACAACGGCCTGGAGGCGATAAGCCTCCCGGCGGCGGTACGCATCGGGGAAGGCGCCTTCGCCAACTGTTGGCGCCTGAAAAGGCTCTTTCTCCCGGCGGGCCTGACCAGCATCGGCGCCGGCGCCTTTGCCGAGTGCTTCGGTTTAACGGACATCACCGTTGACGGGGATAATCCCCGCTACAAACACAGTGACGATCATACCATGCTGCTCTCCAAAACCGGAGAAACCCTTATCTCCTACCCTTCGGCATCCGGCAGCGTCAAGCTGCCCGGCATAACCGCCGTCGGCCCGGGCGCCTTCTGCGGCCGCTTCCTCGTCCGGGCAAGCTTTCCCGATGTCGAAAGCGTCAAGGAAGGCGCCTTCCGGAATTGTTACAACATGGTTTCGGTACGCCTCCCGCGGGCGCAAGAGATCGGCAATAACGCCTTCGAGGAGTGTCACGCCCTTGCCGCGCTCAGCCTCCCACTGGCGGTACATATCGGCGAGGGCGCCTTCAAGGCCTGTGTCGACCTGGCCGCGATACGCCTCCCGCTGGCGCGGGAAGTCGGCGGGGGCGCCTTCGAAAGCTGCCGCGCCCTGACAGAGCTCAGCCTCCCGGCGGCGGCGCAGATCGGCAAAAACGCCTTCGAAGGCTGTACCGCCCTGGCCACGGTGAGCCTCCCGCGGGCGGTACATATCGGCACTAACGCCTTCAAGGGCTGTAGCGCGCTTGCCGCGCTCAGCCTCCCCG
This sequence comes from Treponema sp., assembly GCA_031268975.1. Lineage (GTDB taxonomy): Bacteria > Spirochaetota > Spirochaetia > Treponematales > Breznakiellaceae > JAIROH01. Next base: position 360 of record JAIRWM010000094.1, on the reverse strand, counting down.
AGGCGCCGCCCGCCCCGGGCCGCGCGTGTCTATTCAGCGACACCGGCTTCGCCGACGGCGCGGGAACCACGGTTACCATTACGGTAGCCTCCCCGGGCGCCGTGGCCGGCTATACAGCCGCGTGGGGCGTCGGCGCGGTGACGGCGGCAAACGGAAACAGGGCCGCATATGGCCCCAACCACAAGCGGGTGGTGATTGTAACGCCCCGATGAACGCATCCGGCCGGCAGACGAACGCATCCGGCCGGCAGATGAGCGCGTCCGGCCGGCAGATGAACGTATCCGGCCGGCAGATGAACGCATCCGGCCGGCAGATGAACGCATCCGGCCGGCAGATGAACGCATCCGGCCGGCAGATGAA
>JAIRWM010000069.1 GCA_031268975.1 Treponema sp. | reverse complement strand
GGGATTGTATATCCCGCCGTCATCGCCGGAAAGGTCTTCCGTTATGTTCGCGGCAAATTCGGCCCGGACGTTAAACCCGGCTATCACCCGGGCATAATCAACGCCGATTTGATGATAGGGGTTATAGGAAACATCAGGCGGAACCAGAGATGCCAGCGCGGTATTGACAGCGGCTTCATTCGCGGCGGTACTTAATGAACCGAGAACACCGGGCAGGCTTGCTAAAAATCCCGTCATACCTATGGCCGGCCTTGGCAGACGGCCGTAATAATACTGCGCGCCGATGTCTGACGACCCGAGGGTTGTGGTAAAGCGCAGCCCCGTCTGAAAATGATCGATGGTATCCTTCCCGGCAAGCATGGCGGACATTTTGTTTTCCAGTACGGCTGCGGTGTATTGCTTTACGGGGGCGTTTGCCGTCTGTACCAATTGTCCGGTAATTGCTGTAAGCTGCGCGGGTGTCCAGCGCCCGGTTGAAGCGAAACGTTGTGGTTCAAAGGCGGGAACGAAAACCGCTTCCACTTTTGAAAATTGTCCCAGACGCAGGGAAGCGTGGACAAGCGGGCGGGCGATTTTAAGTTTCATAATGTTCCCCGCGTCCATCTCGGACAGATTGGTATAATCAAGGGGATTGATCACGTCAAGGGGGCCGAAGCTGTCGGCCTTGCCCCAGGTAAGTTTCCGCAAGCCGCCTTCAATGTCAAACCTGCCGTAATACGCCCTGACATACGCTTCATCAACAGTAACCGGGGAATCCGAGGGGGTAAGCTTCAGGTTGACAGCTCCTTCGGCAAATGAGTTTGAAGCCGTAAAATTGAGTCTGCCGGAAAATATATCGCCTAACCTTGTGCTGTTGGCGCCCTTGGAAAAATCATTCGCATAACCCAAAAGCGCCGCCTTTACTTCGCCGCTTACCGAAACGGCGGGAACAATACCGCCTGACTCAGGCGCGTCTTCATCATCAAAACCAAAATTCTGGGCGGGTAGAGACAACGCGGTAAAAAACAACAGCCAGAAAGTCGCAAGCGGCGCGTGGATGCGCCGCCGCGGTAATGTGCGGCTTACCAATGTAAACCGCATCGTCATGGATGACGCTTTCATCGCGCCCTTCCGGTTTCAAGATACGCGGTAGTAAAAACGCTTTCCGGTATGGGATCGTCATACTTTATGATTTCCACGTAAAGGGTTGTTGAAGTTCCGGCGGCCACCGTGGAGACCGTGGTCTGCGTAGCCGTAAGCCTGTCCTGTACCGTTTTGAAATTGGAAAACCCCATGCGTTTTACCAGCGTTCCCCTGCGGTCGTACATTTCGGCCTTGTACAGGACATAGCTCTGCTTGTCTATCCACGAGATCATTTTTGAGTATTGATAGTCCGGCGCTTTGGCAGATGACTGAATCACATGGCAGGCGGCGCCGTCGAGCGTTTCCTCGCGCAGAAGCGTGTGGGTGTCAAGATCTGTGTCTCTGTCGGGAATGGATATATCGTCGTAAGAAAAATCCGTCCCCATAAAACTGCCGGAACCTTCGGACGCGGCGACGCGCCTGACCTTGCCGAGACTTGGCAGGAATATCCAGCGGTCCTCCCCGCCCGACGCGGCGTCCATGGTGAGAAAGCGCGTCCCCGCCACGCTCGCCGGGCTCTGGAACACAATAATAAGGCGGCTTCCGTTCGGGCCGTCTTTGGAATACTGGTCGATACGCCGTTCCGTAGTTGATCCGTTTTTCGCGGTAATCACCATGCGCGATCGGGTGGAAACGGTGTCCTGTTGGATACGGTTCCTCGCCGATTCCACAATGGCCCTCGCATCCTGGGCGCCTGCCAGGGAAGATCCCCATACCAGCAGCGCCGCCGTTACCATCGCAATTCGTTTCATTTTTCTTTTCCTCCGTAAATGAATTTCGGTTTTATCATCGTAAGCATTGCGGGAATTACCGTAAGGCTTACAAGGCCGGTTATAAACATGCTGAACATGACAAGGGCCCCAAACTGGGCGATTATTCTGAATTGGGAAAAGGCAAGTACACCGAAACCCGCGCCTACAGAGAGCGCGTTAATCACTATCGCCTTGCCGCTTCCAAGGAATGTTCTGCGGAGGAAATCGCCGCCTCCTTGATACTCGTGCTTGAAAAACTCCATAAAATGTATGGTGTAATCTATGCCGATGCCCACCGCGACGCCGGAAATAAGGGCGGTTCCCATATTGATTTTTATGTCAAGAAAACCCATGATCGCGAAATTGCAGAGAATCGCCAGCGCCAGGGGAACGGCGGCTATGAAACCGGCGACCATCGAACGGTTGGAAAGGGCGATGATGATAAACACAACCAATATGGAAACGGCAAGGGAAGTGATTTGCGAATATATGATCAACTCCGAAAGCGCCCCTTCCGCCGCCGCGCTGCCGCCAATAACTACCCGAACGCCGGACGAAGCCCCCGGCTCTGCCCGGGGAAAATTGGCGGCGACATAGCTGTTAATTTCATCCACAACGGTATTAACATCCCTTTGCCAGATACTGCGTATCTGTATCGCCGTTTTAATGGCGGTCGGTTCAAGCGGATCGTTCGAATAATCTTCAATCTCACCGGCCAGAAGAACCAGGTAATTGGCGATAAGCCGCTGGAGTTCTTCACTGCTTTCTTTCGCATAACGTGCGGGATCAGAGGGAATTTCGTAGTAAGAAAATCCGCCGTAATTGGTGAGCCGCCTGAGTTCCCGTACCAGTTCGTTGGCGCTCATGTTCGCGTTTTTCCCGGCGGCGGCGTCCAGCAGGGCGATAAGATCCGCCGCCGAATATCGGGAAAGACTGCGGGCCGGGAGAGGCATATTTTCTTCCGCGTGATACGCAGCGCCGTCCGAAGCTGTGTTGTCAAAGCCGCCAAACCCAAAATCATCTTCCGCCACGCTGTCAAAGCCGAAGCCGAAACTTTCCTCGGCGCCGTCAAAGCCGAATTGGCCTTCCCCGGCATAAACGGCGGAAGGACGGAGGCCGCCGGGACTTTCGTCAATGTTAAAGATCTGGTTCATCCGTTTTATCATGTCGGTAAAGCCCATAACCTTACCGACAAGCGGCACCTTCTCGGTAAGATACACGGACAAACCGTCTACGGCTTTTAACACTTCGGGACTCAACAGTATTTCGGCGCTGTCCGCTTCTACCGACAGGGTGAGCTGCTTTGACCCGCCGAAACGCTCGCGGATAAAACGGTCGGATCGGCTTACGTCCGTATCGGACCGGAAAAACTCGACCAGTGAATTGTCAACAATGACTTTTGAAAGGCCGTAAAGCGCGACGCCGAATACCAGTACGGTAAG
>JAIRWM010000046.1 GCA_031268975.1 Treponema sp. | reverse complement strand
GCCTGGCGGCCCTTCGGCTTTTATCGGGTACTGTGACATTTACGGGGCCTACGCCGTGTTACCGTTGCCGAAAGACGCGCTCAATGTTTCGCGCACGGTTTCTGGGCGGGGCACGGGCGGCGGCCCTTTGGCCTTTGCCGTAACAGCAGCCTCCGCTGGGCCTACGCCGCGTTACCGTTGCCGAAAGACGCGCTCAATGTTTCGCGCACGGTTACTGGGCGGGTATCTTCGTGCATTGGTTGTGTTGGTTTCGGACATAATTCCGACATAATCCCATGCGATATTTTCAGGCGGTAACGGGGAGGAGACGGGCGATGAAAACAGGGAATGACAAAAACGTGGTTTTCGGCATTGGCGGAATGACCTGCGTAAACTGCCAAAACCGGATTGAGAAAAAGCTGAAAAACACCGCCGGGATCAGGGAGGTTCTGGTCAGCTATGTCAACGGTACGGCGTCGGTTACCTGTAATGAGTCCGTTATCAGCCGCCGGGAAATCATCCGCGTGATTGAGGCGCTGGGGTACCGGGTGCTTGAAGAAGGCGGCCGGAAACCGCTTCCGGCGGCGGCGCGGGCGGCCGGGGCGTTGATCGTCGTCTTCGCCCTGTACGCGCTTTTGCGGCGATCAGGGGTGGCCGGCTTTGCCGCCGTACCCCTTGCCCAGGCGGGCATGGGGTACGGGATGCTTTTTGTTATCGGCCTTGTCACGTCGCTGCACTGTGCCGCCATGTGCGGGGGCATCAACCTTTCCCAGTGTCTGCCGGGCGCAGCGGGGGAACGCCCGGCCCGCGCCGCCGCGCTTGTTCCCGCTGTCCTCTACAACTCCGGCCGGGTTGTTTCGTACACCGTTGTGGGGATCATCGTCGGGGCGGCGGGCTCCGTGCTTACCGTATCGGGGCGGTTTCAGGGGATACTCCAGCTTGCCGCCGGAGTGTTTATGGTGATTATGGGGATCAACATGCTCGGCATTTTTCCCGCCCTGCGGCGTTTTTCCCTGCACATGCCGAAAATTTTTACGCGGAAAAACGACGGGCAAAACCGGGGCGGAGGGCGGCCGCTTGTTGTCGGTCTCCTTAACGGCCTTATGCCCTGCGGGCCCCTGCAGGCCATGCAGCTGTACGCCCTGTCTACCGGCAGCCCCATTGCCGGGGGCGTTTCAATGTTCCTGTTCAGCATGGGAACCGTTCCGTTTATGTTCGGTATCGGCGCCTTGAGTTCCCTGCTGACGAACGCCCCCGCTCTTACCGCGAAGGCGGCAAAAGCGGGGGCGGTCCTCGTGGCGGTTTTGGGGCTTACCATGTTTTCAAACGGCTGGTCGCTTGCGGGATTTCATTTCAATTTTGCCGATTCCATAACAGCCATATTCGCCCCGGACGGTCCCGCCGTGTCCCGGCGGAACGCCGCGGCCGCCGCCGCCGGTTCCCTCCCGGTAATCGAAAACGGCGTACAGACGGTTAACAGCGCCTTGAGCGGCGGGCGGTATCCGGCGATCACCGTACAGCGGGGGATCCCGGTCAAGTGGATCATCAACGCGCCTCAAGGGAGCATTAACGGATGCAACAATCGGATGATTATCCGGGAATACGGTATTGAACACCGTTTTACGCCGGGGGAAAATGTAATTGAGTTTAACCCGGAAAAAGCGGGCCGGTTTCCCTATTCCTGCTGGATGGGGATGATCCGAAGTTCCATTACCGTTGTCGCCGAAGGCGCCGCGGCAGATGCCGCCGGCGCGGGCCCCGGCCCGGTTCCTGCGGGGGTACTCATCCCCACGGACAGGATAGCCCTTGCGGAAGTTGCCGGAAATTTCCAGGCCGTGAAAATCAATCTGCGGGACGACGGCATAGACCCCGCCGTTATCGTCGTACAGAAAGGAATTCAGGTTGAGTGGACCATCAACAACGATTCCCTTGATCCGGGAAACAGCGGCCTTGTTTTTCCCGCGTATTATTCCCGGTTCAACATGGAACAGGGGGACAATGTTATCAGGTTTATACCCGCCGGCGATTTTGATTTTTCAACCGCCGACAATGTGTTTTACGGATTTGTAAAAACAGTGGACGATTTGGGCAGCGTGGACATTGAGGAAATACGGACGGAAGTTTCCGGCCACGAAACGATGGTTTATCCCGAGGCGTACTTTGAAGACACCGCTTCCGCCGCCGGAGGCTGCTGCGGCGCGGTGTCGTAGGAGGAAACCATGAAGGCGGACAAGGCGGAAGTCCAATTATGAAGGAGTTGTTATGAAAAGCGTTTTATGTTCTGTTGTATGTATGTTTGCGCTCTCCCCGCTGTATGGGCAGACCGGCGCTTTAAATGTGGTGAAGCCGGCCATTGCCGATACCGACCTGGTTATCCGGACAGCGGAAATTACGGAAAACGCCGTTTTCTTTCCGGTTGACATTGAAGGAACCCGGCTCGAGGTGCTGGCGGTACGGGCGCCGGACGGTACGATACGGACGGCGTTTAACACCTGCCAGGTCTGTTACGGATCGGGGCGCGGTTTTTACAAACAGCAGGGTACGGTACTGGTCTGCCAGAACTGCGGCAACCGTTTCAGGATGAGCCAGGTGGAACGGCGTTCCGGCGGCTGCAATCCCGTACCGGTTTTTCCGGCAAATAAAACGGTAACGGACACCACGATTACCATTTCAAAAGATTTTCTAAAGGAAGCGAAAGCCATTTTTGCCAGATGGAAAAGGGGTTAGTTATGGAAACGGCAACACTGCCCATCGGCGGTATGACCTGCGCGGCATGTTCGGCCAGGGTGGAAAAAGCGATCGGCAGGCTTGAGGGGGTACAAACCGCCTCGGTAAACCTCGCGACGGAAAAGGCGACGGTACACTACGATCCGCATATTCTGCGTTTGTCGGCAATCAGGAACGCGGTAGAAAAAGCCGGGTATACGGCTCTGGATTTTTCCGGGAAAGGGGCCGTTGACGAAGACAGGCTGCGGAAGGAAAAAGAAATAAAAATTCTCTGGATAAAATTTATTGTCGCCGTTTCATTCGGACTGCCGCTGCTGTATATCGCGATGGTTCCCATGATCAAGCTGTTTACGCTGCCTTTCCCCAAAGCCCTTTCTCCGATGAACTTTCCCCTTATTTACGGCCTTGTGGAATTGGCGCTGGTTATTCCCATCATCATCGCGGGCAATCGCTTCTATACGGTGGGTTTCAAAAACCTGCTCCACCTGAGCCCCAATATGGATTCGCTTATCGCCGTCGGGACTACGGCGGCGGTAGCGTACAGTATGTACAATCTGTTCCAGATCGCCGGAGGAAACTTCATGGCGGTTGACGCCCTGTATTTTGAAACGGCCGGCGTGATCATCGCCTTAATCCTCCTTGGCAAGTCTCTTGAGGCGGTGTCCAGGGGAAGAACAAGCGAAGCGATCAAAAAGCTTATGGGGCTCGCGCCCAAAACGGCGATCATTATCGAGGACGACGGTTCGGGGGGAACTGTGGAAAAGGAAATCGCCATTGACGAGGTTGTCCCCGGCGACATTATCGTGGTAAGGCCCGGCGGCAAGATCCCTGTTGACGGCCTTGTAACAGAAGGAGAGACCGCCATAGACGAGTCCATGCTTACCGGGGAAAGCATGCCGGTGGACAAGAAACAGGGCGACATGGTCTATGGCGCGACAATCAACGCCAACGGCCTTATCCGGTTTAAAGCGACCAAGGTGGGAAGCGATACGGCGCTGGCCCAGATTATCAAGCTGGTGGAAGACGCACAGGGTTCCAAAGCCCCCATCGCGCAGCTTGCGGACATTGTATCCGGTTATTTTGTCCCCATTGTCTGCCTTATCGCGCTGGCCGCGGGCATTCTGTGGTTTGTTTCGGCCTCCGCCGGAATTGTCACGCTTCCCCCGGGAAAGCCGGCGCTGGAATTTTCCCTTACCATTTTTATTTCAGTCCTGGTCATCGCCTGCCCCTGCGCCCTCGGTCTTGCTACGCCCACGGCGATTATGGTGGGAACCGGCAAAGGCGCGGAAAACGGTATCTTGATTAAAGGCGGAGAGGCGCTGGAAACCGCCCACAAGATCAAGGTCATCGTGTTTGATAAAACCGGAACCATTACCGAAGGGAAGCCCCATGTTACCGACGTTGTCGTGTCTTCCGCGTATCCGCCTGGAGATTTTCCGCCGGACGGAAACTCCGCCGCCGGACCGGAAGACATACTGCTGCGGTTAACCGCTTCCGCCGAGGAAGGATCCGAGCATCCGCTGGGGCAGGCGGTTGTACGGGGAGCGCGGGACAGGGGGCTGGAAATTTTCAGGACGGAACAATTCCGCGCCGTTACCGGCCGGGGCATCACGGCCCTTGTCAAGGGGATAACCGTTCTTGCCGGAAACCGCAAGTTAATGGATGAACAGCGCGTTTCCCTTTCCGAACTGGAAGCCGATTCAGACCGGCTGGCGGGGGAAGGAAAAACCCCGATGTATGTCGCCCTGGACGGCAGGGCGGCGGGGATTGTGGCGGTGGCCGACGTTCTTAAACCTTCCAGCAAGACGGCCATTGAAAAACTCATCGCAATGGGAATTGAGGTTGTCATGATCACCGGGGACAATAAAAAAACCGCCGCCGCAATCGCAAGTCAGGCGGGGATCGGCCGGGTGCTTTCGGAAGTGCTGCCGCGGGACAAATCCGCCGAAGTGAAGAAATTGCAGAATGCGCCCGGTGCGGGCGGCGGCGGCAGACACCCGCCCGGACGCAAAATCGTAGCCATGGTCGGCGACGGCATTAACGACGCCCCGGCCCTGGTTCAGGCGGACATCGGCATCGCCATAGGCAGCGGGACGGACGTGGCCATGGAGAGCGCCGATATTGTGTTGATGCGCTCCGATTTAATGGACGTTCCCACGGCGATAAATTTGAGCAAGCGGACAATCCGCACCATAAAGCAAAACCTTTTTTGGGCATTCGGCTACAATGTGCTTGGTATCCCCGTTGCCGCCGGCATTCTGTACCTTTTTGGCGGCCCGCTGCTCAACCCGATTTTCGCCGCCGCCGCGATGAGCATGAGCTCCGTGTCGGTACTGACAAACGCGCTGCGCCTGAAACGCTTCAAGGCGCGGTAGAAAAGGAGTTGCGACATGAGGATGATATTTTCTGTGCTTGCCCTCATTACCGCGGCGGGAATTGTTTCCTGCGGGAAGCTTGACGTTGTGGGAACCGGTTCGGTGAAATCGTTCGACAGCGTTCTTAAACAAATACCCGGCTCAGTTACGCCTTACGGCCAAAACGGCGGCTGGGCGCTGGAGGCCCCGGATAACAGCGCGCGGTTTATCTGGAGTAAAAGTTACTCCGAAAGCCCGCGCTTTGACGTGGCGCTGGAATTTGACTCAGGCCCTTTCATCACCGCGGGGCTTGATCCCGGACGGCTGCCTCCCAACTTTGCCGTTTATGAGGGGAAGATCATGGTGGGAACAAAACTGGGCGGGGAACAGCCGCAATACTCCGGGGAAGCGACGCCCCTTGAATCATACGAACAAATCGTAAAACTGAAACGGAACAACATCGGTTATCACGGGGCAATGGATCATTACGGGGTAATTCTGGGAGACGGCAATATGTTTGAATGGGCGAAGGATATGGCTACAAACGACAAGGACATTGTCTTTGTGTTAAATCCGTCGCCGTTTATCGCCGCCGGAACGGATCCCGCCGGAGTCGGCGGCTGGGTTTTTTCAAAGGTAACGGTTGACGACGAAAACGGCAAACCGGTCGAGGTAGATAAACTGTTAAAGCCGTTTGATCTGCGCTAGGGTAACGCTGATTAACTTGTGGCTAATCAGCACTAGCGGCGCGGCTTACTTTTCCGGAACGTTTATTGAATGCAGGAGCTGGTTCAGGGCAATCAGCGGATCCCGGTAACGCTCAAAGTGGAAAAACAGCTCGTAATTTTTATCCGAGATTATCCGGATTACTTTGCCGATACATTCCGGAACCTGCCGGGATTCGATGTCGGGGAAATATTTGGATTTAAGCGGAATAAACGTACAGTTTGTTCCGTCAAAACGAAGTTCGCCTATTTTGGGCGGTATGGGTACGAGGAAAATAAGAAAATCCGAACCGCCGCCGCCGACAGTGTATTTGCTTCCCGCTTTGAGCGTATGAACGTTCCGCCTTCCGATGGCGGTATTCTGATCTTCTACAAACAAATTCAGCATGGACGGACCTGAAAGGAACTGGTTCGGATCGTCCCGGTTATAGCGCCTGTGGGGATTGCTTCGGGACGCCGCCTTGTTGCTGCTGGCAAAGCTGTTCAAAAGTTCCGCGTTACGGGCGGCCGACTGATCTATGCCGGTCGCGGAAGCCATTACCCTCCCCGGGGATGAGCTGAGGTTTCTCACCATCATAACGATGATAAAGCCAAAAACGAGCAGTATGAGTACGCCGATGGCAATCAGGACGGGCAGGGGCAGGGAAGAAACAAAGCCGCCGAAATCCGCTCCCGCGGTACTTGTGCCGGCCGTCTCCCTCTCGTCAAAAGAGCCGCCGGTTCCGCCGGGAGATTCCCCGGTAGTCCCGCCCGGCGCGGCCCCGCCCGGAACAACGACAACCGCTTCGGGTAAACCGCCGCCGGGCGTTTCCCTCAGGTCCGCCGGTGCGTCTGAAGCCGGGGGAATTGCCGGGGAGGCCGAAACCGCTTCCTGGCCGGAATCCCCGGCGGTCGCGGCCGGTGAACCTGTGCCGGCCGGGACCGTCCCTGCCGGGCCTGTGCCCCGGCCCGGAGCGGGAGCGGCGTTTCCTGATGTGGGAGAAATCCGCGCCGTTCCTGTGGACGCGGAAAACGGAACTTTAAGATACCGTATGGTGGTGCCGCTGTTTTGCAGGCGGGCCGAAGAAGCGCTTATCAAGTCCCTCACGCTTTCTACGTCGCTGTCGCTGACGACAAAAATCTTTTTCTGCCTGTTCGCGGGAATAACGGTCGTGTACCGTTCCCCGTAATCTATGGCGGAAGAAATGTCGGACACCGGTTCAAGGGGATAAAGCAGGAAAATGCGGCCGTTTATTGTCTGTACGTCGCCGAGGTCAATAACCCGCCGGGCAATCTCAAAACGGGGTCTGCCGGAGAACGAAATAAGGTGGAACGTATCGCCCAGATTAAGATTTTCTTCCAAAAACGGGCCGGTAAGGTAATTGGTAACATTCGCGTAAAACGAACTCATGCTGGAAGACGTGTCAACCAAAACGATTATATCTTTCGGCGCGCTCTGAGCCTGAAGCAAAGCGGAGAAAAAAAAGACAAAACCCAAGACCCAGATGGCCTGTTTTCTTTTATAATTCATAACGTCTCCAGTGGGCGGGCCAAAAGCGGTGTTTTGGACCGCCCCGTTTAGTGATAATTATAGTACTGTTTTTTCAATTTTTTTGACCGTATAGGACAATTTTTCATCATTTTGTGAAAAAGTAAAGCTTTCACCGGCGCTTTTGTTTAAAATCGCGTTTCCAAAGGGCGAAAGGTACGAAATGATCCGGTTTTCAGGATCCGATTCCCAGGGGCCCAAAATCGTGTACTTTTCTTCGCTGCTGCCGGCCGCCTCGTTTAAGAGGGTAACCGTCGTTCCGAAAGAAACCTTGCCGGCCGTTACCGTGTCCGGATCGAATATTTGCGACCTTTCAATTTCTTCCTTGAGTTTCGCGGCGGTGGAATTAAGCAGTTCCTGTTTTTCCTTGGCCGCCTTGTATTCGGCATTTTCACGAAGGTCGCCCAAAGAAAGGGCGAACGCGATTTCCCTGGAATTGGCCGGGACTTCCACATCCATAAGATGGGTAAGCTGACGCTGTTTTTCTTCGTACATGGCGGCGGTAACAATAAGACCCCGGGAAACTTTCTTTTCTATTTCCCCCGAGAATTTAAAGCCGGGAGCGCTGTCCTGAATAAAGCTGCGCAGCGCCAGCTTGTCCGCCGGATCAAGCCCTTTGACATCGTCAATCAGGGTATATATACGAAGGATGGTATCGTTGTCCGCGCCCTTGACGGAAGATTCCAGAAGCCCTTCCTTGAACAGCAGCGTATACACCTGTTTGTTAACCTTGCGGTTTTCCGTCGTATTGCGGTGCAGGTCTATGTCCCTGTAGCTGATGTCAAGAATATAAATGAGCGTTATAAGAATCTTCTCCGTTCTTATACCGGCCTTTTCAAACCACGACGACGATCTGCTGTTTTTGTAAAACCACAGTACCGCCTCCCGGTGTTCCCGGTAATTTTCAAAACAGTTCTGAACCATCAAGCCAAGCTTGTCTTCAAAGCCTTCTTTTTCAAGGCTTGAAATAATTACCGGAAGAAGCGCGTAGGGAAAAAGCCTGACGTAAATATCCGGCCAGGTGGGCACAAAAAGCCGTATTTGCCTGAGAAAGGCTTCTCTCAGGTTTCCGTCCTTGAGATCGAGAAACAGCGGCGGTACATCGTCAATTTTGTCAAATAAATCCTTAAAATCAAAGGTAATTCCCTGATCAAGATGAGGATGGGCGGCGGATAATTCCTTTACCAAAAGGTATGACGCCACAACGGTTTCGTTTACCTGGCTGTACGATCGCAGGTAGGCGGAAAAGTATTCAAACATTTCATTAAAGTATTCCGAATCCAGTTCGGCATCTTTTTGAGCGGCAAACGACCGGATTGTGGCAATACGGTCAAAGAAGCTTTTTTCGGCCTTGAATTCGTTGTACAGTTTTTCCCCAATGCTGATCGGCCTGTCACGTACCGTGAAAAGGTCTATGTTGCCGGGATTAACCCCGAACGTCGGGTCCGATTTAAGGATTTCCCTGGCTTTGCCGCTCCAGGCGGTCCATTCGCTTGCCGAAAGAATCGCGGGGACAAGCTCCGCTTTTATACGCTTGATGTCGCAGGAATTGCCGAAACTTTTTATGACTGTTTTAAGCGCCCAGGGCAGTTCGTTTTTTACCCGTTCATGGAGTTTTTCTTTTTTCTGCGTCGCTTTAAGTACCCAAATGTGGTTTTTTGAAAGGGTTTGAAGCGCGTTGACCGCCATTTTAAGCTTCATTGAATGTTCCCGCTTTTTGGCAAAGTCAATGACAATTTCATCTCCCCGCATTGACGCTATGCGCCCGACTCCCCAGGTCCGGTGAAAAACAAAACTCCCCTTGTCAAACGCGATATGCTTTTCAAAATCGGAAATCGCTTCCCGGACATTGCGCCAGCTTTGGGTAAGGTTGGAAATGCGGATGCATTCCTCAAGCTGGCTGTGGTCTTTGTATTTTATTTTGAAACATTCGCCTATTTCCTTTCTGGCAAGAGAATCCTTCTCGTCGTATTGGAGGATCATCTTGAGGATGCCGATCGCCGTATCAATATCGCCGCGTTTTTTGCAGGATGCGTACACGTCTTCCAGAAGCAGCACTGACTTTTCTTCGTTGATGTTTTTGGCGATTCGCTTTTCCACATGCAGGAAAAAATCTATGTCTTCCGGACAAAATTCAAGAAGCTTTCCCCATATTTCCCGCACATTGGTAAAAAGCTGTTTGTTAATATAACGGTGAAGGGCTTTTTTATAGTAATCAACGGCTGTTTCCGTATTGCCGAGTTTTTCATAGTGTTCTGCCAGGGACTTTGTTATATCCGCTTCTTCAAAGTCAACTTTGACAAGCCGTTCCCATATTCCAAGAATTTGATCTTCTTCGTTTTCGTTTTTACAGCATTCCGCCAGGGTCCTCAGGGCAAACTTGGATTCGCCTTGATCGAGAATCCGTTCGCACAGGTAGCGGACAATGCCCCATTTGTGGTTATCCACAAATATCGTTACAAGGTTAACCAGTACGGCGTCGTCAATAAGCTGCCTGGATAAGGCGATCATGCCGGAAAAATAGAGGGCGATGATGCTGTTTTTTGTGTGGACAAGGTGTTCGTCGCACAGGTTTTTAAGCTCGTTATAAACCCGCGCGTCCCGGGCTTCTTTCAGGATAACGTCGAGCTCCTTAAACTGGCCTGTAGAATAATTGCTGAGGGCGGCCCTGGTCCACTTTTCCTCGTTCAGCATTTCCTGAACAGTCTTCAAAATGGCCGGTAAACTTGCCTGCGCCGCCTGTAGTTCCGCTGTATCGGACATTATCAACTCCTCACAATGAATGGCTAATTCCGGTATTGCTCATACACAGCCGGAGAGGCCAGTTTAATCTTCAGCATAATCTCTTCTATAAGTGACGGATCCCCGCCCGAACTTTCCAGGTGGTCAATAAGCCACAGATACCTGTTGATAAGCCTGGGCGTCAAAAAACGTTTTTCCGGGGAAATGCGCACCTCATTTTCCAGCGAAAAGATCGTCTGTTTGAGCTTCCCAAGCTCCGCGAGTTTTAGTTCCCGCTTAACCGAGAAAACCCCGTAAATGGAGCCGTAAACCGGCATCCATTCAAGAAGTTCAGCGCCCGTAAAGCCCAGCCCCCGCACCCGGTCCGCCAGGCGGAGAATCAACTCCGATTCCATGTTCCGCAGTTCAATTTTCCGCGGTTCAAGGAAAAAAGCCTCTCGAAACAGGGCCTTGGCCGCCCTGTTTTCTTCCAGCAGGGCGTTAACGTCGGCCAATTCGGAAAGCGTTTCGCTGTCTTCCCGTTTAAAGCGGACGGCCTGTTCAAGATACCTTAGCGCCTGGTCGTAGTCCCCGACGCCTTTGTAACAGCGGCCGACCATGAGCAGGAGCCCCGGATCATGCTGGTTTTCCCCTTCGCCCAGCAAGTCCTCAAAAAACGTCAGCGCGGAAGAAAACACAAAATGTTTTACCGCGTAAAGGCAGGTATCGTAGGTTTCATGCCCGCCTATGCGATCCAGGAAACTGTAAAAGCTCTTCCACTGGGAAAGTATGACCCCCCCTCTTTCGTAGGAATTCTCCTGGCGATCCCTTCCCGACTGAAATCCGGGATTTTGAAGACGTTCCTGCCACCACGAAAGACATTTTAGCGCGAATTCCAGCTCAGGATCCTCAAAATCAATCTTTAGGGCGCTTTCCAAAGCCTTTTTCGCGCCGTCTGAATCGGAGGACTTCAGACTGTCATAGGCTTTCTGAATGAGCCCCTTAACGGATTTTTCCGGTTCCACAGCCATCTTATTATACCAATTTTACGGTTCTTTACAAGTGGGGGCGGGGAGGCTATCATACAGGAAAGCCGGGTGGAATACAAGTATTCCCTGTACAGTCCGGGTATTTTTTTACCGAAATTCAGGGAGAGTCCTTTTTTGGGTTCCGGAGTTTATTTGATGAAACAAAAGGCGTCTTTTCTTTTTCTCCTGGGCTTTCTGTGCGTTTTGGGTTTCGCGCAGAGTCCGGCGTCTCCGCCCGAAACCGGGGCCCTTGAACGGGGGCTGCGGCTTTACGGGAACGGAAACTTTGCCGGAGCGGCTTTGGAACTGGGGAAAATCGGCGCGGATAACGGAGATTACCCGGAGGCGCTGTACTGGACGGGTCTCGCGGAACTATCCGCGGGGAATTACCGGAACGCCCGGGAAGCCCTGAACAGGCTGGAAGCCGTCAGTCCGGGCGGGAAACCCGATGTGCCCTATCACCAGGGCAGAATTCTGTATTATCTTGGCAGTTACGAAGACGCCCTGGTGATCCTTTCCGGATACGCGGCGGCGGAAACCGACAAAAACCGCAGGGCTGCCTCGCTGTACTGGGCCGGGGAATGTCTGTATGCCCTGGGCCAGTATGACACCGCGGAAAACGTTTTTGCCGGAATTGTGGAAAACTATCCGAACAGCGCGAAATACGAGGCGTCGCTGTACCGGATGGATTTGATAAAACAGAAAAAAGTTGAGGCCGAACTGCTTTCCATATTAAACTGGACCCATGAAGAATCGCTTAAAACGCTGGAAGAATATCAGTTAAGGGAAAGAAATTATGATCAACTGATTACCGCCTATCAAAAGAAAATCGCCGAATTACAGGGCGATACCACCTCTTCCGATCTGGCGCTTTCAAACGAAGATTTCCGGCTGAAAATGAGCGCAGCGGAACAGAAAATTTCCTCGCTGGAATCAAGTCTCGCAGATGCCAATACGGCGCTTCTGGAACAGGGCGGGGAGCCTGCCGTTCCGGCCTATACAAACCGGGATACGGAGATTAGGGTTCTTTCCCTGCAAAACACCATTCTTTCCCTGAGAAATGCCATAGTGGAACGGCTTAATGCCCCGGGGGGAGGAAGATGAAAAAAGCGGCTTTTCTTTTCCTTGTTTTTTTCAGGGTATTCGCCGCCTCTCTCGGGGCGGCTGAATTTGTGGAAGGAAGGGTGCGTCTGGTGCTTAACGAAAACATCGGACGGTTTTCGCTTTATTATATGGCGGATATCGCCGGGGAAGAATATGTCGCGCTTTTCGCCGACAAAGATCCCCGGACAAGTTTTCTCGCGGTTCAGATTAACGACAGGAATTACCGGCTTGGAGACACGTCAAGCTTTAAAACAACCCTTGGCGGATCAAAAACGCAGCCGTCTTTGGTGTTTAATTCAAGGATCGTGGAGGTAACGGAAGACTTCAGTTTTATAACGACCTCAGGATCCAATCTAACCAACGGCGTTAAAATTACCATCACCATTACAAACAAGGGCAAAGAGCGTTTTCTTGCCGGCGCGCGGCTGCTTCTTGACACCGAACTCGGCGAAACGGAAACGCCCTTCTCCACGGACAGACGGCAGATAACCTCGGAAGCGCAGATAAGTCCGGCTTCCGGGGAAAGCTTCTGGGTTTCAGGCGGCGCAAAAGCGGGCCTTATGGGCAGCGCCTCGGTAGAGGGGCTTACCGCGCCCGATCTTGTGCATTTCGCGAACTGGAAACGGCTTAACGACGCCCCGTGGAAAACTCCGTTTTATCAGGACCGGAACTTTAATCTGCTGCCGTATTCTGTCGGCGATTCGGCGGTTTGTTACTATTACGAGCCTGTCGCCGTAGAGCCGGGTGAGGCAAGAACCATTACGCTTGTCCTTGCCTCCAGAGACGAAAACGGTTTTTCCGGCGCCCTTTCCGAAGAACCGGGGGAAATTTCCCGGCTTATTAAAACAGGCGCGGGACCGGAAATAATATCCAGGGATACCATGCAGGAGGATCTTGTTGTTCTGCGGGATCTTGCCGCAAAACTTGACAGCTTTATCAAATCCGGCGAGAGTGTATCCGAAGAAGAGCTTTCAGCCATTGAACTGGTACTATCCAGACTAAAAGCCAAATACGGCCTGTAATAATGCTGCGCGATCCCCTGCTGAACAAAGCCCTCGATCTTATGCGGAGGGGAAAATACGATTCCGCGATCAAAATGCTTGAGTCCGAAGTGTTCCGGCACCAGGAGTCTTTTCAGTATTACCACATTCTTGGTTTGTGCTGCCTGTACGCCGGGGATTTGGGCGGATCGTTTACTTATTTCAACCGGGCGAAAAACATAAAATTCCGCGAGAGCGGGCCCCTTTTGGGGCTGGCGTTTTATTTTTTAAAACGGGGCGATACCGAAAGGGCCGTGGATCTATATCTTGATGTTCAGGACATTGACGAAAAAAACAAAATCGCCCGGCGGGCGTTGGAACTTATACGGAAATCGGGCGGCGGAGAAAATATTTCCGGGTGGACGCAGGGCGGCAGAGCAAGGCGGTTTTTTCCGCCAATCCCGGCCGCGCCTTTCAAGTGGAAAACCCTGGCGATTCCCCTGGCGGCGCTTTTTGGCGCGGCGGTTGTAACGGGTGCCGTTACCGCCCTGCGCAGCCGGGAACCGGCGTTCGAGAGGGAGGGCCTGGAAGGCAGCGTCCTTGCGGATGAAGAAAAAGCTTCCGCCGTTGAGACAGGCGGCACGTACCGCTACATACTTACCACAGATGAAGTGATCGGCATTTACGACGAAGCCCGGGTGTTTTTTAACGAATACCGCGACGAAAAGGCAAAGTACAATCTGAACCGCATTCTTGAATCAAACGCCGCGTCTCCGGTTAAAAACAAGGCCCGGCTTCTTAAATCCTATACCAAAGTCCCCGGTTTCGACACCCTGAAGGATTTTTTCAGCTACCGGGAAGCGGCCGCCGAGCCGCCGCTGTACCGCGATTGTTATGTTGTCTGGAAAGGCATGGCGGCGAATGTCGTGGAAGAAGAGTATGCCGTTTCGTTTGATCTTCTTGTCGGATACGATACCCGCCGGGTAATGGAAGGAGCGGTTCCTGTCGCCATTGACTTTCCCGCCGAAATAAATACATCCCAGCCGCTGGAAGTGCTTGGAAAAATCGTAATTCTCCCCGGCCCAAAAGACCTTATCGCGCTGGAAGCCGCCGGCATACACCAGATAACAGGCGCCGGGCAATGAGGGCCCGGATAAAAAAAAGCCGCCGGGAAGGCGGCCTTTTTTTATCATTCGTAAATGCTGCGGACGGGCCGGGCCGTTTTAGGCACGGCGGGCGTATTTCTTCATGTCGAAGAATACCGCGGCGATGATGATTCCGCCCTTGACCAGAAGCTGATAGTACGAGTCGATGGAGAGGAAACTCATCCCATAGTTGATAAGGCCCATCGTAAAGACCCCGATGATCATGCCGCTGACGGTCCCGACGCCGCCGTTTTGGGATACGCCGCCAACGGTGACCGCGGCAATGGCGTCAAGCTCCATGCCGTTCGCGGTTAGCGCGTTGGCGAGACCGAGGCGGCCCGCCAGCAAAACGCCCGCCATGCCGTACAGAAGACCCGCGTAGCTGTAAACACAGAGAAGATTCCGCTCAACATTGATCCCTGAAACCCTGGCCGCCTGCGCGTTGCCGCCGATTGCGTAAAAATTCGTTCCCTGTTTTGTGTGGCGCAGCAGCACCCAAACGACTATTGTGATAAGAACCACATAAATCCCCAGGAAGGGAATCGAAAAAAAAGAGGGGCCTATCGAATTTTGTGCCAGCGATTTAAAGTTGCTGTTAAGGGAGCCCACGACGGCGGCTTTGGTATAGATAAGCTGAAAGCCCCTGGCTATCGACATGGTTCCCAGCGTCGCGATGAACGGAGGAAGTTTGCCGTAGGCGACAAGAACTCCGTTAAAAAGACCGAGCAGGCCGCCGGCGCAAATACCGGTAATAATCGGAACAATGAGTGGGAACGAATGTCCGAAGTAAATGGCCGATTCGTATGTGGGCACCTGGGCGAAAGAGGCGGCAACCGAAGCGCAGAGACAGACCACATACCCGATGGAAAGGTCGATCCCCTTGGTAATAATGATCATTCCCACGCCCAGCGATGCGAACGCGCGGACCGCCTCGGCGATGATTAAGGTTTTAACTGAAGCCCAGGAAAGGGCCTGCCCCCGGGTAAGAATCGCCAGGAGGAACACAAGAACAACAAAGGTGACAAACGTCGTATACTTTGTCAAAAATTCCTTAAAGGTAAGACTTTTCATAACCACTCCAATGTATTGTTTCTAGGAAAACTGCGTTGCATAACGCATAATCGCTTCCTGGGAAATTTCTTCTTTTGAAAGAATTTTGGTAAGGCGTCCTTCGCACAAAACCACAACCCGGTTGCTCATGCCCACAAGTTCGGGCATTTCGCTTGAAACCATGATGATCGATTTACCCATTTTTACGAGTTCCGTCATAATGGTGTAAATTTCATATTTCGCGCCGACATCTATACCCCGCGTGGGCTCATCCATGATAAGAATTTCCGGCACCGTCATAAGCCACCGGCTCAAAATTACCTTTTGCTGATTGCCGCCGGAAAGGTTCTGCACGAGGGTTTCCATTGAGGGCGTCTTTGTTTTAAGCTGCAGGTTTTGTTCGCTGGCGTCTTTAATAAGGCGCCTGTGATCCAGAAGCCCAATCCTGTTTTTGTATTTGCCCAAAGAAGGAATTGTCGTGTTTATCGTGATGTTCAAAAGTGAAAAAATGCCGGTACTTCGCCGATCTTCCGTTACCAGCCCTATGCCCGCCTGAATCGCGTTCTGCGGCGTCAGCTTTTTAAGCGGGACTCCCCGTACGACTACTTCACCGCCTGAAATTTCCCGTATCCCGAAGATCGATTCCATAAGCTCGGTACGCTGGGCGCCCACAAGGCCGCCAAACCCGAGAATTTCGCCCCTGCGCAGTTCAAAGCTGACGTTCCTGAACGATCGGGGATTCGCCGCGGTTAAATTCTTTACTTCAAGGCAGACTTCTCCGATTACCGACTCAACCGGCGGGAAGCGGTGTTTGGTATCGCGCCCCACCATGAGCGAGATCAGTCTGTCGGCGGAAAGTTCCGCAACGGGATAGTCGCCGATTACCTGACCGTCGCGCATAACGGTAACAAGGTCGGCAATCTGGAAAATTTCCTCCATTTTGTGGGAAATGTAAATGATTGCGACTCCCCGGGAGCGCAGGTCGCGGATAATGCTGAAAAGGTGTTCAACTTCGTTTTCGGTGAGCGAACTTGTAGGTTCATCCATAACGACTATAGAGGCATTATACGAAACCGCT
The DNA here is from genome assembly GCA_031268975.1 of Treponema sp. Taxonomy (GTDB): domain Bacteria; phylum Spirochaetota; class Spirochaetia; order Treponematales; family Breznakiellaceae; genus JAIROH01. The sequence goes on along the minus strand of JAIRWM010000046.1, from coordinate 665 downwards.
TTGGCAATCTCGCAGCCCTGCTGCTGGCTGATGGAAAGATCGGCCATCTTCGCCGCGGGATCGAATTCAAAGTTAAGGCTTTTAAGCAGGTTTGAAGTATCGCGCGACATTTTTTTGTGGTCGATAAGGCGCAGCTTATTGAGGGGCTCGCGTCCCAGCCAAATATTCTGGGCGACCGAACGCTGTGGAACATTGGAAAGTTCCTGGTGAATCATGGAGACGCCGGCGGCCATCGCGTCGGCGGCGTTTAAAAAGCGGCATTCATTCCCCTTTAAGACGATCTCTCCCTGATCCATGCGGTAAATGCCGAAAAGGCACTTCATTAAAGTTGATTTCCCCGCGCCGTTTTCGCCCATCAAGGCATGTACCGTTCCCGGCTTTACCTTGAAATCCACGTTATTCAGGGCCAGGACGCCGGGGAATTTCTTGGTTACCCCCAGCATCTTCAATACAAATTCAGACTCCATAAAACTTCCGCCTTGTATCAGGATAACGCATCCCGGCGTACTTCCGCCCGATGTGTTCCCGCATTTTTTTCACAGATTACTCCTCAACAAGAGATTGCAAAACCGGGAATACGGCGCACAAACCACTTTACCCGGCGGCCGCATTCCCGGGATAATCCGTTACCTGCCTGCCTTGGCTTTGTAGTAACCCGAGTTCTT
>JAIRWM010000020.1 GCA_031268975.1 Treponema sp. | reverse complement strand
AGGATCTCATGCGGCAGCAGTCCCTCGCCGCTGCCGCCCTTGAGGATAGTGAGCTTGGGTAAGATTTTTTATTATGAGGCATCCGGCCTTTCGGTAAGATTTTATTTTGAGGCATTACGTCAATACCTTTTGTCAAGCAGGGAAGTTCCGAAACGCCGGATTTTTGAAGGGCGGCCGGTAAAAAACGGGCTTTGTAACGGCGGATACGTGTTTTTCCGCGACAGAGGAGTACATGGGAGCGACAGCCATGTACGTGCGGATGGCCCGTATGTATGGGGGAACTTTTTATGTTTTCGGGGGTTTTTTCCCGAAAAGGCGGTAAAAGAAGAAGGAGACGCCGTCAAAAAACCGTTTCCAGAAGCCGGCGGCGGGGGCGGGGTTTTTAAGGACAAGGGGGACGTCCAGCAGTATCCCCGTTTCATCCTTCAGCGTCATTGTTCCGGCGGGGGCTCCTTTGGCAAGGGGGGCCTGGAGGCTGCCGTTGATGTCCGGCTCCCACCAGGTAACCAGGATTTTGCTTTTTGAAACGGTACATGCCGCGCCGCCGTCCATTTCCAGTTCGGCGTATTTGTCTTTGCCTTTCCAGATTCTCGCCTGGGGGAGATTGACGGGTACCGGATACCATGTGCTGAAGTTGTCAAAACCCCAGGAGAGCAGGGCCGCCGTGTCCTGTGTCCGCTGTTGATCGCTGTCCGCGCCCAGGACGACGGCGACCAGCCGTGTCGATCCCCGTTTGGCGGTGGCGGCGATGTTATAGCCGGCTTCGGGGATGTAGCCTGTTTTAAGGCCGTCCGCGCCCGGGAAACGGCCAAGCAGGGGATTGTGGTTGTTCTGGACGATTGTCCGGGCCCCTCCGGTGACGTTGGCGGGAAGCGGATAGGAAAATTCGGGAACTGAATGAAGCGTCTCCAGGGCCTCCGGATGTTCCTTCATATAGAACGAACAAAACGCGGCAAAATCCGCGGCGGTCGTTTTGTTGTCCGGGGAAACGCCCGCCGGTTCGGTAAAGCGGGTGGAGGAAAGGCCGAGGGCGGCCCCTTCGGCGTTCATGCGGGAAACAAAGTCCTCCACCGACGGGGCGATGCGCAGGGCGGCGGCTGTGGCGGCGTCGTTGCCGGACGGCACGGCCATTCCCAGAAGGAGCTGCCCGAGGGTAAGGCGCTGGTTTTGGTCGAGAAACATCAGGCTTGAATGGGGTTCCTGGTTTCGCGCCCAGCTTTCAGGCGGCGGAACAAGTACTTCGTCCGCGTGCGCCCTGCCCGCGGCGATTTCCCGCAGGACAAGGTGCACGGTCATAAGCTTCGTAAGCGAGGCGGGCGGAATTTGGATGTCCGGGTTTACCGCGAAAAGCACGGTTCCGGTAACCGCGTCGGCGAGAACCGCGGAACGGGCGCCGATTTCCGGCGGCGGGGAAGAAGGCGAAAGCGGATCTGAAAAAGCCCGAGTGCCGGGGACGGCCAGAAGCAGGATGAGGAGCGCCGCGTACCGCCGGTTTTTCGTTCCGCCGGGGGAAGGGGAGGGATTCATGGAAACGGCCCCGGCCTAATATAGCTGCCCGGCGGCGCGGGGGTAGGGTATGACGTCCCTGATATTCGCCATGCCGGTTACATACTGGATGAGCCGTTCAAAGCCCATGCCAAAACCCGAATGGGGGACGCTGCCGTACCGCCTGAGGTCCAGGTACCAGTCGTAGGATTCGTCGTTCATTCCCAATTCCGCCATACGCGCCGCGAGAACGTCAAGGTTCTCTTCACGCTCGGACCCGCCGATAATTTCACCGAGCCGGGGGACAAGTACGTCCATTGCCTTGACCGTTTTACCGTCGCCGTTCTGCTTCATATAAAACGCTTTGATCTCTTTGGGGTAGTCGGTAACAATAACGGGGCCGCCGGCGGTTTTTTCGGTAAGGTACTTTTCATGTTCGCTCTGCAGGTCGCATCCCCAATAGGGTTTGTATGCGAAAGACGACGCGGCTTTTTCAAGTTCCGCGATCGCCTCGGTGTAGGTCATGCGGGTAAAGGCCGATTCAGTTACCGATTTCAGCGTGCCGACAATCCCCTTTTCAATATGCGTGTCAAAAAAACCGAGGTCTTCTTCGCATTCTTCAAGGGCTGCTGAAAAAAGGGTTTTGAGAAAATCTTCCGCCAGCGCCATGTTGTCGGAAAGGGTAAAAAAAGCCGCTTCCGGCTCTATCATCCAGAATTCGGCAAGGTGCCGCGCCGTGTTGGAATGTTCCGCCCGGAACGCCGGAGCGAATGTATACACCCGGGAAAGGGCCGCCGCGTAGGCTTCCGCTTCAAGCTGCCCGGAAACGGTAAGAAAGCTTTCCCTGCCGAAAAAATCGCCGCCGCGCTCCGGCTTTGTGCCGCCGGGATCCTGCGTTGTTACCCGGAACATGGCGCCCGCGCCTTCGGCGTCGCTGCCGGTTATAATCGGCGTGTGCAGGTACTGAAAACCCCGCTCCCTGAAAAAGCGGTGTACTCCGAAAGCCATGGCGCTCCGTACCCGCATAACGGCGGCGATTGTGTTCGTTCTGCCCCTGAGATGGGGCATTTCCCTCAGGAATTCCAGGCTGTGGCGTTTTTTTTGCAGGGGGTACGCCTTTATTGACGGTGTGTCCTCCGCCGGGGCTCCGCCCAAAACGGTTATGGCGGCGGCGGCCAGTTCCACCGCCTGGCCCTGGGATGGGGAAGGGACAAGCCTGCCGGTAATCTCCACCGACGAGCCGGTTGAAAGCCCGGCGGGGACGGGAACCCCGTCAAAGGTACACTGGAGGCCTGAAAAACAGGAGCCGTCGTTGATCTCGATAAAAACAAGGTTTTTCATGTCCCGTTTTGTTTTTACCCAGCCCCGGACGCAAATTTCCCCAAAGCCGTCTTTCGCGGCAAGTATCTCTTTAATAAGCGGAAACATGCCGTATCTTACCATTAAAACCATTCACATAAAAGGCCGATAATGGTAAAGAGGAGATCAATTTGATAAAAGGTATCTACACCGCGGCCAGCGGCATGCGGGCCCAGCAATGGAGGCTCGACGCCGTGGCAAACAATCTGGCCAATGTGAACACCGACGGCTACAAGCGGGATCAGGCGTCCTTCAAGGCGCATCCTGAAATGCTGATGCGCCGTACCTCGGACGACGGGGTATTCCGTAATCCGTTCGGCTCTCACGACGCCGCGCCGATCATCGGCAAGCTGGGAACGGGGGTAGAGTTGAACGAACTGTATACGGTGTTTTCACAGGGCGCTTTCAAGGAAACCGGGAGCGATTACGACGTTGCCCTGGAAGGACAGGGTTTTTTCTCCGTAACGACTCCGCTTGGCGAGCGCTATACGAGAAACGGATCGTTTCAGCGGGGGAAGGAAGGCTACCTTGAAACAAAAGAAGGATACCCCGTACTCGGCGAAAACGGACCGGTCAGGGTTCAGGAAAATAACTTCAAAATAGACAAAGACGGCAATGTCTGGATAAACGCGGAATATGCCGATAACCCGGAAACAATGATCTCCAGAATAGACAACGAATGGGGTGAAGTGGCGCTGCTTGACACCCTGAAAATCGTGGATTTTGGGCGGGACCGGTACTTGAAAAAGCAGGGATCGAGTTTCTGGGCGGCGACAAGAGATTCCGGAGAGCCGGTTCCTTTTACGGCAGAAGGGCGGCCGAAGGTGCACCAGGGTTCCATCGAGGCCGCCAATGTGGAGCCGGTCGCGGAAATGGTTCAAATGATCGAAGTGAACCGGGCTTATGAGGCAAACCAGAAAGTTATACAAAGTCACGATTCCCTTTTGGGAACCCTGATTAACCAATACGCACGTTACAACGGATAAACCGTTTCGAGGAGAAACACATGGTACGAAGTTTATGGACCGGAGCTTCCGGCATGATTGGGCAGCAGGCGAATATTGATACCATTTCAAACAATCTGGCAAACGTCAATACAACCGGCTTCAAAAAAGTCAGGGCCGATTTTGAAGACCTTATTTACCAGACGATACGCACGGCCGGTACTCCGGCCACGGAAGAAACGGTCGTTCCGGTCGGAACCCAGATGGGCCACGGGGTAAAGCTTGCCGCGACCCAGCGGATATTTTCCCAGGGGCCGCTTCAGAATACAGACGCCCCCACGGACATGGCCATTGCCGGCGAAGGCTTTTTCCGGGTTCAGTTACAGGACGGAAGTTACGCCTATACCCGGAACGGCGCGTTCCAGGTTGACAATACCGGGCGCATGGTTACTACGGAAGGCTACTGGGTTTTGCCGGATATCGTCATGCCCGCGAACTTTTCTCCCGAAACCATAGCTGTCTCCCAGGACGGCCGGGTAACGGTGCGCGTACCGGAGATAAACGGGGACGAGCCCATTCAGGTAGGGCAGGTGGAGTTGTACCGTTTTCCCAATCCCGTGGGGCTTACCGCCGTCGGGGAAAACCTTTTCAAGACAACCGGCGCTTCGGGAGACGCCATTGCCGGGCGTCCTGGCGGCGACGGCATGGGGAAAATTCTCAACAAACGCCTTGAAATGTCCAACGTTTCCGTCGTAAACGAAATGGTCGAACTTATTATCGCCCAGCGCGCCTATGAATTTAATTCGCGCACGATTCAGACGACAGACAATATGCTCGGCACGGCGACGGGCTTGAAACGATAAGGTAAAATTAAACCGGGGAGAAGGTAATGAGCGATAGTATTGGCGGCATTTCAGCATACGGCGCGGGGTATCTTGATACGGCGTATGTCCCTTTCGCGGAACGGTCGAAGCCGAATTTTCTGGAAACGCTGGAACAGGCGCGGCAAAAAGCCGCCGCAAACGCAGAACCGGATACCCGCCGGGAAGGTTCCCCGGCCGCGGGGACGGCGGCCCCCGCTGCGGCGGAAAAACGGATTCCCGGCGCGCCCGGTTTTTCGAAAACACTCCCCGATTTTAATGAAAAACTCTATGAACAATGCGAAGCGCTTGAGGGTTTTTTGATAAAAAACCTGCTTTCGGGAATGCGAAAGACTATAATAAAATCAAAGCTGCTTGATACCGGTTTTGCCGGCCAGATGTACGAAGACATGCTCTGGGAGGAATATGCGAAGGACTATACCAAAAACACGGATTTTGGTCTTGCCGAAATGGCGTACATGGAACTTACAAACCGGCGCGGCACGGGTTTCCCTTCCTGATAACCTTGTCCCCGCGCGGCCGGGCAGGAAGTGAACGTTCATGACAGGTCAAACTGAAGCTCCCCGGGGGGCGGGGTATCAAACCCCGCCGCGGATGAAAGCCGTATTTTCCGATCTTCTTTCTTTTTTGTACGGAAAAGAAAAAGCCGAAACCGTGCTGCCCCGGCTGGAAGAAATTACCGGCCGCTTTCCAAAGTTTCCGTCAAAGGCGCAGGCCGTTCCTTTTACCCACAAAGACGCGTTTCTTATCAGTTACGGCGACATACTTTCCGCGCCGGAAGGCGGCGATTCCCTTACCGGACTAAAACGCCTTTACCGTTTTTTGAAAAAACGCCTTTGCGGGGATTTTACGTTTCTCCATATTCTGCCGTTCCACCCCTATTCTTCCGACGACGGCTTTTCCGTGATTGACTACCGGGAAGTCGATCCGCGTTTTGGATCCTGGGACGATCTTGAAAACCTCGGAACGCTTGGAGTAAAACCCGTATTTGATCTGGTGATTAACCACGGAAGCGTACAAAGCGCGTGGTTTAAATCGTTTCTCGCGGGGGATGAAAAATACAAATCCTGGTACATTACCCGGCCAAAAGACTACGACTACCGTACCGTTGCCAGGCCCCGGACACATCCGCTTTTAACGCCGTTCAGCCGGAGGGCGCCTCCCGGCGGAAACCAAACGGTGTATGTGTGGACTACCTTTAGCGCCGATCAGGTTGATTATGATTTTTCAAATCCCGAAGTGCTTCTTGAATTTGTTACAATATTGCTGGAATACGCTTCCCGCGGAGCGGGCATTGTCAGGCTCGACGCGATCGCGTATCTCTGGAAAGAAGATAAAACCCCCTGTCTGCATCATCCAAAAACCCACGCGGTTGTCAAACTTTTCCGGGCGGTTATCGATTATCTGGAACTGCCTTTGCTTGTCCTTACCGAGACAAACGTTCCCCACGCGGAAAACGTTTCCTACTTCGGCAAAAAAAGTACGCGAACGGCGGAAGGCCCGGGCGGCGGCCTTGACTCCCTGCCCGAGGCCCACATGGTGTACAACTTCGCCCTGCCGCCGCTGTGCCTTCACGCGGCTGTTTCCGGCGACGCTTCTCCGCTCCGCGCCTGGGCGAAGACGCTTCCGGGCCCGGAAACGGGGCAGTTTTTCCTCAACTTTTTGGCGAGCCATGACGGGGTCGGGCTTACTCCGGCAAAGGGCCTTGTTGACGAAAAAGCCTTTGCCGCGACTTTGGAAGAAGCGAAACGGCGCGGGGCGCTTGTTTCGTACAAGTCAACGCCGTCCGGGGACATTCCCTACGAATTGAATTGTTCGTACGCGTCGGTAACCGCGCCGCCGGGAGAAGCGGGGACGCGGATTCGGGCAAGGGCGTTCCTCGCGGCGCACGCGGTCCTTTTTTCCCTGTCGGGGCTTCCCGCGGTGTATTTCCACAGTTGGACGGGTTCGGAAGCCTGGAAAGAGGGCCCCGTTCTTTTGGGGTACAACAGGGCCATTAACCGGGAAAAACCGCCTGTGGACAGGGTGGAAGCCGAACTGGACGATCCGAAATCGTTCCGCTTTCATGTGTACCGGGGATTTTCCGCGCTGCTTGCGTTCAGGCGGAACGAGGAAGCGTTTGGCCCTGAGTATGAGCAAATTGTACTGGATGCCGAAGGAAGCGTTTTTGCCCTGCTGCGGCGTCCCCCGGAACGAAGCCGGAAGGCGGCGGGGAACAGTGTTTTTTGTATTGTAAATCTTTGCCCGAAAGAAACGGAATGGAATCTTTCCCCGGAGGACTTTGAAAAACAGTTCCGGCTTCCGGACGAATGTAAAAAAATCCGCCTTGCGCCCTGGGAAACGGTCTGGATTTCTTTCAGGGGAGGCAGGGTGGAATCGCGGCTTTCTACCGCGCCCTTTACCGGTAAAGGGCGGTAAAGGCATACACGCCGATGTTGTAGCATCCGTGGGCCAGGGCGATTCCGTAAAAGGACTTCGACTTTAGAAAAAGGAACGAAAGGATGATACCGGCGAGCGCCGCGTTAACAACGCCCCAGAGACCCTCGTACCAATGGCAGAGGCTGAAAAGAACGACGGCCGCGGCGGCGGCTTCTTTTGCTTTCATGCCCGCTTTGTTCATGTGTTCAAGAAGGTACACCCGGAAGTATCCTTCTTCAAGAAATCCCGCGGTAAGCGACGCGAGAAGTACCGCGGTCCAGGCCGCGGCGGATTCAGGCGGCCGTACCGGCATACCGGGGAAAACGCCGCTCCGGGCGGCCATGAATGAAACGCCCAGGCCGGTAACAGCAAGGGCCGGCAGGGCAACGGCAAAGCAGCGTAGGTCTTTCCCGGCCGGGCGGAAGAACCGGAGCGGCTCCGGCACAAAACGGAAAACAAGGGCGAGCGCCGGTATGCGGAAAAACAGCGATCGTTCCACTTCCGGGAACCCCGTGGAGGCGGGCGCGAAGAAGATCACAAAGAATAATAAAAGTGGTTCGATAAGGTCTTTAATACCGGCTCCTTTTTCGATAACATTATCACCACGAAGGGACACAAGGCAATGCTTTTTACAATACTGATTATAGTTATAATTATATCAGGAATTTTGGTTCTTTTCCTCTCCCAGGCAAACAAAGACAAACGGAAATCGTGGATTCAGTTTTTCGCCAAAGGCAAGGACGCGGGCTTTACCTTCAAGGAAATAGAGCTGCTCCGCCGGCTTGCCGTAAAATGCGGCCTTGACGATCCGGCGTCGCTGTTCTGGTCGCAGAACCAGCTTGACATGTGTATCCGAAATATGGTCCGCAGTACCCGGCTTGCCGGGGGAGGCGATCAGGGAACCCAGGACTTTCTTTCCAAGCTTTACGATTACCGGAAAAAAATAGAAATGGACAAGCCCAAAATAAAGAAGGGCATAACCGACACCCGCCAAATCGAAGAAGGCCAGGGCCTTCGTGTTTTAGCCGGCGGTCAGGGTGTGTACGCGTCACGGGTTGTTAAAAATACAAACCAGTATTTGACAATAGCGCGTCCGAACAGCGCGAAGCTTCCGATAAGTTTTTCCTGGAACGGGTTAAAGCTTTCCGTATATTTTTGGCGTGACGAAGACGCCGGTTATGTGTTTGATACCGACGTACAGGACGAAGTTTTTTCGAAAGGAACCGCCGCTCTCAAAATAAACCACGGCGACTCGCTTTTTAGAACCCAGAAACGTAAATCCATCAGAATTAAAACACACAAGTCCGCTTTTTTGTATATCTTAAACAGCGACGAACCTTCCGATACCATAGAGCTTACCCCCGGGCTTAAATCCATTGTGGAGGATCTTTCGGATACCGGCTGCGCGGTTACCGTCGGCGGGAAAGCGGCAGTCGGCCTGCGGGTCAAGGTTCAGTTCATCCTCAATAACGCGCCCATAGGTATTTCCGGTACTGTTCGTTCGACAGATTACAACGAAGAACAAAACCGTTCACTCCTTCATATTGAGGCGGATCCCATGACCATCGAAACGCGGAATCATATTTTGGGGGAAGTTTTCGGAATGCTTCCGGAAGAAGATGATCTGCCGTTTAAAATTCTCGATGAGGAAGCAAGCGAAAACCAGGGAGACGGTGAAAGCGGCGTGCCGGACAGCGCCATATAGCGGGTAAGGGGGAAAATATGAAAGTCATGTGCGGCCGGGTCCGCGGCTTGAGGTGCGCGGCGGCGCTTTTAGTCCTGTTTTTCGCCGCCGCTTCCGGTTTTACCCAGGAAACGGCCGATTCCATACTGGCCTCCTACGAGCGGCATTTTATCCGGGCAAATCTTGGGCAAAAGGCGGGCGTGCTTGCCGATGCCGCCACAGACGAACGGGCCGCCGAATTTCTCGGCCCGCTGTATGAATTCGCGCTCCGCTTTACCCTGGAAAACAGCGTCCTGTTCAGGGACGATCCTGAAATGACCAACCTTGTTCATCTTTCGGTATCCGGGATACAGGCGCAAGGCTACGGCCCCGCCGCGGAAACCCTTTGGCAGGCGTTCCGTGTTTTTCCCGACAACGGAACCAAAATAGAAATTCTCAATACCCTTGCCGCCGTCGATTCCGGCGACGCCCTGGCCGAACGGCTGAACAGGCTGCTTGCCGAACAAAACGGCTTTTTTACGGCGGGCTTTGCCCCGAATTATCCGATACTAAAGGCGCTGGTTTCTGTTTTGGGAAAAGTGGGAAACGATGAAAGCTATGCGGTATTGTTCGAGGCGCTTGTGCTTCCCCATAACAGCGAGTTTTTATTGAATGTCGAAAACGCCATTGTTTCGATAGGGCGGGGGAATTTACAGGGCTTTCTGGCAAAGGTTATTCTTCAGAGCCCGATCCGGGAAAAAGAAGAAGCGCTGCGTTTTGGTCTCAGGCAGAACCTCGGCGGTGCGGAACAGGGCGCCCTCGCGGAAGCGGCACTGGAAGCGGGACTCCAGGGCGAGCTTGCCGGGAAAACCGGCCGGTACCTTCGTTTGAACGCGGCCAGGGTTATCCGCGTGCAAAAATGGGCCGATGCCCTTCCCCTCGCGGTGAAATACTTTTACGCCAGCGAAAAAACATATCAGGCCAATCCACTGGACGGAGAGCTCAAGGCGGATCTGCTTGACGCGATACAGTGCCTTGGTTCCATTGAAGACACAGACGCCGCCTCGATTCTTGGGATCAATCTTGAACTGGCAAATTCCCGGATGGAATTTTTCGGGGAATGTGACACGGACATTGTTACCGCGATTATCGACGCCCTTGGCGCTCTTGGATACAAAGGAGTGTACGATACGCTCAACCGCGTTGGTTTTCTTCCCTATCCGGAAAACATAAAAAGTTCAGCCAGGGAAGCCTTAAGCCGCCTTGCCTGGTAACATGAAAACGAGCTTTTTGTTCTGTTCCGCCTTTGGCGGCGTTTTGGGGTACTACGCGCTTTCTCTTTTTTCCCCGCCGGTTTCCCTTGTCCTTGCCGCGTGTGCACTCCCGGCGGTTTTCGCCGCGGGGAAAATCATGAAAAAAGACAGTTCCCTTTCTCCTGCCGCCCTTGCCGTTGCGGCGGCGCTGGGACTTGCCGCCGGATGCGTTTCCGGAACGGCGGCGCGCAAGCCGTTTTCGCCGGGACTTCCGCCTGAAAAAATCACTCTGCTTAAGGGAACCCTGCTTGACGATCCCAGAACGGGCCGCAGCGGCGGCGGTTTCGCCAACCTCGCCGTTTCCTCAGCCGGGGCCGGGAATCTTCCCGGCTGCGATACGGTACGGTCCTCCGCGGACGGGACGGTTATGGTGTTTTTCCCGGATTCGTCAATTCCCCGGCTTACGGAATTCGGGCGGGGAGGGGAGATCTTTGTTGAAGGCGCCTTTTCAAAACGGGCAGACCGGGCGGGCGTATTCGGGGCAAGGGCCGTTCACCTCGTAACGCCTTCTTCACCCCTGGAACAATTCCGCACCGGCGCGCGGAGTTCCCTGGTACAATCCCTTTACGCGCTGGATAAAAGCGGCCTGGCTGCGGCCCTGCTTTTGGGCAGCCGGGACAACCTTGACCAGGGGCTTGCGGATTCGTACCGCGAAGCCGGGCTTTCCCACATTCTGGCCCTTTCGGGAATGCATTTGTCGTTTTTTTCCGGGATACTGGCGTTTTTGCTTAAAAAGCCGCTGGGCAAAAAAGCCGCGGCCGGGGCCGGGCTTTTGTTCATTGCCGTTTTCGTGTTCATGGTGGGTCCCCAGCCGAGCCTTGTGCGGGCGGCGATCATGTACGCGATAGGCGTATGGGCCGTTCTTTTCGGCATGCCGAAGCATACCCTGGCGTTTCTCGCCGCCGCCTTTCTTCTTCAAATCGCCATTGATCCGGTTTCCGGTTTTTCGGTGTCGTTTATGCTTTCGTACGCGGCGCTGGCGGGGCTTTTGCTGCTGGGAAACAAGCTGGCTTTTTTAATGAACGGCCGCGTACCGCCGTTTCTTGCAGGCGCTCTTTCCGCCTCGCTGGGCGCTTTCATTGCCTCAGCCCCGTTTGTTTCGGCGTTTTTCGGGGATTTACGGCCCGGCGGAATTATTTCCGGCATTGTCATCGTTCCCCTTACAACGCTGTTCATGGCCCTGTCCCTGATGTTCCTTGCCTCAGGCGGATTTCTCCCCCCGGCGGCCTCCGCCGTTCTCGCTTTTCTCGAAAAATGTATCACCGTTACTGTTTCCGCCGCGGCCGGTATACCCGGCGTACCGGCGCCGTTTTATCCGGTGCTGGCGGCAAGCGTTTTTCTCGCGGGTCTCGTCTGTTTCGCGGAAAATCGCCTCGGAAAATACCGGAACCGTCTTGAACCCTTTGCCTAGAAAAGCCGGGTTCGCCGAAACCGCCGGATCCCCCAAAACCGCGGGGTCCGCCGAAGATGCCGGCCGGGGCCCCCTTCCCGATTACAATTCAGGAAACGCCCTGGGCGCCTTTTTACGGGAACGCGGTCTTGGCATACGGAAAAAGTGGGGCCAGCATTTCCTGGTAAATCCCCGCGCCAGAGAGGGCCTTGTGGAAGCGCTGGACATACGCGCGGGGGACGGCGTTTTTGAGATCGGGCCGGGCATGGGGGCGATGACCTCCCTTTTGCTGGAAAAGGGGGCCCGGGTTACGGCTTTTGAGATTGACGGCGGATTCTCCTCGATACTGCGGGAACTTTTTCCCGGCGGTTCTTTTACGATTGTCTCAGGCGACGTGCTGAAAACCTGGGAACAAAACGACGACGGAAGTCCGTATCTTTTTGGAAACCTTCCCTATACCATAGCCGCCGTCCTTATGGGAAATTTTATTGAACAGGGCCGGTTTTTCAGGCGGATTGTTATCACCGTGCAGAAAGAGGTGGCGCTGCGCATGGCCGCGAAACCCGGCGGCAGAAACTATTCCTCAATATCGGCGTTGTGCGCTTCGGCGTACGATATAAAGCCGCTTATGACGCTTAAGCCACCTTCGTTTTATCCGCCTCCCCGGGTTGACTCGGCGGCACTGCTTTTTACCCTGCGGACGGATGAAAAAAACAATCCGCTGTTTGCCCGGCTGGTCAGAGCGCTGTTCGCTTCCCGCAGAAAAACAGTGGTCAACAACCTGGAGCATTTTTTATCAGTTTCCGGTATACTGGGCGCGGGCCGCCGGTCCAGGGACTGCGCCGAAGCGGTGCTTTTACGGAGCGGCATACCGCCGGGAGAACGGGCTGAAAATCTGGATTATGTTTCTTTTAACGCCCTGGCGGATGTTCTGGAAAACAACAGGAACGGAAAATGACCATAGCTGAACGCATTGAAGACATACGGAACCGCATTGAGACGGCGGCCGCCGCTTCCGGCAGAAATCCGGGAGACGTGCGTCTTATGGCTGTTTCCAAATTCCACGGGGCGGAAAAAGTGGAAGCGGCCTGTAAAGCGGGGCTTTCCCTTTTTGGCGAAAACAGGGTACAGGAAGCCGGTGAAAAATTTTTACTCCTGCGGGAGAAGTATCCGCTTGAACTGCATTTAATCGGATCGCTCCAGCGGAACAAGGCAAAAACCGCCGCCGCCCTGTTTGATTGTGTCCAGTCCGTAGACCGGGACGGACTGGTAACAACGCTGGGGACTACCGCGGGGCAGGACGGCCGGAAAAAGCCCTTACAGATACTTCTGGAAATGCATACCGGCGAGGAATCCAAGTCCGGCTACCCGGATACGGACGCCCTTTGCGCGGCCGTCGATCTGGCGCTTTCGTTTCCCGGCCTGGAAGTTTCGGGGCTTATGACCATGGCGCCGTTTACCAAAAATATACCGGTTATCCGCAAATCGTTTAGAACGCTTGCCGCCGCGCGGGACACGCTTTCTTCCCGTTTTCCCGAACTCCGGCTTTCCTGCCTGTCCATGGGGATGTCAAACGATTTTGAAACGGCGGTAGAGGAAGGATCGACACTGGTCAGAATCGGCACGGCGATTTTTGGGGGGCGGCCGGCGTGAAGTTTCTGTTTTCGTCCGCCCTGTTGTTCCTTTCCGTCTGCCTGTATTCCCAGACCGGCGCCGGGAATACAGGCGGCCCTTTGTACGGCGCGGGTTTCAGGGGACTGTTCCGTATCCCGGATTTTGAAAGCCCCCGCGCCGCCGTCCCGGCGCTCACCCCGCTTGCCTCGGACGCCGTAACCGGAGCGGCGGACCGCCTTGAGCCGGGAAACGCCGCCCCCGCCGCGCCACTGTGGTTGAGGGATATGCGCCGCGCGGAAATAATCGCGTTCGGTTCTTTTCCGATGACGCTTTTTTGGACATCGTTCTTTTTCGACCTGTACCGATCGGCTTCCCACGGATGGGACCGGCGTTACGCGCCGTGGCCTTTTAAAAGCGCCGGCGCGGTAGAGATGACAAGCGGCGAACTTTCGATGATGTTTACCATTGCCATATCAAGCTCTGTCCTGGCGGCTGTCGCGGATCATTTTATCATGCGGTACCGGCGTTCAAAAGAGAAAAGCCCCGATCCGGCGCGGCTTATCAAGCTGGACAGAACGCCCGGGAACACGCCGGAAGGGAATCTCCGGGTTCCGGGGGATTGAATGGGAAGATTTTCCGGCATTGTGGATACCGGAACGGCGGCGGAAATGCGCCTGGACCGGTACGCGGCGGACCGCCTTGGGCTGTTAAGCCGTTCGCAGATAAAAAACAGATCCACCGAAGTAAAGCTTAACGGAAAAACGGTAAAGCTTTCAAAGCAGGTGCGATCCGGAGACAGCCTGGAACTGGTCTGGCTGGACAGCGTCCCACAAACGCTGGAACCGGAAAACATTCCGCTTGACATACTGTATGAAGACAGCAGGGTAATCGTGGTCAACAAGGCGGCGGGAATGGTCGTACATCCGGGCGCGGGAAACCACGGCGGGACGCTGGCAAACGCCCTGCTGTACCGGCGTCTGCGTAAAAACCTCCTCTGCGGGGAAACGCCCGGCCGGGACGGTCAGGCGCTCCGTACCGGAATTGTCCACCGGCTTGACAAGGATACGTCGGGGGTTATTATCGCGGCCTGGGACGACAGCGCCCTCGCTTTTTTGGCGGCCCAGTTCAAGGCGGGGAAAACAAAAAAACGCTACGCGGCGCTGGTTACGGGAACGCCGGAAAACGCCGAAGGGATCATCACCGGATTTGTTATCCGCGACAGGGCCGACAGAAAAAAGTTTACCGTAACGGACGTCCCCGGAAAAGGAAAAGCCGCCCGTACCCGCTACCGGGTTATCCGTTCCTGGGGCGCTTATTCGCTGCTCCTGTTGCGTCCAAAAACCGGGCGCACCCACCAGCTGCGGGTACACCTGAAATCCATCGGCCATCCGGTCGCAGGCGATCCCATTTACGGGTATAAAGAAAAGCCTTCAGTACTTGTTCACAAGGGCCTTATGCTCCACGCGTACAGCCTTGAGATAACCCTGCCGGGGCCGCTGCCCGGCGCCCTCCGGCGCGAAGGCGCCCCCTTGCCGGATGAACGCCCGGCGCTGTTCAAGGCGCCGCTTCCCCTCTCATTCCGGGAAAACATCGCGGCCCTTAAAAGGCGTTTCCCGTGAAAACGGAAGGCGGCCTGTTTTTCCCCGTGCAGATCGAACTGCCCCGAAATCGTGATCCTGAAATTGTGGGAGAAAGCGCTTCCTTTATCGTCGTATACAAACCGCCCCGTATACATTCTGTTCCGCTTACGGCGGAAGCTTCCGGGGAAACCCTGCTTGATTTTGCCGCGAAACTGTATCCGGAAGTCCGTTCCGTTTTGGGATGGAAAGCGGTGGAAGGCGGCCTTGTCCACCGGCTAGATTACCAAACGCGGGGACTGGTGCTTATCGCCCGGACACAGGATGCCATGGACGCATTTATGTATCAGCAGAAACAGGATCAGATTATCAAGGAATATACCGCCGTTTCGGCAGGAGCGGGGGAAAAGCCGCCCGGTTTTCCGCCCTGCGCGCAACGTTCCCCGGAACAGGCCGTTATTAAAAGCGCGTTTCGGCCCTACGGGAAAGGCCGGAAAGCGGTGCGCCCGGTTTTGCCGCCCCTTCCGGCGGCCTCCGGCCCGGGCGATACCGGCGGCGGCATGGCGGCCGTTCCCGGCGTGTACAAAACCGGCATCGTCTCCCGCGCCGAAAACGGCCGCGTGTTCCGCCTGCGAATCAGCCGCGGATACCGCCATCAAATCCGCTGCCACCTCGCCTGGATCGGCCGGCCCATTATGAACGACAGTCTGTACGGCGGCGTCCCGGGCGGGGACGGCACCCTGGCCCTCTGCGCCGACAAAATCACCTTTACCGATCCCGACACCGGCGAAAACCGGGAATACACCTTCGCCACACGGGAAAAGAAGATCGCCGCCAACCACAGGGAAACCACGAACTTTTTGTAAGCCCGGCGGGGGCAGGGCACAGGCGTTTACTTTCCACATATTTTGAAAAGTATTACACACAGCGCTGCGTACCGCCCGGCAGAAAGACTTTTTTGATATGTGCCCGTACCGCTCCGTCTCCCCGGAGCAGTCAACCCGCGGCGTGAACCCCGCGCAATTGGCCGCCACCTTCATGTGCGAAAACCGGCTGCCGTCCCCCCCCAGGTACGCCAAGAGTACCCGCTCAGGACAGACGGCTCAGCGCCGCCATTCGGCGGGCCCGTTTCGGCAGGAATTCCGGCGGTTTCGCCTTAGAAACGGTAGTTTTTGACCCGGAGACTATAGTTTCTAACTCGGAAACTACAGTTTTTGCCTCGGAAACTTTAGTTTTTGCCTCGGAAACCACAGTTTTTGCTTCGGAAACTTTAGTTTTTAACTCGGAAACTTTAGTTTTTGTCTCAGAAACTTTAGTTTTTGACCTGGAAACTATCGTTTTTAGCTCGGTAACTACCGTCCTTAACCCGGAAACTACCGGTTTTAATTCGGAATCCGGCACGGATTCTTCAAAATATACCATGAAGGATGCAGAGCGCGATGGGCCAACAGAGTGATTGGCTGCCGGCGTCCCGCACGGGGATTCTGGCTATGGCTCATGAGCAGATTCAGTATCTAAGGCAACGCTGATTAGCGTCAAGTTAATCAGCGCTGCCCTAACCAGCAAGCGGCGGACGGCCAGGGGGATACCCCAGGAGAAGTTTGTTGATTGCAGCATTACCGCTTGACCCGGCGCAAAAAAATAATCGGGATACAGGGGCTGTCCACGGCGCGGCCTCCGTGCCAAATTACGGCAGCAGCGGGAAAACCGCCGCCGGCCTATGAATGGCCATATACGTTTTACCCTTGCCAAAACAGCGCGTTTTCCATGAAGGAAGAATTTGGTTTTTCTTCCGAATGGGATGGCAGTCCCACCGTGGGTAAGCACTTCGCCTATTGTGCGTTATGTGCAATATGGGATAAAATTTTTGAAATTATTAAATAAAATGTTGACAAACTACTCAAAATGAACTATTATCAATTTCGATGAGGTTCGCTATGGAAAATGTGGAGCAAAATATACTATTACTTGCCAAGACTGTCCCATGCGTGATAAGGATGTTTTGAAATGCCAATTTTGTGGGAATATAATATTTTCATGGAATGCTGGTGTAATATATTCAAAGGAATTAATTTCAGGTCCTACAAAGACTGATTTTAAAAAAGTTGAATAAAAGTATTATCTTAACGGAGGAACATTTTTATGAAAATAAAAAGAATATTTTTTGTTGTACTGTTCTTTTTAGTGGTTTCCAGCGTTTTTGGGGATAGTCCCGCAGGACATTTGATAGGCTTTTCTGAAACAGACGGGTATTGTATTGTAGAGGGTTATGGACGATTACACTATTGGCTATATGATACATATAGTTGGCATGATGGTGATGGAAGACAGTTAACTCGAGCATTTCTTACCTATGTTGAAAGACTTGGTTGGACGGTTGATTATGATAATTATCGACACGTCGCTCCAAATAATGAACTTGCACAATCTGTGAGAAGAATGATGTCTGGAAAAAACTCAGATGTATCTATGACAATAATTGAACATAATCGCAAGTCCGCAACATTGGTAATTAATAATTACGATGCAACTAATGGTTATTGGTGGTCAGGATTCTATCCACTTATTAGATAATGGACAACAAAAAAATCTATTTAATTATTTATAAAAAATAGTAGTATACACCCCTACTGCCCCTAACAGGTCTGTATATGCTCCGGGCCTTCGGCCCTCCGGGGCTCCGTTCGCCTAGGTCGCTGCGCTCCCACGGCTCACTTCACCCACATTTTGTCGGCCCTGCAAATGCTACGCAGTTGCTTATCCGGGCCGCCAAAATGTCATATACAGCCGGAACGTTATACAAAATCCGCTCCGCAGATTTTGTATAACGGCGCGCGGGCTTCGCCCGTGTTATGCTGCGCCCGCTCCGCGGACTTCGCATAACGCGGGGTATACGCAATACCGCTCCACCG
>JAIRWM010000005.1 GCA_031268975.1 Treponema sp. | reverse complement strand
CGGGCGGTGAGCTTACGGCCTGTTAAAGGGTCTAAAAGCTCCGCGTAAAAGATGCCGTGGTGCCGGGTATGGAGATAGTAACGGCGCATAACGAGACTCCTCGAATTTTTGTTACTCACAAAAATTCTCACTGTGGTTTTCGTCAAGGCGCCGGATTACCGGTAGTCAACTGACTAAATCATTGTCCTGAAAAGAATTACGAAAGGTCAAGAACGGAAAGACGGTTCCTGGTTCCCGCCTAACAGGACTGTATGCGCCGCGCCCGCAGTAGCGCCCTTGGCGCATACAGCCGGAACGTTAGAAATATGTTACGCAAGTTTTTACCCCGTGTAACTGGTAGACAGATGCTTTTCCCTGTTGAACCGTTCTATTGCCAGCAGGATAAGCCTGTCGATAAGTTCTGTGTAGCCTATGCCGCTTGCCTCCCACAATTTTGGATACATGCTGATTCTGGTAAAGCCCGGCATGGTGTTGATTTCGTTTACCAGCACTTCTCCGTTGTCTTTCAGAAAAAAGTCCACGCGGGACAAGCCCTGACATTCCAACGTCTGAAATGTTTTGATCGCGAGGCTTTGTATCGTCTTTACCGTTTCAGGAGGAAGCTTCGCGGGAATTTCAAGAACCGCGCCGTCTCTATCAATGTACTTTGCTTCATAGGAATAAAAATCTTTGACAGCCCGGACTTCGCCGGGAACGGACGCGGCGGGATTGTCGTTTCCCAAAACGGAACATTCTATTTCCCTGCCGGGGATGTTTTCTTCAAGGATCACCTTTGTGTCAAACCTGAACGCCTCTTTGACCGCGGCAAGGTACTGCTGTTCATTTGTAACTTTGCTTACCCCGACACTGGAACCCATATTGGCGGGCTTTACAAAAACCGGCGAGCCAAGTTCCCCGGTAACGTAGGCATAGTCCGGAGGGGAACTTCGCCCCGTGCGGGGTGGGGCGGAATCCCTTACCGCCAGAAATTTGCCGATGGGAATACCTGAGTCCCTGAGAAGTCGTTTCATCACATCCTTGTCCATACCGGCGGCGGAACCGAGAACGCCGGAACCGACAAAAGGTATGTTGGCCAGCTTTAAAAGGCCCTGCACGGTGCCGTCTTCTCCGAAGGGCCCGTGGAGGATGGGGAAGATAACGTCAAGCGCGGGGAAATCGCCGGACGCGGCGGCATCGCTAGATGCGGCAGCGTCCGCCGCCGCGCTGATCATCTGCCCTGAGCTTTCAGGCGTCAGGGCGGCGGCTTTTCCCGGTCCAAGGCTTATGTTTTTTGGATCGCCGGGGTTACGGATAAAACGCTCCGAAGGGGAACCAACGATCCACCTGCCTTTTTTGTCGATACCGATAAGTATGGGGTTATACTTTTCCCGGTCTATCGCTTCGTATACGTTTTTCGCCGACTGGAGGGAGACTTCGTGTTCGGCGGATTTACCTCCGCAGAGTATTCCTACATTCAGCTTTGTCATTTCGCTCCTCTCCTGCTTGAAGCCAAAGTCTCAACCTTTTCCGCTTCGATGTTTTCCACATACGATCTGATATCATCAAAGTTCATAATTCGCGCTTTGTCCGCGCTTTTGTCTTCGCGGGTACGGATATCGACTTTGCGGTCCAGCGGCCGTGCGCCATCTTTTTTCCGGTAATCGCAGCGGTGCTTCGGGATATGCAGACCGATATCCGCCTTACCCAGTATAAGCGCGGCATAGTCGTTAATGGAACTGAGCTTTTCGGAAAGCTCTACTCCGTAAGGTTCACTGAAAAGCAGATCATCCGCGTTATGAATGTCGGATCCCGCAACCGCCGGCAGTCCGAGAACGCGGGCATATTCGGCGGCAAGCCTGTCGTAGCTGTCGTCATGATTCCCGGCATTGGCAGTTTCTATGCTGTCAACAAGAAAGGGGGCAAGGTGCAGTTCCCGGATGTACGAGTGCTGCCTGAACGGATGCGCCTGGACTATGCATCCGCCGTATTTGTGTACTTCCCGGAACTGTTCCGCCCTTGTCCAGCGGACAAGCTCCGGATGTTCCAGAAGCCAGGCTTTATCAAGGCCGTAGACAAGATAATCATCCCCGTCAAATGTTTCTTCCCATCCGAAAAAAACATCAAGACCGGATTTTTCACCCTGTTCGCGGGCATCTTCAAAGCCGGAACAGTATGCGTCGACCCAGTTCTTCCAGGGTAGGCTGCGGTTTGCCGCCGTATTGCTGTTGAAAAAATGGTCCGTTACCATAATTCCCGTAAAACCGAGGTCTTTGTATTTTTTGATATAGTCCCTGCCCCGGGAGACACCGCAGGCGCTTCCCTGACAGGTGTGAAGATGGGTTTCGTATAAAAAACTCATGAAGCTCCGCTCTCTGTTTTGCCGCGCGGGGTTAGGGGTATCATGCTTTTTACTATTTCCGCCTGAAACGTAATTCGCAGACGCCGTCTCCGTGGGCGATTGTTTTGTTCAGATCCAACTCCGCGCCGAATTCACCGGCTATGCCGCGATCTCCTTCCATGGCCCACTGACACATTCTGTCCATCTCCCTGTCGCCGGCGCCCTGTTTTTGCCAGGACGAAACCAGTGGACAGTAATGAAAATCAATATCAAAGTGATTGTCTTCGACTCTGAGGAATTTCATTTCAAACACCATTCTGCCAACGAAAGGAAAAAGCTGTTTTTGCAGAGTCTTGAGGCTTTTTCCGCCGCCGGCCTTTACCGCGTTCTGCCCGTGAAAGCAGCCGCAGCGGCGTATCGCGGCGGGGGCGAATTGTTCCGGGTCAAGACCCTTTTTGCGGGCTTCGTCGCACAGAAGGTACATCCACAAAGCCCTGTGTTCAAAAAAACTTCTTATTTTTGTGATAAAAAAACCTTTTTTCTTTGCGATGTTTACAATTGCCATACACTATTCCTTTTTTTGATTCGAAACAAGTTTTCGATTTGAAGCGGGTTTTTGATTCGAAACAAGTTTAAAAACTTTTCTCAAAATTCCGATTCTGCCAAAAAGCAGCCAATAGGCAAGAAGAACAACCACAAGGATGGGGATGCCGAAGATAAAGATCCCAATGAGTACAAAAAGGCCGGTTTCGGCAAAATCGCCGAAAGAGTCAAGAAGATCGCCGAACCTGTCGCCAAAGGTATACGTGTTTGTTTCCCGTGA
Source organism: Treponema sp. (assembly GCA_031268975.1). Classification (GTDB taxonomy): domain Bacteria; phylum Spirochaetota; class Spirochaetia; order Treponematales; family Breznakiellaceae; genus JAIROH01. The sequence continues at coordinate 2,692 of JAIRWM010000005.1, read as the reverse complement.
ATTAAAAACATAGACCGATATTGTCGCGTAATCAATCAAGTTTGAAAGTTCCGTGAGCCGGGATCCTATCCAGTCAATATCGTTTTGTAAATCCGCAATGCGGCTTTCTACCTGCATGATCTCTTCGATGCTGGATGCTCTGTTTAAATATGACTGAAACGTTGCAAGAAGCACTTTCTTTGTGTTGAATCTGCCTTCAAGATCGTAGTATTTAATGGTCACATCTTCGGCGTTTTCCCGGCGCGAAACAATTTTTCCCAGAGTTCCCATTTCTGAAAGAACATCGTCAAAAGAAGTTTCAGGAATTCGTAATGTGCAATTTATTGATGAACCGCCCATGCTGGATTGTTCGATATAGCCATTGTAGCGCGCGGCCAGTGATTCCAGTTTTTTCCGCGCTTCGCCAAGGCCGCCGTTTGCGTCAATTAACGAGCCGTCGGCGTCTATGCTGATATTCGCCGATCGTACCAGTTTGCGGGTTTTGGCCGTTATCGTGCGGGGGTCGGCGGTAATTTCCGGCCCGTCCACGGCGGTCTCCACCGTTCTCTGCCTGGCTGGAATTTCCCCTTCCGCGTCAAAGGCGCCTTCCAGGGCGGCCTGTGGGAAATCCAGGGCAGAGCTTTCCTGTTTGGCGCTGCAGCCAATTAAAAAAAACAGAGGAATGAGCGTGAGCGGCATTAACTTCATGGCAGTCTCCTTAAAGAGTCTTGTAACATTCATCAATGACCGGGGTAAGGGTAGGCAAGTCAAAACCCATGGCGGAAAGATTTTTCCGTTCCTGCGAATCTTCCCAGTTCATGTAGGGATTCGAATAATGATCCCGAAGAAAGCCAAAAACAAGGTCTTCCGCTTCTTCGGGCAGATTGAAAAAAAGCCCCCGGCTGTTTCCCAGTACTTTGCGTATGGCCCCCCTGGATTTTGCGAGAAAACGGTCGTGGTATACGTCATAGGAACGGCCGGACAGATATTTGAGCCTGTCCGACACGGAACCCCTGGCCTTTTCCAGACCCGTGGCAAACAGCCGCTGTTTTCTCGGTTTTGGCGGAGGAGAAGCCGGCACAAACGGCGCCGGTTTCGCTATCTGAGCTGCCGGCCCCGCTGTCTGCACGGCAGGTCTCGCTGTCTGGGCCGCAGGCCTCATCGGCTGAGCCGCGGGTTTTGGAACCGTGTTTACCGGGCGGACGGGTTTTGCCGCGATGACGGTCGTTTTCTGTTCCCGCGCCGGTTTGAGGCGGGCGGGCACTTTAACCGGCGGCGGAAGCGGCCGGGGCCGGGCGGCGGGCTGCACCGGTCCGGACTTGACGGGCTGCCGCCCGGCCGGTTTTTGTCCGGGTTGCGCGGCGGCGTAGCCTGGAGCCGGGCGGGCCGATTTTGCCACGACAGCCATTTTTGAAACCGGTTTTTGCCTTGCCACAGGAGCAATCCGGGGAGTGTTTTTCGGTTTTGCTTTGGGGGCGATTTTCGGTTTTTCCGCCCGGGCGGTTTTTTTTGCCGGAACGGTTTTGCCGGCCGGTTTTGTCCGGGGCGGTGGCGGCAGAGCGGGGCGGGCCTGAACGGCGATCTGGTTTTGCAGGGCGTTTTTGATGGCGTTCCAGCTTCGCTGCAGATAAACATCACCCTGGATGGAATAATAATAACCGGTTACCAGTACGCTCACAATGGAAGCGAGGATTTCATCATCCCTGTGCTTTGCCATTCTTCCCCGGCGTATGGCGGTGAATACATCGTAGTTTTTTCTTCCGTACTTGCGGGAATAGAGAAACAGTATGCGCTCAAAAGCGGCGTCGTTCACCATGTTCCAGTATTTTATACAGTATGCCAGAACCTGGTCTTCGACACGGCGAAACGGCGGAATCTCAATGCGGGCCAAATCCGCGTCGGAAAAAACGACCGAGGAAAGATCGATAAGATGGGGCCGGTATCCGAACTTTTTCTGAAAATGGTAACTGTCGTAATCCGCCTTTACAAGACGCTGCCGCTCCGCTTCCATGGCCTTGTCCCGAACCTGTGAACGGCGGCGCCGTTCCGCTTCCACAACAGAAAGGGTATCCGTCAGGTAGGCACGGACAAGCTCCGACGCTTTTGCCATGGAGTGCTCTTTCAGGTTAAGCACTGTGGCATACCGGTGAAAACGCTCAATGCCCGCTACGGCTTCGTATCGTTCCTGCGGCAGAAAACGCAGTATGTCTTCGGCGGTTTTTATGGTGGAGTAGACATCTTTTTCATTGAACGATTCGGTCCTTTCCGCGATATAGACGATAATGTTTTTTATCCGGTTAAGGGATCGCGCCCCCAGCATCCGGTAACCTTTTGCCAGAAGCCCCCGGAAAGCGGGATCGTGACTGCGGTAGGAACGGAGCAGCCATGTGCGGAAACCGTCGTCGGGATACCGGGGCCGAAGCCTGTTTTGGTATATGGCAAGGGCGTCTTCGGATTGACCGGTGGATCTCAGGTAATAATAACGTTCAATATCGGGATCGTGATCGGGAAGCAGATTGGGATATTCCAAACGCAGAAGTTCATCCTGAATCTCCGTTATGTCCATGTTTCATTATAGATTGTAATAATTCCGGTGTCTATGGTACGCATTGCCTCATAAAAAATCTTACCCAAAAGGAACCATGCCTCAAAATAAAAATCTTACCCAAATAAACCCAGCCGATGGAGGGATCGGAGGGTTGTATGGGGTTTT
>JAIRWM010000191.1 GCA_031268975.1 Treponema sp. | reverse complement strand
TAAACCCCTCTTTTTTTGGTTGAATACTGGCCCGCCGGCGGCGGGGAGGTTCATTATGGCAAGGGTAGAACCATTTTACCGGTCAGGCCACGCTGTTTCGTATAAAGACGCTCCAAGCTTCGCCCCTCTTTTATTACATTCTGAGCGATAGGCTTTTAAGTCCCTTTGGGCGCTTCCCAGCTCATCTTCGAGGTGTTTTATTTGTGATGTGCTGGCAGGGTAAGTGGAATATGCGCCTGTACTGGAATATGCCTGTCGCAGCCGATTATAATGATCCTCCGCTGCCCTTGCCCGGATAGTATAATTGCGCTGCATTGCCGCCCAATCCCCTGATGGGGAACTGTTCCTTGAGGAGGAACTTGACGAACCGGTTCGTGAAGCAGAACCTGCCGAACCCTGATCCGGACTTTCCATGGATTGATCGCTTTCAGAGCTTGCACCGGCATCGCTGCTATTAGACTGGGACGCGATAAAATCGGAAGTCATGGTGTACAGAGATTTTACCGCCGCCACAAGGTTCTGTATATTTTCCTGCTGCAAGCGCTGCTGTTCCAACACAAATTGTCTTTGTGCTTCTGTTTGTCTTGCTATTTGCTGCCGGCATATTGCGATATTTTCCTTTGCAGTTTCATTGTCAGGGTCTTTTTCCAGCGCAATATTGAATATCGTTATCGCGTTTTCGTAGAGTCCCAAATTGCCCAGGCAAGAGCCGTACGAAACAAGGACATAAGCGCCGGACTCAGGCGCCGCGAGCAGCGCTTCATAATATAAATCTTTCGCCGCAGAATAGTTTCCCTTCGCGTATTCTTCATCGCCCCGCTGTATAATTGCGTCAATATCCGCTTCGGTCAGATTTTCCCGCTCCTGGCTTGACAGCATAGGCCTGGAGGGAGCTTGATAATAATACATTTCTGATGACGAGGCGGTGGTGCAGCCTACGGCACATAAAACCCCTCCCAGGGCTGTACCCGTGAATATCTTCATCCATACGTTTTTTTTCATGGTATTCCCTTTACCGTTTTCGGCATGACACGCTTTTGCCATGCCGAAAACGGCTTATTTTCAGTTGGCCGCTGTGCCGGAAACAGTGTCCCGCAGGGCATCCGCAAGCTGCTGCCAGGATGTTCTGGCCGCATTTACCAGCCGTCCGTCAAACGGAAACTTTTTGGAATAACCAGTGGTGCCTCCTATTGGGGCATAAGTTTGAAAATCCTTTGCGGCACATGTCAGACGATACTGCCCATCGCTGACATATATCGAAATGCCACTGTACACAATCGCCACCACAGCCGATGCTCCGCTGTTAGCCCAATTGGTTATCAGGGTATGATTTGCGGAAATAAGGCCCTGATCCCGGTTAGCGGATACTACCCTCGATTTTTCGGGAACGTTAAAATTGGCGTCCGGCCCTTTGAAGGTATCGGCGCACCACATATTTATCCTGTTAAACAACTCGTCTTTTTGCATTCCTGAAACATTTACCGTTTCGGAATAGCTTGCATCCTCCGTAGATACTTTTTGCGGCGTTGCACAGGACACAAGCGACACCGCCGAAATAGCACCGGCAAGCCAAAACCATTTTTTCACAATCCCTCCTGTAAACAGATGCGCGTACAATGCCCGCCGGCATTTTTTAACAACCCCTACGGGCCTGCTTTGACAAATTCCTGAGAAACGCGGCTTAAGAACCGTAAAATTTCACAGGAATAGTCTCTTATAAGCAAGAATACTTCTCTATTGAGGAGTAAGTCAATCCCCGTAAAGTAAGTAATATTGCTTCAAAGGCAAGAGTGCCGGAATAAAAATGGAAAGTATCAGAGATATATTGGCCAAAAATTTGAAGGAAAAACGCCGGGTATGCGGCTTGACTCAGGAGAAACTGGCTGAAAAAGCGGGCATATCGCCCCATTATCTCGCTATGGTCGAGGTTTCCCGTAAATTCCCGGCCCCTGAAATGCTGGAGCGGCTGGCTGCGGCCCTGGGCGTTGAAGCGTACAGGCTTTTTGAAATGCCCGCCGCCCCCGATGAAGCCCTGAAATTGCTCCGGCAGGACATTGTAAACGAAATCGGGCAGCTGGTCGTAAAAGCCATTAAGGAAACTCTCGGCGAAAAGGGCAGATAGATGAGCTAAGGAACACCAAGGGCACAAAGGTTCTGGTTTCTTGAGCCTCTTACAAAACGCGAACCTTCGGTTCGTTGTTGGTTTTGTTTCGGCTCTTGCAGTTTCTCGCTGGCGAACCTTCGGTTCGAGGGCTGCGAAACGTGTTTTTTTAAGAGGTTGCTCTTCCAGTATTAAAAAAAGTACATGCTGTTGCCCTGTACTACTCTCAGCAATTCCAAATTCAAATATCCCCAAATTGAAAAACGCCGTTTCGCATACCGGCGGCGGGAATCCCCCGGGTGCGGGGCGCATGGCGTCCTACCAAAAAAGCCAGCCCAAAGGCTGCGTCAAAAAAAGCGACGACCATCTAGCCTCGCACCCGGGGGATTCCCGCCGTTGTTTACGGAACAGGGGTATCCAGCGGCAGTTGAATTTGGAATTCCTGTACTACTCTGTCGCGGGGTTGTTGATTTACCCATAGTTCTTTATGATTATTTCGCATGAAAATTGTAGTTCTTGTGTCCGGCGGCGGCACCAACCTCCAGGCCCTGATGGATGCGGAAAAAGCCGGGGCCCTGCACGGCGGTGTCATCGGCGCGGTGATCTCCGACCGCCCCGGCGCTTATGCCCTGGAACGGGGCGGAGCCGCGGGGATCCGGACGTATATTGAAACGCCGGACAAGACGCTGCCCCGGAAAGACCGGCGGCGGGATCTCTCGGACCGGATTCTCCGGATCGCCGGGAAAGAAGGGGCGGGTCTCATCATCCTTGCCGGGTTTCTTTCGATCCTGGAGGGGGATATCATTACCGCCTACGCCAACCGGATCATCAATATCCACCCCAGTCTGCTTCCCAAATACGGCGGACAGGGGATGTACGGCGGACAGGTTCACCGGGCGGTTCTTGCGGCGGGAGAAATCGAATCGGGCTGTACGGTTCACCTGGTGGACGCGGGAACCGATACGGGCCCGGCGCTGATCCAAAAAAAAGTTCCCGTGTTACCCGGCGACACCCCGGAGAGCCTGGCGGAGCGGATTCACGGGCAGGAACACGCCGCCCTGGTGGAAGCCGCCGCGCTGATGGTGAAGCGTTTAATGAAGCAGCCAATTTCAAACCGGACCACCGGTTTTTGAAACCGCCTCGGCGTATAAGCAAACAGGAGCACATGATGAAAAGACGGGCGCTTATCAGCGTGTTTTACAAAGAGGGCATTACGGAACTGGCCGCGTACCTGGCGGGGGCGGGATGGGAGATTCTCTCCACCGGGGGTACGTCAAAGTACCTCCAGGAAAACGGCG
>JAIRWM010000162.1 GCA_031268975.1 Treponema sp. | reverse complement strand
ATTCAGAAGATTACCGGGTGTATTATTACGCCGCGTATCTGGATTCCCGCGCGGCCCGTCTTGCCCAGGCCGCCCGTTATGCGGAAAGGGCTTTGTTTTACCGTCCCGGTTTTACGCCCGCAAAGATTCTGCTGGCGAATTTAAAATACCGCCAGGGCCAGTACGACGCGGCGGCGGCCCTGGCCGACGAGATTATTTCCGGAAACCGGAACGAGGCGGGCGCGTGGTACCTTAAAGGCATGTCTTTCGCCATGCTTGGCCGCGGCGCGGACGCAATTTCCGTTTTTTCCGCCGCCGCCGGCATAGCCCCGGACGATGAATTTATCCGCTTCGCCCTTGAGGATCTTTTGATTTCGGGAACGAACCTTGAGGAACAGGGACGGAGGCGCTGGGCGGCCTGGCACTTTGGCCGGGCACGGGACTACCGGGCAAGAAACCTTACCGGTGAAGCCCTTTTTGAATACCGCCGGGGACTGCGCCTTAACCCCTATGCCCGTGAACGCCGGGATTACGCGGAAATTCTCAGGATACAGGGTTTTCCCGCCCGGTTTATGGAAGAGCTCCGGTTTATGCAGGATCTGGGCCTGGGGGATCAGGGTATTGATGACGCGGTTGAATCCTACGGTTCCGTGCTGTCAAACGCCCTGTACCGGCGCTGGCAGGTGGAGCCGCTGCTCGTTACAAAACGGCACTGGAAACTCGCCGTGTTTTCACTGGGCGCCCAATCGGCGTTTTATCACGCCGACGCCGGGGCCGTCGCTTCTTCGTACTTTAAAGATCTTCTTGCCCATGACAGAAACATAGCCCCGGTAGACGGGGAACTGCGGCACGGCTCTTTTTCCTCGGCGTTCCGCGCGGCCAGGGAAAGCGGGGCGGATTATTTTCTTGTTGTCAGCGTTACCGAAAGTGAACGGGACATTTCCCTTTTGGGGGAACTTTTTGTCGGCCGTACCGGCTCACAGGCGGGGGTGTTCAGGGCTTACCGCACCGGCCCCGACCGGCTCCGCAGCGCGTCGAAAAATCTGCTGGATCAGATAAGCGCGGCCCTGCCGTTCCGGGGAGAGCTGGCCGCGCGCCGGGCGGGGCAGGCCATTGTCGACAAAGGCCGCTCGGACGGAGTCGCGGCGGAAAATATTTACGACGTGGTCAAAAAAGGCAGACTTGCCGTAAAAAACGAAGGAATCGGTTTTTCCTACAGCCAGGCCGATCTTGTAGGGTCAATAGCCATAACAGAGGCGGATGAAGAAGTAGCGTCCGGAAACCTCACCCGGAACGGCTTTTTCGACCGCATTGAAGCCGGAGACGAGATAATCCTCCAAAACGAAAAAGCCGGAACCCCGCCCCCGCCCCCGGATCCCGCCGCGGACCCGGAACTCAGAACACTGCTGCGCAGCCTGCGGTAAACAGGGCAGCAGGCGAAACCCGCGCCCCTCCCGCCCCCGGCCCCGCCGGTTCCCGCCGAAGCCGGAATTGTTCCCCTATGGCTCATAATTGTTCCCCGCAGAGCCATAATTGTTCCCCGCAGACTCATAATTGTTCCCCTATGGCTTATAGTTGTTCCCCTATGAGTTATAGTTGTTCCCCTATGAGTTATAGTTGTTCCCCTCTGCGCCATAGTTGTTCCCCTCTGCGCCATAGTTGTTCCCCTCTGCGCCATAGTTGTTCCCCTCTGAGTTATAGTTGTTCCCCTCTGGCTTATAGTTGTTCCCCTGTGAGCCATAGTTGTTCCCCTCTGGCTTATAGTTGTTCCCCTCTGAGTTATAGTTGTTCCCCTCTGAAGTTTAGCCTTAGTCAACAAGCCGCGCGAGTACCGCGTCTATCCAGGGTTTGGTTTCGCCGGGATATGTATTCCGGGCGGCGAGGAACTCGAACAGGGCTTCTCTGGGTTTTCCGGTGAAATAGTACACCTGGCCAAGGTAAAAACGGGAACGGTTTTCCACGGGAACGGATCGCGGCAGCGACAGAAAGCGGCGGAGTTCTTCGCCGGCTTCTTCCCATCTGCGGCCGCTGAACGGTCCCTGTATAATCCGGCCAAGCTGGCCGCTTTCCCCGTCCGGGGCTCTGTTTGTGTCTTCAGGGAAAACCCCCGGCTCCCTGAACAGGGACTGTCCGCGGCCGGCGCTTTCGGCTGCGGAAGGGCCGGCCAGCGACAACGCGGCCCGGCGCGCCTCCTTACTTAGCGGCGAGGCGGCCGTATCCGGGGAAAGGCCGTTTCTGGCGGATTCGACGGTTATCCCGGGAAGGGGTATGGTGCGGATTTGCCCGCTCCGGGCAATATCGGTCCGTTCTTCCCGGATTTCCACCGGCTCTGTCGTCGCGTTTTTCCCGGCCGTTACCGGGGCCCGGCTGGAATAGAGGTCTTCCTCAGGAATAACCGCGTAATAGTAGGGTATGCCCGGCGCGGGATAGTCAATGAACGGCGGCGGCGATCCCCGGCCGACGATAACCGCCTGGAGCAGATCGTCCCTTGTCCGTATGGGCCTTGTGCTGCGGTAAAAAACGGCGTCCTTTCCCTCGCCTTCAAAGCCCAGAACTACCCGGCCGTTGTCCGCTTTCGCGCTGACGGCGCGGATGGTTTTTTCGGCGGTTTCGCCGTATGACAAGACTTCCCCGTTGTTTACAAAGAGCGCCGCGTCGGCTTCATCTACGGTAACGCTGACCGTATTGGTGTAGGGTATCGGGATGATGTATTTTCTGCCCTGACCGTCGCTTGAAACGGCGAGATAATGGAAAATTCCCGGCCGCTCCGCCTCGTCAACATAGGACCGGGATCCGTAGGGCACCTCAACGCCCTGGGGCAGCGGAGAAACGGGAAACGGCGTATCGGAACGGTAAATAAACACCGGCCCGGCAATGCTGTGGGAATCTTCCCAGGTAAGCCGGATAAAGCCGTTTTTTACCTCCGCTTCCAGGCGCGAAACAAACGGGGCGAAGATAGCTTCCGTTTCCTCCGAATATACCGTCCCGCCGAACAGCGGAACCAAAAACATAAGGAGGATGAATTTTCGAAACCGTTTCATGTCTTTATTGTAACCGCCAAAGCTGCCGGTCGTCCAGATCCGTACAGGGGAACGGCAAAAACGCCGATATTCAAGGCATGAAACTGAATTTGGCCCCGGTATTGTTGTTTCTTTTGAGCGCCTGTTTCCCGGCTTTTTCAGAGGAAATAATACACGTTTTACAGAAGGGAGAGACCATTTATTCGGTTTCCCGGTCTTACGGTGTCAGTCCTTCCCAGGTACTGGTTCTGAACGGCATAAGCGAATCAGGGGCGAGGACAGTACAGGCCGGCTACCGCCTCCGTATTCCCGTGTCCGCGGCGGGCTCCGGCGGAACGGCTTCACCGGCGTGGGGGGCGCAGACAGGCGGCGCCTATGGTGAATACAGAATCGCCCGGGGCGACACCCTGTACAGCATTGCCAGGCGTTACAGCGTAAGCCTTGCCGAACTGCTGGACATGAACGGTTTTTCCCCGAATTATGTAATTAAAGAGGGGGAACGGATACGGGTTCCTGCCTCGGTGTCTTCCGGCATCGCTTCGTCTATAGCCGGAACGGGCGCGTCCGCGGCCGTTTCCGGCGGTTTTCCCGAAACAGCCAAAACGGCGGATCCGGTGATTCCGGGCAGGGTTGATTCTGCGGTGCGCTGGCCGGTGCGGGCAAAAAATGTTTCGTACCTTACCGGCAAGCTCTACGGGGTAATGGTAACCGGGGAACGTTCCGAGGCGGTAAAAAGCCTCACTCCGGGAACGGTTGTTTCGGCGGGCCCGTACCGGGGCTTCGGCAGGGTGGCCATTGTCCAGGTTTCCGGGGGCTACCTGTATGTATACGGCGGATGTGAAAGCCTTTCCGTAAAGGAAGGGGACAGGGTTTCCCCGGGCGCGGAACTGGGAAAACTGGGCATTGACACAAAAACCGAAAAACCGCAGCTGTTTTTTCTGGTTTATCAGAGCAACAATCCTGTTGACCCGGCAAAAGCCCCCAGAACCTGACAAAAAACCGGCGCGCCCGGAATTTGCTCTTCCGCCCGATAATTGCAAAAAAGACTTGTTTTTTGCGGTATCCTGTGATACAATTGATAAACATATAAAAATCAGGAGTTAAAAAAATGAAAAACGTTTTAAGAGAAGGCGATCTGCCGGTCAGGCCCGCCAAAGACAAGCATTTACCCCGGTATGGGGAGCGTATCGGTAAAAGGCACAAGCCCCAGGGGGAACGGCGTTCGAGACAGCCTAAAGAAACAGACCCGCTCGCCCTTTATTTCAAGCAGATATCAAAATACCCGCTGTTAACGGCCCGGGAAGAGCAAAGCATAGGGCAGAGCATTGTTTTTGAAAAGCAAAAAATCAAAAACCTCGAAGAAGAATTCAAAGACAGGGAAACAGAAGAATATTTCATAACGACAAAGGCGCTGTTAAAGGAAGAGCTTCTGTCCTTCAAAAACAGGATGATACATTCAAACCTGCGTCTTGTGGTATCCATTGCCAAAAATTATCAGCACCGGGGACTATCCCTGCTGGATCTTATCGACGAGGGCAATATCGGCCTTATAGAAGCCGTTGAACGTTTTGACTATACCCGGGGCTGCCGGTTTTCCACGTATGGTACGTGGTGGATCAGGCAGGCGATTATAAAAAGCATAGCCGACAAGGGAAGGGTTATCCGTATCCCCATACACATGCTGAATACAATCAAGAAATGTTATTTTGTAGCGAAACAGCTGACCCAGGATCTGGGCCGGGACCCAAGCGAAGAGGAGCTTTCGGACTATCTGGGTCTTCCTGTTTCCAAAGTTAAAGAAATCATCAAGCTGTCCCAGGAGACCACGAGCCTGGACACGATTGTGGACGACGGCAACGCCACGCGGCTGGCCGATCTTATCAAGGACGAAAATATGGAAGAGCCGTTTGAACTGGTTTTTTCCATGACGCTTCAGGACAACCTTAATCATGTGCTGTCCCAGCTTTCCGGGCGGGAAATGAAAATTATCCAGCTCCGTTTCGGCCTTGACGGCGAAGCGCCCCTTACGCTTGAAGAAACCGGCAGACTGCTTGGAATAACCCGGGAACGGGTCAGGCAGATTCAGGAAAAAGCCGCGTTCAAGCTGAGAAATCTTCAGGAAATGAACGATCTGCGGAATTAAAACAGATTGGACAGGAATGTTGAAAGGGCCGGTATATAGGTCACAAGCAGCACGACGGCAAACTGTATCAGCAGGAACGGCAGGACATGGCGGCATATCTCCATGAACGGCTTTTTAAAACGATAACTTGCCAGAAACAGGTTAAGGCCGACCGGCGGGGTGAGGAAGCCCACTTCAAGGTTTATGATAAAAATTATTCCCAGGTGAACAGGATCGATGCCGTAGGCCGCCCCAAGGGGGCTTACTAGCGGCAGCACAACAAGAATCGCCGAAAAAATGTCCATGAGGCAGCCGACGATCAAAAGGAACGCGTTAAGCATCAGCAGGAACAAATACTTTGATTCCACCGCGGCGACCATCCAGGCGGCAAGATTCTGGGGAACCTGGCTGTCGATAATGTAATACGACAGCGCCATTGAAAAAGCGATAATCGAAAGAACCCCGCCGATAATGGGGATCGCTTTTTTGAAAACAAGCCAACAGTCTTTAAGCGGTATGTCGCGGTGTACAAGCACTTCGACAATAAACACATAGACAAGCGATACCGCGCCGAGTTCCGTAATGGAAAGAATGCCCGAAAAAAACGCGACCACAAGAAAAACGGGAAGCAGTATCTCCAGAGCCGATTCTTTTATTCCGGCAAGGGCGCTTTTCAGGTTAAACGACGGCGCGGGTATGGAAGAAGCATTCGCGTTTTTCCCCAGGGTCTTTGCCGAAACGGCAATCCCGAGGATTATAACCGACAGAACCAGTATTATCCCCGGTATAACTCCCCCGGCGAACAGGTGCAGTATGTGGGTCTGGGTTGTTGCGCCTACAAGGATAACGGGAAGGCTTGGCGGAAACAGCAGGCCGATGCTGCCGGTGCTGGTTAAAAGCCCGATGGTAAACGACTCCGGGTATCCCAGATGCTCCCTGAGTATCGTGTACAAAAGGCCCCCCAAGGCAAGTATTGTTACCCCCGAAGCGCCGGTAAACGAAGTGAAGAACGCGCATATCACGACCGTGGCGACGATCATGCCGCCGGGAAACCCGCCGAAAAGGCCCCTGAAACAGGCGACAAGCCGCCGCCCGGCTTTGCTTTCCGAAAGGAAAAAGCCCGAGAGGGTAAAAAGGGGAATGGGCGCGATATTTTCCTGGGTAAGGGCAAGGTAGACCTGGTTTGCGGCTACATCGCTTTCTCCGCCCGCCGCGGCGATAAGGAGCAGGGCAAAGCCCCCCATAACGGTGAACAGGGGCGTGCCTCCGGCGGCCGCGAGGACAAGAAGGATTATCCCGGGAATTTTAAGGCGCCATGCCGCGAAAGACAGCATATCGCCGTAGGTTATAAAGAATTCGGAGAGTTCAAAACCCCATACCGCTTTCGCGATAATGGGGAGGGAAAGAACGGTAGCCAGAACCGGGGCGAGAAACGCCAGCGCCCGCGAAACTCCTTTTAACGGGGCAAGGGAGGCGAAGCGAAACGCCATAATGATGTACGCCAGGGGGATAACCAGCGCAAAGGCCCTGTCGGGGATAATCCCGCAGATAAGACGGCCCATAAGGCCGATTTTGATGAAGGAAAGAGACGCCCATGCGATGAGCGTAACAACAAACGAAGAAAAGATATGTCCGGCCGTCAACGCAATACGTTTTGTTTTTTCGCCGGAAAAATACTCCACAAGTCCGATGGAAAGATGTTCACCGTTTTTTGTCGTTACAAGCCCCGTGAAAAGCCCCGCCACAAGGAGCACGTGAACAAGAAGCCCCTGTGCGTCGGGAAAGCCCAGCTTGAAAAAAATCCGCATAACCGCATCGGCAATGGGGATTACGGCGAGAAGAACCAGAGCAAGACAGCAGACGCCGATTTCCAGTACCGGCCAGATTCCGGAAAGAGGATTTCGTCTTCCGCCGCCAGAATCGCTCATTTTTCGCTCCGGTATTTTTTCAGAATCTCCTCAATTTTTGTATAAGTCGCCCTGTCGAAGGTTGTTCCCAAAAGGGCGGGCGCGACCCTGCTCATATCGTCATACCACTGCTGGGCCTGCTGGGCGTTTATGGCGTTTACCACAAGGCCGTGTTTTGTCATGGTTGCTATCGCGTCGTTTTCCAGCTGCAGCAGGGACGTTTCGATCTCGTTTCCGATTCTCCGGCTGATCCGGGCCAGTTCGCCCCGGTACCGTTCCGGAATGGATTCCCACGCGTGTTTGTTGAGGACGATTGCTCCCATAAACGGGGCTATGTTTACGGACGCCATGTTTTTGGCTATGCCGAAATACTGGAACGCCGCGACCGCGATGGGGCTTTGGTAAATGGCGTCTACGGAGCCGCCGTTTAGGGCCACAAGCAGGCGTTTTTCGTCTACGTTCACAACCTGATAGCCCATTGCGCGGAATGCCTGGGCAAGTTCCGGTTCGGAAGGAAAAGTCCCCACTTTTTGCCGTTTTAAGTCCGCCGGGACAAACACCGGGTTCCGTGAAAAAAATCTGACCCAGCCGCCGCGGACCATCGCCAGCGAATAATAGTTGCCCGAATTGATTTTCGCTTCCAGTTCCGGCTTAAGGGTTTTAAGAACCTCGACAAGTTCATCATCGCCCCGGATAAGGAACGGACAGCTTATGGTCAGCGTTTCCGGGGCGATCCTGTTGAGGCCGAATGATGTCAGCACCGCCGCCTGAATGGCGTTCATGTTCAGCTTTTGCAGCACCGCTTCTTCGCTGCCCTGGGTTCCGTTGGCGTAAATCTGGAGCCGCACTTCCCCGTTTGTAGCCGCGGACCATTCGGCGGACAGTTTGTTGAGCGCCGCTCCCCAGGGAGTATTCTCGGGGACCATGGACGCGAGTTTAATGGTTATCCGCCGCTGGGCGGCAGCCTCGAAACACACAGACAAAACAAGGTATACGATCAAAAAAGTTTTCTTTTTCATTACTAATTACTCCTCGTCGGTAAAATCAAGTTCGGCGAAAAAATCACCGGCGTTGTCAAGCAGATACCTTGCTTTGCGCTGGGAGACAATATTGACAAGCCTGTTGGCGCTTTCTTTTTCAACGTCAATTGCCAAAGCGTTTTCAAGGCAGAATTTAAAACGTTCATAGTCCTGGGCTGGAACTGCCACGGACTTCGCGTAAGAAACATACGGGGCCGCCGAAAGGCCTTTTGATTTTTCGAGCGCTTTTTTGTAGTGGAATTCAGCTTTTTCCATATCGCCGCCCATGCCCGCGGGAAGGGAGGCGTAAAAAAGCAGGTAGAACTCATCCAGGGTTCCAAGGTTATAATCCGGATCCAGTTCGTAAGCCCTGTCTATAAGGGCGCGTAATTCGGGAACCCTCATTCCAAGGTCAAGGTTAAACGGGTTTAGCGCATAAGCGGAAAGAACGCCCGCCGCGTTCCAGTAGAGCAGGGGGATGTCTTCCTTTTCCGTTTTGGCCAAAAACACCGCGAGCTTTTCCGGATCATCCCGCGAATCTTTCCAGCCGGGGAATTTCTTTTCCAGGGCGCTTTCAATAAGCGCCGCCCCGCGCCGGTACAGCCTGCCGGCCCGCTCTATCTGCGCCCGCTTTTTGTAATAGTCTGCGGCAGACAGGGTTTCCGCCGGTCCCTGGACAAAGGCGTTGGCGTACATGATGAACAGAGACCCGGTCGTCAGCATAAGGCCCTGGTGATCCGGGTTGTTTGCCAGCAGGGTTTCGTACATTTTTATGGCAAACGGAAGGGCGTCGCCGACAAGTTCCGGGTCGTCGTCCTCCATGAACACTTTGTTCTGGCCGTCCCCCGTCAGGCTGTCCGATACCCTGTTTATCACAAGCTTGTTGATGGAACAGGACAAAAAAAGAGTAGAGATCGTTACCGCCAGGAGAGGCTTTGTAAAATTCATAACCATCTTTATACTACGCTAATCCATTTTTCCGGTTTTTGCAATATCCCCGGTGAAGACGGCCGCTTATTCGCCGATAACTCCGCGAATGTCTTTTTTTATCGCCTCAAGCTTCCGGCCGGCGGCGGCTTTTGCTTCTTCAAGGCCGTTTTCGGCGCCGGCCCGGCAGGTGGCATAGAACTTGATTTTCGGTTCTGTGCCGCTCGGCCGGGCGCTGACGACGGTCCCGTCCTCAAGAAAAAACTGGAGTACGTCGCTTTTGGGAATATCCGAAAAAGGCGTTCCCGGGCCCGGAGAGCCGGGGGTTTTCCAGACCGACTGGAGCACATCCCGCACTTTTTCGACTTTGACGCCTCCAAGAATCACCGGAGGATTTTTCCGGTATTCGTCCATAATGCCCTTCATAATATCCGGCCCTTCCGGCCCCTGGAAGTATTTGGAAATGGCAAGCTCCTGCCAGTAGCCGAGTTCGACATACAGCTCGGTAAGCCGGTCCAGCAGGCTTTTCCCCCTGCTCCGCCAGTACAGCGTCATTTCCGCCGTCAGCGCCGAGGCGGAAATCCCGTCTTTGTCCCGCACTTCGGTTTCCACAAGGTATCCGTAACTTTCCTCAGTGCCAAAAACAAACGTACCTTCCCCGGTTAATTCGCAGCGGCGCATAATGTCCGCTATCCACTTAAAGCCGGTAAGAACCTCAACGCATTTTACCCCGCGGGAAGCGGCCAGCGCTTTCTGCATCCCGGTAGTGACGATGGTGTTTACCATAAGGGCGTCCGGCGGGAACTTTCCCGATTCCTTCAACGAAAGAAAGATATAGTCGGCAAGAAGCACGCCCATTTGGTTGCCGGTAACAAGCTCATAGTCCCCGGAAGTTTTCCGCACCGCGATGCCGAACCGGTCGGCGTCGGGGTCCGTGGCCATCACGACACCGGCGTTTTCTTTCGCTGCAAGTTTTATCGCCATATCCAGCGCCGCCGCCTCTTCCGGATTGGGAAAGGCTACAGTGGGAAAATCGCCGTTTCCTTCCCGCTGTTCGGGAACGGTGATCACGTTAAGCCCCAAATCTCCCAGAATTTTTTCCACGTGGAACGCCCCGGTACCGTGAAGGGGAGTGTAGACAATCTTCACATCGCCGGAACTTTTCCGTATTAAATCCGGCCGGAACAGCCTCCCTTTGACCATCGCCTGATACGGTTCATCCACCTCCCTGTCTATGATCCGCAAAAGACCTGCCGCGAGGGCTTCTTTCCGGGACATTTCCTTTATTTCGGTAACTTTGTTGACTTCGGCGATAATGCCCGTGTCATGGGGAGGAATAACCTGGGCCCCGTCGTTCCAGTACGCCTTGTAGCCGTTGTACCGGGGCGGATTGTGGCTCGCGGTAACCACAATCCCCGTATCGCAGCCCAAAAACCGTATGGCAAAAGACAGTTCGGGTGTGGGGCGAAGGTCCGAAAACAGATACGCCCTGATCCCGTTGGCGGCGAAAATAAGCGCGGCCGCCTCGGCAAATTCCGCCGAATAATGCCGGCTGTCAAAGGCAATTACCGCGGAAAGCCCCGCCCGGTCTTTTCCCGGCCCGGCCCGGCCCGCCTTTATCACATAGTTGGCAAGCCCCTGGGTGGCGCTTTTTACCATCAGCGTGTTTATCCGGTTATAGCCGCCGCCGATAATTCCCCGCAGACCCCCCGTACCGAATTCAAGGTTCCGGTAAAAACAATCTTCCAGCTCTTTTATATCGTCCGCGGCAATCAGCTCTTCCACCTCCGCCCGGAAATGTTCGTCTTTTTCCCTCGCGATGTATTCCCTGGCCCGTTCCATGATGATGTTTTTTTCCATAGCAATGCCGCTCCTCTTTGTCCAAAACCGCGGTGACGACGGTATCGTCAAAGTATACGCCCCCGGCCTGTGTTCGGCAAGGCCGGAATTGCCTTACCGTCTGCGGTATTTGGCGGAAGTTGTTAGCAGTTAAATTTCCTGGGCACTTAAGGCACTGATTTATTCGCAAGTGAATAAATCAGTGCTTCCCTGGCATTTTTCCGAGAACCGTGTTATAGTTGTTC
>JAIRWM010000153.1 GCA_031268975.1 Treponema sp. | reverse complement strand
GCGTCGTCCTGGGTAAAGCCCCGGACGCGAAGGAGGCCGTGAAGGACGCCGCTCCGTTCATAGCGGTACACGGTGCCCAGTTCCGCCCAGCGCAGGGGCAGGTCGCGGTAGCTCCGCTGGGCGTTTTTGTAAATCATAATATGAAACGGACAGTTCATCGGTTTGATGATATAGTCCTGCTTGTCGATTTCCATGGGGCTGTACATGTTGGATTTGTAAAAGCCCAGATGGCCCGAGGTTTCCCAGAGCCAGCTTTTTCCGATATGGGGGGTGAAAAGAATCTCGTAACCGTTGCGGTAATGTTCCTTGCGCCAGAAATCTTCGACCGCCACCCGCATGCGGCCGCCGTTGGGGTGCCAGTAGATGAGCCCCGCGCCCGCTTCTTCGTGGGTGGAAAAAATATCCAGCTCTTTACCCACGCGGCGGTGGTCGCGTTTTTCCACTTCGTCAAGGAAGGCCAGATGCGCCTTGAGGTCTTTGGGGTTTTCCCAGGCGGTGCCGTAAATGCGGGTGAGCATGGGTTTGGTTTCGTCACCGCGCCAGTAGGCCCCGGCTATGCTTTGCAGAGCGAACGCGCCGGAATGAATTTCCCGGGTGTTTGCCAGATGAGGCCCGCGGCACAGATCCGCCCAGACGCATTCCCCGTCCGGCCCGCCTTCGCGGTTTTCATACACGGAAATAACCTCGCCTGAGGGGAGATCGGTGATCAGTTCCTGTTTGAAAGGCTCACCGGCAAAGCGCGCAAGCGCCGTTTCGCGGCTTAATTCCACGCGGACAAACTCCTGCCTACTGTCGATGATCCGCTTCATTTCCGCTTCGATGGCGAGAAGATCCTCGGAGGTAATGGGCGCTTTGCCGTCCGCTTTGGGGGGAAACAGAAAATCGTAATAAAAGCCGTTTTCGATGGACGGGCCGATGGCGACTTTTGTCCCGGGAAAAAGCCGGGTAACCGCCTGGGCCATAATGTGGCTTACCGAGTGGCGGATGCGTGAAAGCTTTTCCGCCTGTTTGTTTTCTGATTTTACAGTATCTGACATGGCGCCTCCGCTGTCTTTCAGGGACGAAAGGCTATGGAAAGCCGGCCGCGGTACCACCCTGTTTCGCCGCTCCGTGACAGAGGGCGCTCTCTTCGCCCGTAACGGGGGCTTCCGGCTGCGTATACTTGGCTCCCCAGGCGGCGGCCTGAGAGCGCGTTCCACGCAGCGGCTCGGGAGTGGTTTTCGGCGTTTCCCTGACCGGCGCGCTTTCAGCCTCGCTTGCTTTACGCAAACCCGGCGCGCTTCTCTTTTTGTCGGGGGTAACGTGTACTCGTCTCCGTCTCTGCCGTTATGGCGACTGTACCGGAAAAAGGCGGAGCGCGTCAAGGGGCCGCGGGGAGGGCTGGCGCGGGTACGGGGTGCGGGTATGGAAACAGTCCCCCTTTCAAAATTTGCGCCGCGGGAAAAACATTCTTGCTAAACAACAAAAACAAAATCGCGAAAAATCCTTGACCGGCATATCAAAATACAGTATGTTTAAGATGCGGTTAGCACATATAGCTCTTCGGAGCGCTAATAGCGGCCTCCCAGGTTTCTTCACCTCCTTTTCCTGGGAGGTTTTTTTTGTCTATAGGGGCCGTCTGGGAGCGCCGTCCTCCGGCCGGGCGCGCTTTTGAATCAGGGGATGTTGGCCAGCTTTCCGCGCTCCTCAATAACAACGCTTTTTCCGTCTTCCATATGGGCGGTGATGGTCGGTTCCCGGACAAGGCCGTCCAGGTGGATCAGCGCCGGGGCGTCGCTGTCGTAGTTGTGGCCGACGGCAAAATGGCAGGTTGAAAAGGCTTTTTCGTCTTCCAGCATGCTGCCCGAGATGCGGGCTTTGGGGTTGAGGCCGATGCCGAGTTCGCCAATATTGCGGGCGTTTTTCGCGTATACTTCGCCCCGGCCCGCGGGGAGTCTGCCGGTTTTTTCGTATTCCAGGGCATCCTGTTCCGCCCTTGTTACCGTTTCCAGCAGGGCGCGCGCGTCGCCTCCGCCGGAAATGCCGGTGACAAACCCGCCGGACACTTCGCAGCGTATGGGATCTTTAATGATGATATCCCGGTCATAGAGGCTTATCGATCCGTCAAACACAATACGGCCCTCTGCGGTTCCGTTTTCCGGGCTGATAAAACTTTCCCCCGCGGGAAGGTTCCCGCCGTCGCCGGGCCGCGAAAAGCTGCCGTCGTCGGCTTTTGCTTCCCTGCCGCAAAGGCCGACGGTAATGTCCGTGCCGCCGGGGGCGGTAACGTGAACCCGGACGGCTTTGGAGAGGATTTCGTTTACCGCCGCGCAGCGCCGTCCAAGTTCGGCATAATCTATAGGGACAGTACGGATAAAAGATTCCAGGGTTGTTCCCGGCGACCAAAAAGAACGGCAGGTTTTTTCGCCGTACATCTGCAGATGAAAGATATGATCCCACTGCTCTCCGTTATGTTCATACGGATGCGCGATGCCCGCCCTGTCTTTGCCCAGCCGTTCCGCGCTCATGGAAATTACCACTTCCGGTTTTGCCTGGAATGCGGCGAGCACCGCCGGTTCGGCAAAGCCGAACTGGGTTTTTTCGCCCTGAATAACCAGCACCGGAGCGCCGCCGGAATCCAGGGCCGCGCGGTAAAGCGCCCGGGAAATGGTTTCCACATCCCGTTTTGGGTTTGTGATGATAAGAACCTGCTCGCCTTTTTGCACCTTAAGTACATCGGAACAGGCAATGCGGGCCGCTTCCGCAAGGGCCGCGGAAAATTCCGCCGGGGAAGGCGGCAAAACTTCGGGGGTATTCATGCCGTTAAGTATGCCGGATCATCTTCTTGTGGTATACTGCCCGCATGGGAGCGGCATCGGCATGAACCTCGTCCTCTTTGAGCGCGGAGAGCTTGCGGCGAATTTTCCGTGCGGCCCTGACAGGGTTTCTGTCCCCGGTCTGCTTTCCCGCCGTGACCGGCGGGCGGAGCATCTTCTTAAAGTGCTGCGCAAAAAACAGGGCGATGGTTTTGACGCCGGTATTGTGGATGGAAAACTGGGAACCGGGATCATCACAAAAATAGATACGGACGGCGTACATTTTTCCCTTGATCTTGACACTGAACCGCCGGAACGTATCCCCATCCGGCTGGCGGTTGGTTTTTCCCGGCCTATACAACTCAGGCGGCTGTTTCGGGACTGTGCAAGCCTCGGGCTTACGGCGATAGATCTTATCGGAACGGAGCTGGGAGAAAAAAGTTACCGGGACACAAAGCTCCTTGGTGACGGCGGCGCGCGGAGGGCGCTGATTGAGGGAGCGTCCCAGGCGCGGGATACCCGGCTCCCGTGTCTGGCCGTTCACAGCGATTTGGCCGCCTGGCTTAAAGCCCGGCCCTGGGAAACCTCGGCCGGGACGGCGGCGGGCGCGGGCGCGGCGGCGGGTACAGCCGCGGCTGTTTACACAGCCGGCGCGCTTCTCACGGCGGCGGACAATGTACAGCCGGCGGGAAGCTTCAGCGGCCTTGGAAAGGCAGGCGCAGCCGGGGCGGTTCTGGCGGTTGGGTCGGAACGGGGCTGGAGCGGCCGCGAGCGGGAACTGCTGGACAGGACGGGTTTTTCGCGGCTTTCCCTGGGAAGCCGGGCGCTGCGTACCGAGACGGCCTGCGTGGCGGCGGCTGTCCTGTTAATGGAAAAAATCGGCTGTCTTTGAATCATCCGATAAGCCTTGGCCATTTTCATATATGAGATGATTTAACTCTTGCCGGCTAAAACTGTATGCCCGCGCCCATGAAGGGGCTGATATATCCCTGCCGGGACGGTTCTTTGGTGGTGATGATGTGCCTGTAGGCAAGACCCGCTTCAAGATACAAAAACTTGAAAACAAACCACTGAAACGAAATTTCCGTTCCGGCGGAAACATAAAAACCGTTCAGAGATCGGGAGCTGCCGTTTGCATAGGTAAAGTGGAAACCCAGCACCGACGTAACGCCGCATCCCAGTCTTGCGTTGATAAACATGGTCCCGGCGGGAAGCTTTTTTTGGTACAACAGGTTGACATGTATTCCCGCAAGGTGGCTTGTTCCCTTATAATCATCCCTGCTTACGGAAAGGTAATTCCAAAAGGGATTAAGCTCAAAACCAAAGCTGCCGAGACGCGTTTTAAAGGGAACCATCGCAAACCTGGCGGAGACTCCCACCGGACTAACCGGGGTAAACAGGTCAAATAAATTACCGTAGAGCGGAATCAGGGGAGAGAAGCCGGCCGAGACAGTAAAATCCCCGGTAAAAGTACCGGAGGCGATTACCAGGGTTCCGGCGGAGCTTTCAAATTCTCCGGGATTGACAACACAAATATCATAGTTCCCGGAAACGAGCTCTCCTTCCGCAAAGGTCATTCTGATAGTCCGGGCTGAACTGTCTATCTGAACCAGGGAAGCCTCAAGCAGGCTGCCGTCTTTTTGATTCCGCAGAAATACCCGCCCGTGGGAAGAAAAATTCCGTCCGGTAATGGTTATGCAGCGGGGTTCCTTTTTACCGCGCTTTAGTTCGCCCGGAGAAAAGCCGCTTATTTCAGGAGGAAGTATGGTGATAATGTTAAATTCCTTCCACGAAGAGCTGCCCGAAGGCCGGTTTAACAGATCGTAAATCTGTATCCGGTAACGATAGGAGCCTCCGCTGAAAGAGAATTCAATAAAGGTTTCACCGGTAGCGACGCGTAAAATTTCACTGTACCCGTCCGCTTCTTTTCGCTCAATGATAACTTCATAGTACCGTACATAATCGGAACCCTGCCAGGAAAGATGCTGGATAAAATGGCGCTCCCCGTTTTCGTTTTCCCGTATGTAGGAATAAAATTCCCGGCTGTTCTCTTCCGCCGTCAAATTTGTAAAATCTTCTTCCTGCGAAAAAACGGGAAGTCCAAAAACTCCCGCCAGAATCGTACAGATACAAACTATCCGGTTTATCTTAATTACCATAGAGCGGCCCCGGATCGTAGAGCTTGACTTCTCCGGGAAGGGATATGTCGATGGTGAATGAACTTTGTCCCGGAGTGCTGTTTCTTTCAACATTCCCCGAGGTGTTGACGGCCTCAATCTGCCAAAGGAATGTACCGGTATCAAGCTGCCGCAGTAATACAAAACAGGAAGCCTGCCGCCGCCGGGTGCGGAGTATTTCCCTGCGGGCATTTCCCGGCCCCGTTTTATACAGCGTAAAAATGTAGGCCTCCGCTCCGGCGCTTTCGTTCCAGCTGAACTCAATTCCATCCCGGTTTAGAAGTTCCTCTGCGCCAAATACTTCGCCGTTCGGGGGATATACGGGTGCGGGAACAGGAACGGGAATGGGTGTGGGTATAGGAACGGGAACAGCCGGCGAAAGCGGAGCTTCTTCGGATGGCGGAATTTCTGCCGCAGCAACCGGCGGCGGATTGGTACCCGCGGTAAAACTGAATATTCCGGAAAGGGGAGACGTTTTTCCTTCTGAATTGGTCTGGGTAACTCCCCAGTAATAAACTCCGGTGTTCAGGGTTGTATCCCGGGGGCCGTACATGAAGTAATTCTGTCCTACCGTGCCGGCAATAACAGGATCGCTTAAATCGGCATTTTGGGAAACGTAGATTGTATAGCTTGACGCTTCCGGATCCCGCTTCCATGAAAAATAGGCGTTCTCCCGTTCCAAAAGGATGCTGAAAAAGGAGCCGTCCGGCGGAGCGTCAAGAACAGGCCGCGCCGGTTCAGGTGTCCGTTCAACAATAAAGGAAGATACCTCTGAATCCTCCACTGTTCCCGCAAAGGTTCCCGAGAACACAGGGCGGACCCGCCAGTACCAGGAACCTTCACTTAACCTGGAATGCAGGAACGGACTTTGTACCCTGGTTTGTATAAAAGGCGACGTGAACGCAGCGTCGGAAGCGACTTCAACAATATAGGCCGACGCCGCCTGGGTTTCCGACCACACAAAACGGATCTCCGGGGGGGCGGCGCTGTACCGGATAAGAGCATCCTGAGGGGGAGAAATCCGCAGCGGCGGAAGGGCGTTGATCACCAATACGCTTATCCCCGAAGGCATGGTTTTGCTTTCTGCGGGATACACCCGCCACCACCACTTTCCTTCCTCCAGCGAAACTGTCGTTTCAGAGCCTGCTATGTCGGCCGAGAGAAACGGTTTTGAAAAACGCCTGTCTTCGGCGATTTCAAATCGTGTTTTTTCACCCTCCCGGTAGTTAACGGTATTCCAGGAAAAATGAACGTCGGTGTTTTTTTGTACCAAATATTTTGTCTGGGGCAGGGGGCTCAGCGGAACGGTGTACGTTCCGCCGATCGTATTACCCCGGGAATCGATGGCCACAGCGCTTCCCCCGGAAACGGTCCGAAAGCCCGACCCAAAATCCAGCCGGGCGTTTCCTTTAATCACGTCCAGGTTAAAGTTTCCGTCCGCGGCGGTGATGTTCACCAGTCCTCCGGGGGCAATATCCAGCTTTTTTCCCTCGAAAGAAACGACGATGTTCTTTGAATCTGCCGCAAGGCTGATATCCCCCTGGGTCAGTTCAATCCGTTCCGGAAATACCTGGATAAGGCTGTTTTCAGACAAATTGATTTCCCCGCCCTCGGGAAAATGAACAACCGCCTCGGAAAAATCCGCTGTCCGGATAAGGTCGCCTGAATACACCGGTGAACGCTGCTGCAGGCTGTCCCAAAGGACGCGGTCGGATGTCCGGCGCTGGGCCGCCTTGTGTTTAAACGAAATGAGCGCTATGGGATTTTCGTCCAGCCGTATAAGGCTTTTGTTTATGTCGGTAAAAAAAAGCCACAGGCAAAAGGCGATTCCCGTTCCGCAGAGGAAACAGATGCCGATATCAACGGCTGAACGCCGGGCCTTGTCAGCCCGGGCCGATCTTGTATTTTCTTTCTTCCGCATTAATATCAGCCTTGTCTATGAACGGAGGCGCGATTCCCAGAAGCCGGCGCACTTCGCCAAGGGTCCGTGGTTTTGGCTGCGGTTCTCTCTTGATGTTTATTACCGCGAAGAAACGGATGGGCTTTTTTTTCCCTTTTACGGTAACCTGGGGCATTTCTTTCGTAATAAGATATTTACCCACCAGGTTCCAGGTATTTTCCGTAATCAAAATATCGGTGCCCAGAGATTTGTTCAGCGCCTCCGTACGGCTGGCAAGATTTACCGCGTCACCGATGACGGTATATTCCATCCGCTCTGCCGAGCCGATTTGCCCCGCGGTGACCAGACCCGAATTAATGCCGCAGCCTATTTTTATAACCGGATTTTCAAGATCATCCACCTTTCGTTTTTTATTCAATTCGTAGAGGGCAATCCGCATCATCAGGGCGGAACGGACGCAGTTTAAAGCATCGCGTTCGGGGCTGCCCGCGGTATAGGCGGTTCCCCAGTGGGCCATTACCGCATCGCCGATAAACTTGTCCACCACGCCGCCGGTTTTTTCTACGCAGATAATCATCCGGGTAAGATATTCATTAAGCCAGCAGACCAGTTTATCGGACGCGTCGTTTCCCAGAAGACCGGTAAATTTTTCGCTGATGGCGGTAAAATTTCTGATATCCGAAAAGAAGATGGTTGCGTTTTTCGGTTCGCCGCCGGGGCGAATCTTTCCCTGCATGGCCCCGAGGGCAATATTCCTGTTGGTAAAACGGCCGAAAATCCCCAGGGCGCTGCTCATTTTACCAAAACTCGCCGTAAGAGCGCCGATTTCATCCTTGGATTTTGACTTTAGAACAAGATCAAAACGGCCTCCTTCAATTTCCCTCGCGGCGGAAGTCAGGGCCTTAAGGGGGTTGGAAATGGTTTTGGAAAAGAACCAGATTAAAATGATCGAAGCAAAAAGAACCGCCCCGGTTAAATACATATTACGCCGGGTAGTGGCAATAATTCCTTCAAAAACTTTGTCATATTCTACGGCGGTAACAACGACCGCGTTACCGGTCATTATTTTTTGAAAGGCCCCCAAATAGCGTCTGCCGTCCTTATCTGTATAGATGGTTTGAAGGCGGGTTTCCGTACTGTTTCTGAGGATTTCAACAAAAGGATGCGTAGATAAGTTTACTCCGCTTCTCACCAGTTCGTAATCGGGGTGGATCAGAAGTTCCCCCGTTCCATTAATCAAAAATGAAGTATTAACCCCCTGTCCGTAACTATCGCTAAGGGAATCGGAACTAAAAAAAAACGCCGCCGCATGGGTCGTTTCTTCCTGTTTAAAGGGCTGTAGTATGACCAGCATTGCGGACCGGAAAAAAGGAGTGGCATTGAGCAGGAGTGTTTCTCCGGCGGTACAGCGCCGCAGCGCCTCTGTCTGCTGATCCAAAAACTGCTGCGGCAGAACGGGATTCAGCTCGTTGGAACGAAAATAGCCTGAGTTAACAAGTTCCCAAAGGCCCGGCACGATAATGGCGGCCATATATTCGTTGCTGTTAAAGAAAATATCCATATCCCGCTTGATAAGCCCGGCCGCTTCAGGATTCCCCGTATCCGCCGTATTTTGAAGTATTTCCAGCAGGACAAGAACAGCGGACTGCATGGCCGAAAGGGTCCGTTCCGTTTCCGAAGCGGACCTCTGGTTTATGGTAAAATTGTTTTCTTCCGCGGTAATCTGTATGTCCCGGGTTACCATGTAGGACACGAGGACAGTAATCGATCCCAACGAAAGCAATAACAACAAGGTAATAATGGTAACCAGTTTTACGCCGATGGGGAATTTAACTTTTATGAACGCAGCTTCCCGCATGCCGTTTCCTTTTTCATGTTATGGGTACTGTCCTATGTAGGAGCTGTATGAAGTATCCGTAACCCCCGGTAACTTGATTTTTCCGGATCCTGATACGGTAATCTCCACATAGCCGCCTGAAAGATTCGCCGACCATCCTGGCTTGAGCTTAAGCTTATCCCGGCCAGGATCAAAATTATTGATTTCGAGAATACCGTTGCTGTCGTCGCGGATTATAACCGTATCCATAACAGCGTCGGCGCCAACATCAATAATCGATCCTGTAGCGAATTGTTTTATGTCGATTGTGTCGCTGCCCGATCCTGAGTTGATGTTCCCGGACTGGAACCAGCTGCCAATAGTGATTGTATCGTTGCCATTGCCGGTACTGATGGTCCCGTTTACGGTGGCTGAAACAATGACGGTATTGTCCCCTTCGCCGGCATTAATGATACCGGACGGGTTCATTCCGCCGACAGTGATGGTATCGTCCCCTCCGCCGGCATCTATGGTTCCGTCTATATATACCGGTACGTTAATAATGTCCGGTCCATCCGTACCGTACAGGATTTCACCATAACCAATGCCGCCGGAAGGCGAGGCAAGCAGTCCGATGCCGTTGATGAAATAAAAGGTGGTTCCGTTTGGCGTTACCGAAAATCTGCTGCGCTGTATACCGTCGGAGAGTATCCTTGGGGAACCTGAGTATGACTGCGGCGTAATAACCGCAACGATACCCGATCCTGAAAGGGCCGTGGGGGAAACGAATTTACCCGTAACAAGGTACAGGTCGTTGCCGGAAATTCGCGCGGCACCCGACATATTAAAAATGCCTCCGTCCATGTATGCGCCGTGGCCGCTGGTGGCGGTATTTTTTTCGGCCGGGGAACCGCCGATCATTCCACCCGACATGGTAAAAACGCCGTAGTTCATATATACGCCCCCGCCCTGGTTCGCGGAGTTGCCGGTTATGGAACCTCCTTCCATGGTGAACAAACCTCCGTCAATATAAACCGCGCCGCCCTTGTCCATGGTGTTTGTTTTTATGACCGCATTCTCCGTCATGGTAAAAGTCGACAAGAGGGGAACAAAAACGGCCCCATTGGTGGAAGGTCCGGAGAAATCCTTTATCACCGCGTTTGTGCCCATGGTTAAACCTGAAAGCAGGAGTTTAATGGCGTTGTTTCCGTCGGCTCCGTTCCCGGCAAGGGTAATATTTTCCAGGACAAGCGAGCCGGCGTTAATGGCAAATAGAGGATTCGTATCCCCGGTTTTATGGGTAACGGTATATGATCCTCCGATAAGTTTTATATGTTTTCCATTGATGGTGTAAGAAGAACTTCTCTCCGGAAAGCTGATGTTTTTAAGCAGCGTTATTTCAACGGGGGCCGATTTCGAACCGAACGGCGCGGCATCCAGGGCAGCGCTCAGGCTGGAATACTTTGTTCCCCCCATAGCCGCAACTTCTTCCAGAAGCGTCACAGATGTCGCAAAAGCGGGACAGGAATACGGCGGAAAGACGCGGATACCGTTTTCCGTCTGCATTTTCAGCGATACAGCAATTTGTTCTCCCGGGTTCGATGTAATACCGCTTATTTTTGCATGGACCCTGAAATTGCTTATTTTGTCATACACAAATCTGCCGCCGGGAGTATTCGCTTGTATCTGAGTACCGTTGATAAAACAGTCGACGGTAAAGTCAAGTTCAAGGCCGGCTGTGTTATTCATAATAAAGTACATTTCCACATCGGATCCTGAAATAAGGTATCCGTTACCGGTCGGCTGCAACACCGCACCGGTAACATCCAGGGAGGCAACGGTTACCCGCGCAGTATGTTCCTCTATAAAGGGATCCATGGGAGCGTTGAACATATCACAAGCCATAAAGAGAAAAAGCAGCATGGTTCCGGCAAAGAGTCTTTTTTTCACTGTTTTACCTGTTTTAATTTTTACCTATTTTAATTATGAAACAAATTTTTCGGTGAAGCAAATTTTTAAAGGGAATTT
The DNA here is from genome assembly GCA_031268975.1 of Treponema sp. Lineage (GTDB taxonomy): Bacteria > Spirochaetota > Spirochaetia > Treponematales > Breznakiellaceae > JAIROH01. The sequence goes on along the minus strand of JAIRWM010000153.1, from coordinate 19,594 downwards.
TGACGCGCGTTTTTATGATTCCCAGGCGAGGGTATACGGCCCCCGGAGGCGTTCTGGAACCGGGTGAGTTCCGCTTCCACTTCTTCAAGCCGCTTTGAAAGCGTCATGATGGTTTTTTCAAGCCGGAGTTTTTCTTTTTTCAGGGAGAGCTTTGGGTCTTCTTCGGCAGGGGCAAGGCCGCCCTTGCGCACCGCTGTCTTTACCGAATCGGGGCTTTTTCCGGCCAGCAGGGCTTTTTCGGCGCCGTCCCTGTCGTCTTCATTCCGTATCCCGGCAAGGTACCGCATGTTGTCCGCGCCCAGAGAAGGATTCAGATCATACTGATACATTTTCATGGTCATCTGAGCCGCTATTTTGGGAATGCACAGGATACGGTCAACATAGTCTTCAAAGCGGCCGCCGATTTCGCCACAGAGTTCAAATGCCCGCAAAAGGTATTTCCCCAGTTCCTTTACAAGTTTTCCGTTTTCTTTCAGGTACTTTTCCCGTATCAGCGCGGTAAGCTTTGTCAATTCAGGCGACGCGCCAAAAACATTGCGGTATATTTTTTTGTTTTCGGCTTTTTCCAGCAGGCTGTGAAATATGGCCCAAAATTCACTGGTATGCGCCTTTGACGACAGCGTACCTCCCCGGGAACAGGCGGGGAGGTGGTGGGCGTATTCGTGAATCGCCGTGTAAAGAAGCTGGTTTTCCCCGTTCGGATCGCCTGAAAAATTCCTGTTGTGGAGGATTATTTCCCTGCTTTCGCTTTTATAAAGGCCGTTTACCTTCCGGCTTTTTTTCCCGGAAAAAATAACGGAAAACTCCAGGGGAGGATCCTCTATGGAAAGAAGGATGTCTTTTATCCTGTCCTGATTCATAATGTATTGTACCAATTATGCCGATAATGGAACAGCATGTGCGTGCAGCCGGGCCGCGGGGCGGCGAAAATTTCTCTCTTGTTTTCTCTGCGTCGTGTTTTCCTGCGTATCTCCGCGTGTTTTGCCGTACTATGCCTCGTTTCCGGGACGCAGGTTCCCGGCAGCGAAGAAGGCAGGGTCTTAAAAGAACCGTTTCCGGCGTTCTACTTTACCGCTCATTATAGACGGTGGCTTGCCAAAGAAGCCGCGAAACCGTACTGGGCGCATTCACAAGAGGAAAGACAACAGCTTGAAAGGGATGTGCGCAATTCCAGGCCGCTTGTTCTTAATGATGATATTCTGGCGTTTTATGGTCATCCGGATTCTCCTTACATGGGCATTCTGGGCCGTTACACCAAGGAAGAACTTAACGCCCAGCTTGAAAACCTTGGCGCTGAATACGATCAAGTTAACGGCAGCCGGGGAGTACGCAAAGCTTTTTATTTGATCTATGGCACTGTTCAGCCCAAAGGAAAGATAGGCTATATCTCTGAAAAAACCCTTAAAGAATACCTTGATTTTGCCCAGGAAAACGACATTCTTGTTTTTATCGATCACCAAATTGGCCGTTACGATCCGGTTGATTCCCTGAAAGAACTGCTTCCTTATCTGGAGTATCCCAACGTTCACCTTGCCCTCGATCCCGAGTGGCGCACCGCCCAGCCGATGACGGTTATCGGAAACGTTACCGCGGAAGAGCTGAACCGCGCCCAGGAAGAAATGTCCCGCTACATCGAGGAAAACAGAATATCCGGCGAAAGAATGCTTGTTGTTCACCAGTTTGACTGGAGGATGATCAAAAACCGCGACAAGGTGGAAACAGGTTATAAGCAGGTAAACCTTGTTCACTGCGCCGACGGCTTCGGCAGCCCCGCCCTCAAACGCAATACCTATGCGTACAACGCCCTTGCGGCAAACATGCCCTTAAAAGGCTTTAAACTGTTTTACAATTTCCAGATTCCCGGCGCAGGCTACGACGACCCGCTGCTCTCCCCCGAAGAAGTAAACTCCCTGGACCCCAGGCCAAGCCTTGTCATATACCAGTGATACGCCGCCTGAAGGTCCTTTCCGTTAAAACAGAATTCCACGCTAAAGATCTAAACCTGACCCGTATAAAGAGAAGCGGCAAGTTAATCAGCATTGCCCTAATCTTCACCTGTTTGAGCCACAATAAAATCAACAAACCGAAGGGCAGTTGTGGTAGGATGCTGCTGATTTCCGGTCAAACCCGTGACAACCATTGATGCGTCGCCGGATAAACGCATCATGCTTATTCTCCCGGTATTTCTCTCTAAAGCCTGAATAATTCCATAAGTAAACACCCCGTGTCGCAGATTTTGACGTTCCTGAGACACTTCGGTTCCCGTACTTGAGGTAAATATCACCGCATTACTCTCCATTAGCACCCGTGTAAGCCGGTTATTGTCTGCCGCGCTGGTCTTACTGCCCGCTATACCTTCGGAATGGCAGGCATCAATAAACACCAGGCGATTCCCTGGGGCATCCAATACTGAATAAATATCATCGCTGCTAATCACCTGCGCCTTGTCCAATAGCCGTTCCGTGGTAAAAGCAGCATCGTTTGGCAAAAAATAAAAATTATCCCCCTCATTTACCCCATGACCCGCTAAAAACAGCAACGTCACATCACGGGTACCGGCATTGTCAAAAAAACGCAAATTGGTACGGATATTTTCCGTAGTTGGTTCTATAGGTTCACCATCCGCAATGAGCAGGCTGTTCACTTTACCGTAACGCTTCCCTTCCTGCATTTTGAATACCTTAATGATTTCCTGTGCGTCGTTGACGCAATAATTCAGGTCAGGGATCAATTCCTGGCGATAATCATTGATCCCAAGGGCAAGAATCCAAAGGTTGGGCAGATTCGACTGTTGTTCTTGAAGATTTAAGGTAACAGTAACGCTGCTTCTACTCTCTGCGATACCATTGAATGCCACAACCTCAATCTTGTTAGGACCCGGGTCGAGATCGACAGCAAAGTGCAGATCAGTGTTTTCTTCCTCTCCTGCGATTTCAAGACTTGCTGATTTTACCCGGATGCCCCTGCTGCCGGTACTCAGTTCTCTGCCTCCTACAAGCCTTCCATTAACCAAAATTTTGATGGTCTGTACGAGCGTACTTTGATCAAGGATGGAAACAGAAAGGGGAAACCGCTCCGTACTGACGCTTCCAAAATCATGGTCCTGATCCAGCTCCTTATTGGTTGACGGATCGCGCATTACAATAGTCGGCGGAGCAAGCAGCTGAACATCCAGCGTTTCCGGATTCCCTGCGAGCCAAGCCCGCACCCGGTCAGGCTGGTAAAAGATATGCCGGTACTGATCTATGCTGTAAACTTCATCATCAACGACCACATTCAGGTATTTATCGCCCTGGGGAGAGGCGTTGTAAGAACCGTCCGGAGTAATACAGAGCCATTCGCCGTCATCATAAGAAACGTATTTGGCTGCTTCCTGTCCGTTCTCTGCCCTCAGTATGCGGACGGTACCGTCGGTAAGGGCAGCGGCAATATATTTGCTGTCCGGACTGTATGAAAGAGAAAGCGCGATATCAGACATCTGAATTGAACATATTTCTTTCCCGGCAGCTTCCCATATTTTGACGCCCTTGGCATAACCGGCGGCGGCAATACGGCTCCCGTCAGGGCTGTATGCTACGGAAGTTATCAGAGCCCCTGGCCCCGCAAGCGTCCGTATTTCCCTCCAGTTTTGAGTATTCCATATTTTAACATCCAGACCGCTGCCCGATACCAGGCGCCTGCCGTCAGGACTATACGCCATAGACATTGCAACGGCACCTGGAAGATCCCGTAGTTTCTGTCCTGTCTGGCTATCATATATGGCGATACCGGCTGGGCTGCCGCAAAGAATATATTTCCCGTCCGGGCTATATATCAATGAAGGACCATCTGCATCCGGTATCTCCAATACCTTGTTCCATGTCCCCGTTTCCCATACATTGAGGCGGCGGGAAGCAAATCCGGCAATATAGCTGCCATTAGGGCTAATCGCCATTACCTCGGATCGCTGCATACCAAAAAAAATCTCTGCAAATGTATGCGATACTTCCCCCGTTTCGGCATCCAATATTCTGGCGCCGTTATATCCTGAGTTCGTAAGAATGTACTTTCCATCGGGGCTGTACTTCGCAAAATGAACAAGAGTCTCAACAGCTTGATCTGTGAACGGGTCGGCGGAATATTTTCCAAGGCTGCGAATCAGGCTGCCTGTTTTCGTATCCCATATAACAAGCGTACCATCTGAAGAACCCGTGACAATGCGTTTCCCGTCCGGGCTGTATCCCGCCGAATTCCCCCAGGCCTGCTTTACCGACGCGGGGAAAATATCAATATCTCCCGCTGTTGCGCAAAACTCCGCCACGCTCATTATGATAACCGAGAATAGTATCCTTTTTATCACAACGCTCCTCCTTAATGGTTCCCACAAATCCAAAACCGTATTCTATCTAATCACTTGCTTGTAAGATTATTTACCCCGTCCCAGCTTTCAGGGGGAGGCTTTTTTAAAAATTCCCCACAGCGCATGAGGAAGTATTCCGCCACGCCATCTGTTTTGTTTTTGCTATAAATCGCGTTGAACATATCGAAGGCAGTTTTATAGTTCCGGCTTTCATATTCAGCCATAGCCTTTTCCCATTCCCTGACCATTCCGGCAAGTTCCGGGGAAACCTCTTCATTAACATCCAGAAGCTCGTAAACTTTTAGGGGCGTATTAACGCCCACTACACGGATACGGTCGATAAAGCGGCAGATAAAGCCGTTACCCATGAATTCTTTGGTATACTCGCTTATCAGGATGCCGCCGGTATTGTACAATTTGTTGACACCCTCAAGCCTGGAAGCAAGGTTCACCGCGTTGCCCATAATTGTGTAATCCATCTTCTTCCGGGTACCCATGTTTCCTACAACCATATCGCCGGAATTGATACCGATTCGCGTAAAAAGAGGTTCATGAGAAAGTTTTCGGTCTAAAATTTCTTCGTTCAGGGCGCGTTCTTTTTTCTTCATAAGAATTGCCGAACGGCAGGCATATTCGGCATGTTTATCCGTGGTAATGGGAGCACCGAAAAAACCAATGATTGCGTCCCCTTCATATTTATCTATGGTTCCCTGATTGTCCATCAGTATATCGCTCATGCCGGTAAGATAGAAATTGAGCAACTCCACGAGTTTTACAGGATCAGCCAGTTTTTCTGAAATGGTGGAAAAGCCCCTGATGTCCGTAAACATCGCAGTCATGAACCGCCGTTCCCCGCCAAGCTTGAGTTTTTCGGGATCATCCATTACTTCTTTCATTACCGCTTCGGATAGATACCGGGAACAAGTAAGATGGAGCTGGAATTTTTCCCGATAATTCAGCAACAGTCTGACAATAAATCCTGCACTCCATAATAATATTATTCCTGCACTAATCATACTGTACCAGGGCAGTATGCCTTTAAAGAACCACAGAATAAAAACAAGAACTGAATAAAAAAGCAAAAGAAACAAAAATCCTGTATGATAAAGCCAGTCTCTTTTTGAAAAACTTATCAGTACTGCGGCGGCAAGGCAAAGCAGGATAATGGCGATCTTCGCCGGAAATGCTACGAAGCTGTAAAACATTTCATTCAGGATGCCGCTCATAACCGATGCATGTATGCCCGAAAGGGGATACACTGTTTCCAGCGGCGTAACACCGAAGTCCTTTTTTGAGGTAGTAATATCTGCCACCAGGGCGATGGTTCCATTGAGCTCCTGAAACAGTTTTTCAAAAATTTCATCATTGTGTTGGGCTGATACAATTTCGGCAAAGGATATCCGGTAACTGTCCTCGACCCAGAGACATGAATAGGGAATCGTGATAGTACCTGACAAGTCAACAGGAATACGGATAAACTCGCCTTCTTTTATCGGGAGCAGTACATATTTATTGGGATGAAATTCAATCTTCGAAGGATCTATACCCAGTTCCGCAACAACAGCCGCGAGAGCAAGAGAAGGTATGACCCCGTCTTCCCAGCGGTAGAAAAGGGGCGTCCCCCGGTAAACGCCGTCGCTGTCGGCTTCCACTCCTATGTGCCCGAATCGATCTGCCGCGGAAGCAATTTCAGGATTTGACATGATAAAGGTTCGAGCTGAAGGAATAGAGTTTATCCCGTATTCCTTGATATGCCAAAGGTGTTTTGTGAGCAGTTCCCGCTCAGTGGAAGAAAGATCGTCATGGGCAAAATTCGCGAGTACTTCGGGAACCGGTATAACGGCGAGTACCGTGTTACCCGATATTGATGCTGTTTCTGCCACAAAGGCATCATTCTGTGATGTCTGGCGGAAGATAATGTCGAAAACAGGTTTAGCTCCACAATCTCCGAGAACCGTGAGCAGATCGCCAAAGGCCTCCCGCGAATTGAGGGCATCTCCGAGTTCATATTCTGAGCTATCATTTAGATCTACCCTGATGATTCTGGGATTAAGGGGGACCGGATGAATTTTAACCTTCAGTCTGAGAACGATATCATACACACCACTGTCAATGTGAGAGAACAGTCCCGTAAGTGCCAACAGGAAGACCACTACAAGAGAAGCTGCAAAAGCATAAAGCTGCCCGTGATTTTTAATGTCTGATAGTAATGGTTTTGACATAAACCCCAACACCTGAATACTCGACGCTGTTTGCCTTTTCATCCATACCCCTAAAGGTACCACCCATCAATACAGGTCTTTCAGGATTCTCTTTCAAGGCCGTAATGGAACGCCTGATGCCAAAAACACTGTCCATAACATCCTGAGCCGCTTTAGATGACTTCTGATTCCGCCCAAAAGCGTCTATTGAATTTTTCAAATCCGGTTGAGGTTCAGCGCTCATACAAATGTAAAAGTATTCCAAACCCGGCGGAGGGGTTACCTGTATAGGACCTAGAGTAAGTACATCGTCTTCTCCAAGGGTGCCTGTATACAAAATTATTATATTCTTTTCAGAATCCTGCACAACAACATAACAGTAACACGGAGCTTTGCTCAGAATCACTATTTTGAAAATATCACCATCATTCATTCTGATTGGCCTTGCAAGAGAACCCTCTATCGCCTGACTTGTGCTTACCAGGCCCAGGGACCATGAAAAACCATTTTCATCGGCAGCCCATGCCCCTTGTATGACAATGAACAGGAACACTATACATAGTCTTTTCATAATGGCAAAAAGACTCCTTACAAGAGCATAACATCTCACCTGGCCGGCGTACGAAACACTTCAAACCCCGCATCGCCGCTCATTTGTTACATAACGGCGTGATGACGGAGTCCGAACCCACAACAACCAGATCCACAATCTGAGACTCTACCGCCAAGCTGCATCCATCAAGCACTGATAGAGAGAATTATCCATGTGTTGTTCCGTTTCTGTCAAGTAGGCGTTAGTAAAGTTCATTGGACTTGTTCGACAACCCGGTTGGTTGTCTCACAAGTCCTTGCAATTTCTCGCCTTATGGCTGCGAAATTGCGGTATTTTAGTGGAAGTTGTTCGATACCTGAAGTTATCGAACAACTCTTTTTTTTAACCGCACGTCGCATAACAAGCCCGCTTGCTAATCAACGCCAAGGACATTTTTCAACACAAAGCCTATACCGAAGGAAAGGGACGCCACGCCGAGGCTGATAAAGATCATCTCAAAAAAGCGCCGCCTGAAGTTAAGTTCTTTGGCGACAGAAAGGTAATAATTAAAGACAAAAATGATAAACACCGCGGCGGCAAGTGTTATACCCAGGGCAAGGAACTTGTTGGAAAGAAACAAAAACGGAAGTATGAGGAGCATTACGGTAATTATATAAGCGGCGCCGGTATACAGCGCGGACCTGGCCGCGCGGGGATCTTCTTCCGCCTTGCGGGAAAGGTAATCTGACGCGCTCATGGAAAATGCCGCGGAAACCCCGGTTATAAGACCGGCAAGGCTGATAAGGCGGGTTCCGCCCAGGGCAAGGGTAAAGCCCGCCAGAGCGCCGGTCAGCTCAACGAGGGCATCGTTAAGGCCAAGAACGATGGAGCCGACATATTGGAGCAGTTCTTCATCAAGCAGTTTGAGAAGTTTCTGTTCATGTTCCGCTTCATCATCGCTGATTTTTTTTGCTTCCGGAAAATGGGCGATAAGCTCATCGTAGGTTTTTTGTGCGACTCCTTCGTTTCTTTCCATGCGCTTGAGCGTAAACGTAAGGCCGAAAATGCGGGCCGTCAAAACCGTAAAGAAAACCTTGATCCGGTTTGGTTTTACGGTTACTCCGGTTTTGCTTTCCCAGTATTTGGAATGGGCCAGCTCTTCGTCGCCGATGCTGTGGAGCACTTCGGCATTGTGCGGGTCTTTACAAATTTTCCCAAGGCGGAAGTAAATAAAATATTCGGTAACTTCGTTATGCTGAACTTTTAGGGCGGCTTTGGCGATTTTCTTATCGATAACAGGGGCCATATTTTTACAGAAGGACCTCCGTGTCCAGTTCGCAGGCTGTGCAGGGAACGGTAATTCCCCAGTTTTCCAGCAGTTCGGGGTGAATCTCGCCGAAGACGCCGGCGGCTTTGCCTTTGTAAAGAATCGCCGCCGCCCGGCCGGGTATAAAGCGGCTGTCGCCGGATTCTTCCACATCGTATTCCAGGGAAAGATAATAGAACAGGGTCTGGAGTTCCGCCGCGATAACGTTGAAGTTCGCGTCACTGCCGGCTTCAAGAAACCCCAGATACTGCCGGGTTACAGTCCCGCTGTTGTCGCCGTCGTCAAGGCGGGCGATTTTGCCTGTCTCAAAAATTTTGTGGGGATACGCCGCATGGCCGGAAACTTCTTCGCTTGCCAGTAAAGATGCCAGAATACTGTCCCGGACATATTCATAATTTTCCGTCATGGGGTTGGATATTTTAATAATTGATCCGCCCTGGCTCTTCATTTTTTCCACAAGGTCTTTGCGGGAACCCAGATAATTGTAGATCATTTCCTGGTAACCCAGGCCGGCCATGATTTCCTTGATCCGGCGGCTTGAAACCGTAACGGGCGTCAGCCGGCCTACGGTAAAATCCCGGGGCCGTTCGGGCGTAAAAGTAGAAAGGCCTCTTCCTATCATAATATCTTCCATCACGTCCGCCGCGTGAAGAAAATCGTTCCGGTATTCGGGGGGCCATGCCAAAACACCGGGGCCCCGGACGGCTTCCCTGCCGCGCTCGGTACCGGCGGCTTTTTCCGAGCGTACGCCCATGCGGGCAAGGGCCTTTACGCAGTCGTCCGCCGCGATTTTTTCTCCCAGGTATTTTTCGACGCGGGCAAGGGAACAAAATACCGGCTCCTGAAAATAATAGGGGGTAACGCAGGTTTTCCCGTACGGAGTGTCATAGTCGTAGTCAACTTTCACCGGCTCGACGGTAAACCCGTTGTCTGCCAGATCGCAGGCAACAATGGACGCGGCCAGGGTAACCGAAGCCTGATCGGTTCCGGTAAGTTCCACAAACAGATCCGTGTCTCCCACCTGTACCGCTCCAAGGCCGGCAGAGTTGATGATGGGCGGATAGGAAAGCACCTCGCCGGTTGAATCGGTAAGCAGGGGATGCAGTTTTTCATGTTCCTGGATGAACGCGTATTCTTTCCCCTTGGGATGCTGTTTAAGTATTTCCCTGAGAGTAAGGGGCGTATCCCACTGGAGCGGGACAAACGAAACGCTGTCCGGGTCAACAGCCTTGTAGATAATGGGCCATTTTATGGCAGCTATACGGTACAACCCCATGGAAATGGTCCGCCGTTTGCGGCCGAAATTCCAGGCAAGCTTTTCCTGGGTCTGGATCATATCGCGGAGCATCGGATCGCTTATGGCTTTTCCCGACGCGACAAAACCCGCGAGAAACGGCCGCACCTGCCGCACCGTTTTTTCAACACATACCCTGTACGCGGTATCAAGCGGCTTTTCCGGCGAAGAGAAAAACGGGTATGACGGAATTTTTCCGCCGTCGTATATATTGAGCTGCCGGGCGCAGCCGGCGGTTCCCCACAGATCCGGCCGGTTTGTATCATTCAGTTCTATTTTGAGGACCCGATCTTCCTCCGGAAGGTCCGCGTCACTGTCTTCGTCAAGCTCCGCCTTTGCGCAGGTAAGCGCCTGCTCAAAAGCGTCTCTGGTATTCCATTTGCGTCTGCCGCCGGGACATCCGGCCAGTGTAAAAAACGCTTTTTCGTTGACCTCAATTTTGGGCATGTCTGATTTTACGCCATCACGGACAATTTGGACAAGGGGCCGTTATTTTGTCCGCCTGAGCCGGACACTTTCTATGTCGTAACTGAAAAGTTCCCGGAGGTCGTTGAGCCCCAAAGCCATGAGGGCCATGCGGTCTATGCCGATTCCCCAGGCAGCCACCGGCACGGTAATTCCAAGGCTTTCGGTAACTTCCGGCCGGAAAATCCCCGAACCGCCAAGTTCAAACCAGCCCAGAACAGGATGTTTTATATGGACTTCTACCGAAGGCTCAGTAAAGGGAAAATAGCCGGGAACGTATTTTACTTCTTTCGCGCCGGCCACTTCCATCGCGAACATTTCCAGCATTCCAAGAAGCGTTTTCAGGTTTACGTCTTCGCCCAGAACAATGCCTTCTGTCTGGTAGAAATCCGGCAGATGTGTCGCGTCAACCCGGTCGTAACGGAAACAGCGCACAATGCCGAAATATTTACCGGGTATTTTCGCACGGGGAAGGGTTTTTGCGGACAGCACCGTACCCTGGCTGCGCAGTACAAGTCTGCGGGTAAATTCCCTGTCGAACTTGTAACTCCAGCCCCGGCTGCCGGTTTTGCCGCCGGAGTCATGGGCGGCCGCTACATTGGAAAGCCAGGGTTCTTCTATGGACAAGGCGTGAGCCGTTTCGCCGCCTTTTCCGGCAACGCGGTATACGTCGTGAATGTCCCGGGCGGAATGGAACTGGGGCATAAAGAGGGCGTCCGAATTCCAGAATTCAGTTTCCACCAGCGGGCCGTCAAATTCCTCAAAACCAAGAGACGCCAGTTTGTCTTTTACATCTTCCAAAAATTTCGCGTACGGATTGGTCCGCCCGGGAATAAGCCGGGTAGGCGGCACTTTTATATTGTAGGAGCGGAACGCCTTTCCCCGCCAGCTTCCCGCGGCCAGCATTTCCGGCGTAAGGGCGCCTGTCTCTTCTCCGGTAATTCCCGCCGCTTCCAGCGCCGCCGCAAGGGCGTCCCGGCCGGTTTCGGCGGTGGAACCGGCGAAACCGAACACCACGGTTTCCCGGTCAATTTCGCGGAACGGCGCGTCGGCGGCGGCGCGTTTTTTCGCCATACCGCGCATGGCTTCTTTTTCTTTTTCGTCAAGCAGGCTGCCGGCAAGCAGGGCGCCGCCCGGCCCGGCGGCTTTTTCGAGCAGGCCGCGGATTACCGCAAAGTGTTCCGCGCCGGGACCGGCCGCGGGCCGGCCGTTGACAAGACTGTCCGAAGGCAGCGCCATGACAACGCCTTTGCCGCTGTCCAGAGCAAGCACCCCCAATTTGGAAAGGGCGCCGAACGCGCTGCCAATATCCTTGTTTTCAAGCTTAATGGCCTCGGCAATTCCGGGCATTTTTTCACCCGGCTTTATCCGCACATATTCCAGGATACGTTCTTCCGGCGTTCCTTTTTTCTGCCATTCCCGTCCAAGATCTGTCAGCTCGAAGTAAACGTTTGTTTCACGCCGCAGTTCGGACACGATGCCCTTTCCCGCAAGCCAGGACAGAGCCTGGTTTCCGTTCCCGCCTTTCAGTTCCAGGTCGGACTCAACCTTTTCTATGGTAAGCTCTTCCCCTTTTTTATAATGAAGGATGATCTTTACTTCCAGAGGATGGAGATTCTTCACTGTCGTTTGTAAGTCGCCCATATATTCCTTTACGGAAAGAATACCAAGTTTGGCTTTTTTTGAGAAGATGACACGGCGGGGCCGTGATACCTCAAAACAAAATCCCGCCGTAAAGGGTTTTTCAGAAACGGCCTGTGTGATACACTTGCCCGCATGAAATCTGCCGTTAAAGAACTGTGGTTCAATACAAAAAAACCAAAAGAATTTATCAACATCACCGGCGAAGTGGAAACCGTTCTTGCCGGGTCGGGAATTAAAGAAGGGTTGTGCCTGGTTAACGCCATGCATATTACCGCCAGCGTTTTTATCAACGATGATGAGTCGGGCCTGCATCACGACTTTGATCTGTGGCTGGAAAAGCTTTCCCCCCACGAGCCTGTCTCCCGGTACAAACACAATTCCGGCGAAATTAACGCCGACGCCCACATGAAACGGCAGATTATGGGGCGGGAAGTTGTCGTCGCCGTTACCGGGGGCGTTCTTCATCTTGGCCCCTGGGAGCAGATTTTTTACGGTGAATTTGACGGTCAGCGGCGAAAGCGGGTGCTGGTAAAAATTATCGGGGAATGAGCCCCGCGGCAGGCAAGCCTTTTTCGTGATACAAGCGCGACGGCGTTTTATGCCCTGTAAGGGATATGAAACGCTTTCTGGTTTTTGTCCAGATCTGCGCCGTGTGCGCCCGGCTCCGGGCGCTGCCGCCGGAAGCCGGGACAAAGCCTCCGGGCGTCTCCCTGCTTTTCGGCGGATCCTGGGAAAGCGGAGGAAACGTTTCCGGCCGCGCCCAGATTATTCTTGACCTGCCCGCGCCGGGTTTAAGCTTCCGCGTCCAGTATACGGATCGCAGGAAAGCTTCGTCCTGGCCGGCCTTTACGGAAAGTTTTAACGAAAACAGCCTTGCCTCGGTTTCCGCCGCCCTGTACCACACAGCGCCGGGTTCCAGGACGGCCGGTTCCCGGCTGTTATACGGAATGATAACCACGTCGGGCCTTGCCGCCAGAATAAAAAATCCCCGGTTAAGGGGCGCGCCATTTGAAGAGCTCCGCGCTCCGTCACAGAGCGATCTAAAAACAGAAAGCGCTTCCACAGCCATTCCCGCCTTTTACCTTCACCTCGCGAGCCCCGAACTTGAACTTGAATCCCTGCCCTCCAAACCCCGCCTCACGGCGTTCGGGGCCTTTTCGCTGGAATCCGAAGGACCGCCGGGAACGACATTTTCGTTTTCCCCGGGAAAGGGCGCCTTTACCGCCGGGACAACGGTTTCTTTTTCACGCGGTGTCTGGACGCGGCTTGAAGCATACTATACCGGCGGGACAATCGCCTCAAAAGATCAAGCCGCCTGGTTCAGCTATAAACCCGCCCTGCCTGAACGGGACTTCCGCCTTTACGCAGGAAGTTATGTCCTGCATTTTCCCGGATTCGGCCTGGCTGTGGACGGGGCCTGGTCGGAAACCTTCGCGTACGGCAAAGACTTTTACGGCAATGCCGCCCTGCGGTTCGGCGACAGGCCCTGGCGGCTTTCCCTGGCCGCGGACGGTTCCGGCAGCCGCTATATCGGGCCGGACGGCGGCGAAAACGGGGCCGAACTCCGCTTTGCCGCCAGGCTTGAACGGAGGGGCCGGCGCAGCAGCCTTTTCAGGCTCGACACGCTTGTCAGGGCCGCGGAAACGGAGGACAGCCCGGGCGCCGGGTTTTGGCGGCTGGCGGAAAAGCCGAACCGCTACTCAGCGGGACTGTCTTACCGTCTCCCGGCAGGCGGCGGGCCGTTCGGAGTACGCAGCTTTTCGTTCAGCCTGAAAGGTGACAGCCGGGACGCGGACAAGGAGTCTGCTGATGCGGAAACGAGTGTCTCCCTCCGGCTGTTTCAGCTTGGCGCGGATACCCGGATTGTCGTTTCCGGGCTTGCCGGACAGACGCCCGGCAATGACTTTTCGGATACGGCGAAGCTCGGCAGGTACCGCTTTAATTCGCTCCGTGTACAGGAAAGCCTTGTCTGGAGCAAGGATAACTTCCAGTGCAAGGCCGGGCTTGGATACACGGCGGAAATGAAAACCTCCGGGCTCAAGGCGCTTTGGGACACATCCCTGGCGTTAACGCTCCGGGGAAAACACGGCTGGTTCAGCGTCAAACTACATTCCCCCGATTTTCCTTCTCAGTGGGACTACACCATTTCCTGGCTGTTCCGGGGTAAGTGATCATCCCAAATTTGGAATTATAAGACGCAGGTACTTGAAATTCTTTGAAAAATGTGTATATTATCGCATACAGAACTTGTTGAATTTGCGGGTTCCGGGAAGATCATACTATATTGCGAGAGCGGATTAGTCATACACGTATAATTTTTACAGACCAAATTCCTCTGCCGTTTTTTGGTTTTCGGAAATAGTATAAGGAGTAGTGAAAACATGGGCATCGACATTACCAAGATGCGTAACATTGGGATCAGTGCGCATATCGATTCGGGGAAAACAACCCTTTCGGAGCGGATCCTCTTTTACAGCAACAAAATCCACGCGATCCACGAAGTCCGGGGAAAGGATGGAGTGGGGGCCACCATGGACCACATGGAGCTTGAAAAAGAACGAGGCATTACAATACAGTCCGCGGCGACCCAGGTCGAGTGGAAAGATTATACGGTCAACCTCATCGACACACCCGGACATGTGGACTTTACCATTGAGGTAGAGCGTTCCCTCAGGGTGCTTGACGGGGCGATCCTGGTGCTTTGCGCGGTCGGCGGGGTTCAGTCCCAGTCAATCACCGTCGACCGGCAGCTCAAGCGGTATCATGTCCCCCGTATCGCCTTTGTCAACAAATGCGACCGGACCGGGGCAAATCCTTTCAAGGTAAAAAATCAGCTTCGGGAAAAGCTTGGACTGAACGCGGTTATGATACAAATCCCGATCGGCCTTGAGGACAAGCTTGAAGGGATAGTAGACCTTGTCACCATGAAAGCCGTGTACTTTGACGGTGACGCGGGGACAGAGCTCCGGTACGCGGAAATTCCCGCCCACCTCAAGGCGGACGCCGGTAAGTACCACGAAGAGCTCATCGACGCCGTTTCCCTGTTCAGCGACGAACTGGCGGAAAAGTACCTTGGCGGCGAGGCTCCCGGCGAAGAGCTTATCCGGGACGCCATCAGGAAAGGTACGCTGGAGGAAAAGTTTGTTCCGGTAATGGTAGGCTCGGCCTACAAAAACAAGGGCATCCAGCCCCTGCTGGACGGCGTAGGACATTACCTTCCGAATCCTGCCGAAATAAAAAACCACGCCCTTGATCTGGACAAAAACGAAGAGCGGAAAGAGCTTTCCTGCGACGGCAAAAATCCCACCGTAGCCCTCGGCTTTAAGCTTGAAGACGGCCAGTACGGCCAGCTTACCTATGTCCGCATTTATCAGGGCGCCCTGAAAAAAGGCGACGAACTTCTTAATACCAGGGCCCGCAAAAAGTTCAAAGTCGGCCGTCTGGTGCGCATGCATTCGGACAACATGGAAGACATCAACGAAGGGCTCCCCGGCGATATTGTGGCCCTGTTCGGAATTGAATGCGCCAGCGGCGACACATTCTGCGGCGGCGGCCTTAATTACGCGATGAGCTCAATGTATGTACCCGAACCGGTAATTTCCCTGGCGATAACGCCAAATGACAAAAAAAGTTCCGATCAGCTTGCCAAGGCGCTTAACCGCTTTACAAAGGAAGATCCGACTTTCCGTACCCATGTCGATCCCGAATCAAACCAGACAATTATTCAGGGCATGGGTGAACTGCACCTTGAAGTGTACATTGAGCGGATGCGCCGGGAATACAAGGCCGAAGTGGAAACCGGCATGCCCCAGGTCGCGTACCGGGAAGCGATTACCGCCCGGTCGGAATTCAACTATACCCACAAAAAGCAGACCGGCGGTTCCGGCCAGTACGGACGGGTCGCAGGTTATATGGAGCCCTGGAGCGAAGGCGACTATGAATTTGTGGACAACATCAAGGGCGGGGCCATTCCTACCGAATTTGTTCCAAGCTGCGACAAGGGTTTTAAGGAAGCCGTCAAAAAAGGCAGCCTTATCGGCTTCCCCATTGTCAACATACGCTGCGTGATCAACGACGGCCAAAGCCATCCTGTCGACTCTTCGGATATAGCCTTCCAGCTTGCCGCCATCGGCGCGTTCCGCGAGGCATACGGAAAAGCGAAACCCTGCATACTTGAGCCCATCATGAAAGTAGCCGTGGAAAGCCCTTCTGAATTTCAGGGCAACATCTTTGCCAGCATCAACCAAAGACGTGGTATTATCTCCGCGTCCAGCGAAGACGGGATTTTTTCCCGGGTAGAGGCGGAAGTCCCCTTAAGCGAAATGTTCGGCTATTCAACAGTTCTCCGCTCCCTTACCCAGGGCAAGGCGGAGTTTACCATGGAATTTGAAAAGTACGGCAAGGTTCCGGTGAGCATCAGCGAAGCGCTGATCAAAAACTTTATCGAAAAAAAGAAGGAGCACAGATAATGATAAAGGAAGAACTGATTCAGCGCAGCCCGGTGCGCATTTTTGAAAAATCCATACACGGCGGACTAAAGCCGGGAGAAATCGGAGTAATTACCTCTCCGTCCGGGCTTGGTAAAACTTCAGTGCTGGTTCAAATTGCCCTGGATAAACTGCTTCAGGGCAAAAAGGTAATCCACGTTTCCTTTACCCAGCATACCCACTATGTACTTTCCTGGTACGAAGACATTTTTGACGAATTCATTAAAAAGAAAAATCTGGACAAACCCGAAGAAGTCAAGAATGAACTGGTAAAAAACCGGGTGCTCCTGAACTTCAGCCAGGACGGAGTTACCGGCCCAATGATCCTTAAAAGCCTCAAGGCGCTTATCAAGGAAGGCGGCTTTGGTGCGCAGTCAATCATCATCGACGGCTTTGACTTTAGCCGTACAAACCGTGAGCGGATGGAAGAAGTAAAAGCCGGCGCAAAAGACCTGGGAATTTCTTTCTGGTACAGCTGTACCGTCCCGGCCCAGGCGTATGACAAAAACCACATCCCCCTTGTGGTAAAAGACTACTTCGATCTTCTGGATGTAATCATTACCCTTGATCCAAAGCCGGATCATATTGAGCTTTCCGCTTCCAAAGACAGGGGCGAAACAAGCCTGGAACATCTGGCGGTAAAGCTTGATCCCAAAACGCTGCTTATTCTGGAAGAATAGACAGCGTGTTCATGCCGCTTAAAAATGCTGTTTTGTAAGACTTGTTCGGTAACTTCGAACCAAAGATTCCCGGATACCGGACAAGTCTATCGTTTTATGGGGATATATCCTGTCTTTTCAACCAAATACTGCCCCTGATCTGACAGTATCCATTTAATCAGCCTCTTCATGTTTCTCGTTTCGTCCCCTCCGGTGATCGCGTAAAACGGCCCGGTAAACGGATATTCACCCGTTTGTATTGTTTCTTTTGACGGATAAACAGTATCTACCGACAACAACTTTATTTGATCATTTTGAACCATTTCTCTTGTAAAAAACAGAAATGAATATCCTATGGCATTTGCGTAATTTTTATATACCGCGACCTGTTCTACCATCCCGCCCATTCCTCCAACAAGATTTTCTTTCAATGGTTCCATTACGCTGTCATTGGCCATAATTACCGATTCGAGAATCGTTTGACTCCCGCTGTTTTTCGGCCGTTGATACGCGATAATCGGTTCATCATTTCCATTGAGACTTGACCAATTTGTTATTTCGCCGGAATAAATGGCCCGCACCTGTTCCGATGTAATATTGTCAATGCGGTTGTTTTTATTTACAAAAAACACAAACGCGTCTATCCCTATCGGCGTCATATTAAATTTGATTCCCTTTTCCGCGGCTTTCGCAATTTGTTCATTTGAAGGCTCCGCGCAAAAAATAATATCAACTTCGCCGTTGATTAAATTTTCGTATGCCCGGGGAGTCTGTGAACATCTTATGATGAGTTTTTCCGCCGCCGCGTCAGCCTGAAGAGCTCCGTAGGAGAGCGTGTATGTATATCCTCTGGGGGGATTTTCGGGAAAAGCGGCTTTGACAAAAGCTGAATACACAGGATACAGGGCGGTCGCGCCATCCAGCAAAGGTAAATTATTGCGCAAATTCAATCTTGATCTTGCCGGCAAAGACACAACCCTGGAATCTTCCCGAAATGGCGCGTATAGATAATATTCTATGTCCTGCCCCACCCTGGCGGGTTCATTTTCAACAATGTCCTGGGCAAAAATGACGGTACAAGAGCACAACAGTAAAAAACACGCCATATTCTTTTTCATGTAAAGCTCCTTGCCATGTTCCGTGTACATGACTTCCCATTGTATCCGCGTTTTAGATTAACAACCACCACTGACCACACGGAAAAGAGAATTTACTACCAAGGAAGCACTAATTTATTCAATAGGGAATAAATTAGTGCTTCCTTAATGTGGATTTTTCGCCGCTTTGAAAAAGCGTGTTTTCCGCAGGAAACCGAGAAAAATAATAGGGATTCGGGGCAAAGACCCCCCCTTCGCCCGAAACCACGATATCCAGCTAATCCGTGGAAATCCGCGGACCCCCTTAGCCTCGCCGCGCCGTTCGTGAGGTTCGTGAGGTTCGCGGTAATCTTCTTCGTTCGCGGTTACCTTTCTCAGATCTGCGTAATATTGACATTCACCGGCATATGCACTATCGTAGAAAATGGAGCATTTGATGGATTATCCGCCCTAAAATTTCCCCCGCGAGCGGGTTCTGAGCGCCGGGTTCTGCGGCGAAGAAAACCCCGAAAGCAAAATAGAACGCGGTTTTGCGGGGCTTTTTGCCCGGGAAACCACAAGAGCCAATTTCGAAATAATTGAAATTGGCTCAAGAGAGAGGTCAAAAAATGCCGGCAATAAAAGCGCATAAAATCATGTCCTATATACTCCTGATTTCACTTATTGTATCGCTTGTTTATGGGATTATTGGTCTGGTTTATTCCCTGAGGGGTTCATTTTCCCTGTCTAACCGTTCACAGATGGAATTTATAAAAATTGTACTTCAATGCCTTTTAGGCCTGGTGGTTCTTTTTCTTCCTTCCGCACTGGAAAAAAAATTCAACGTATCTTTTCCGGGAGCAATGCACGTAATATTCGTATTGTTTATATATGCCGCCATCATTCTGGGCCAGGTAAGCGGGTATTATAGCCGGTTTTTTCACTGGGATACGCTTTTGCATACACTCAGCGGAATTATGCTCAGCGCATTTGGATTTTGCATAATCGACATTATAAACAAGAATCCAAAAATAAATCTGGGATTAAGTGATTGGTTCATGTCTCTTTTCTCTTTCTGCTTCGCGATAATGCTTGATACAATATGGGAAATAGTTGAATTTATACTGGACGCGGTTTTAGATTCGAATATGCAGCAATATAATCTGCCCGACGGCACTGCCCTCACGGGGCATCTTGCGGTTGTAGACACCATGAAAGATTTAATTGTGGATGTTCTCGGCGCTTTGTTTGTCAGTATAATCGGATATGTGGTTCTAAGACAGCAGAGGGGCATCAGGGAAAACAAACCCGCCGTCCAGGGAAGCGCCCCGGCCGCGCTGAGGCCCCCGGCAGGGGGCTAAACTCGTCCAGCGGCGAAGTTGGCCGCGTTTGACGGACACAGGCCCTTTTCATCCGGGAATTGACAGGGCGTACCCCGGGTTGCGTGATCCCGTAATGCCTCAAAATAAAATCTTACCGAAAGGCCGGATGCCTCATAATAAAAAATCTTACCCAAGCTCACTATCCTCAAGGGCGGCAGCGGCGAGGGACTGCTGCCGCATGAGATCCT
>JAIRWM010000099.1 GCA_031268975.1 Treponema sp. | reverse complement strand
GGATCTCATCCGGCAGCGGTCCCTCGCCGCTGCCGCCCTTGAGGATAGTGAGCTTGGGTAAGATTTTTTATTATGAGGCATCCGGCCTTTCGGTAAGATTTTATTTTGAGGCATTACGGCGGACTTTGCCGCTTTCAGTAACCCCGCGCTGCCCAGATGCCGGGAAGGGCGGCAAGGCGTTCGCCTGCGGCGGCGAGGGTTTCTTCTTTTTTGGCGAAATGAAAGCGGATAAGGTGGTTAACCGGCTCACGGAAGAAGCTTGAGCCGGGCACGGCGGCGACGCCCACTTCTTTGGCAAGCCATTCGCAGAAGCGGGTGTCGTCGTCGCCGTTAAATTGGCCGATGTCGGCCAGCACGTAGTAGGCGCCCTGGGGCTTTGTGTAGCCAAGCCCCGCCCCCTCCAGCGCGCCGAGGAACAAGCTGCGCTTTGCGGCGTATGCGTCCAGAAGCCCGTCGTAGTAGCTTTGCGGGAAGCCCAGCGCGGTAACGGCGGCTTCCATGAGGGGAGCGGCCGCGCCCACGGTAAGAAAGTCGTGGACTTTGCGGATGGCGTCCGTCGCTTCTTCGCCGGCGATGGTGTAACCCAGGCGCCAGCCGGTTATCGAATAGGTCTTGGAAAGGGATGAACAGCTTATCGTCCGCCGCGCCATGCCGGGAAGCGCGGCAAAGTAAACGTGGCCGCCGCCCGTCGCGCCGCCGGGCGGGAGTCCGGGGCCGTCGTTGTACACGATGTGTTCGTAAACTTCGTCGGTGATAACCCAGGCGTCGAACTCCTCCGCGAGGCCCGCGATATAGAGAAGCTCGTCCCGGCTGAAAACCTTGCCGCAGGGGTTGGAAGGATTACAAAGGATCAGGGCCTTCGGCCGCTTTTCAAAGGCCCTGCGCAGCAGGCCGCGGTCGAAATCGAAAGCGGGAGGAACCAGCGGCACGTAAACGGGCTCCGCGCCCGAAAGTATCGCGTCGGCCCCGTAGTTTTCATAAAACGGCGAAAATACAATCACCCTGTCGCCGGGATTGACGACGCTCATCATCGCCGCCATCATCGCTTCGGTGGAACCGCAGGTAACGGTGATGTTCTTTTCGGGGTCTATGGGAATCCCCATAAAGCGCCGCTGTTTTTCCGCAAGGGCCCTGCGGAAGTTCGCCGCCCCCCAGGTTATCGCGTACTGATGCGGGCCTTTTGCCGCCGTGCCGGCGAGGGCGTCCGTCAGCTCTTTCGGCGGATCGAAATCGGGAAAGCCCTGGGAAAGATTAATCGCCCCATATTCAAGGGCGACGCGGGTCATCCGGCGTATTACCGATTCGCCGAAGCCACGGGTTCTGCTGCCTGTTTCCGGCATGCTTACTCCTTCTGCGGGGCGGAAGCGCCGCCCGCGCGTAAAGCCGCCTTAAAGGCGTTCAATGTACGATTTAATCACCGAGGCGGAAGCGGCCAGCGCCGCGAGTTCTTCCGGGGGAAGGCGCAGCTCGATAACCTTTTCCGCGCCGCCTTCCCCGATAAGGGCCGGAACGCCGATGTGGAGGCCCGAAAGGCCGTACTCCCCCCGGAGCAGAACCGATGCGGGCAGTATCCGCTTTTCGTCGTTAAGAACGGCCCGCACCGCGCCTGCCGCCGCCGCGGCGATGCCGTAACTGGTGTGGCCCTTGCGGAGCAGCACTTCCCAGCCGGCATGGGAAACCTGGCGGCGCAGATCTTCAAGGTCCGCGTTTTTCAATTCTTCCCGCTCTTCGGCCAATTCCAGAAAGGGTTTCCCCCCGGCCCTGATGTGGGAAAACGGAACCATCTGGGAATCTCCGTGTTCGCCCAAAGAAAAGCCTTCGATGCTTGAAGGCGCGGTTCCGGCCAGCTTTGCGATGATCTTTTTAAGCCGCAGGGAATCGAGCATCGTTCCCGTGCCGAATACCCGTTCGGGGGGAAGGCCGGATTTTTTCCAGACGCAGTGGGCGGCAACGTCGCAGGGGTTGGTAATGTTGATGATAATTCCGCCGAAACCCAGGCCGATGATTTTCGGGATTACGCTGTTGACGATTTGTTTCGCGTCTTCCAGGGTATCAAGGCGGCTTTGATCCGGCCTGGGCAGGGGGCCGGCGGAAAGGACAAGAACCCCGCTTTCGGCGGCCTTTTCCCAGTTGTTGGCCCACACTTTAATCTGCACCGGAAACATCGCTCCGGCGTCTTCGAGGTCTATCGCGTGGCCTTCGGCTTTTCGTTCGTCAATGTCGATAAGAACCAGTTCGTTAACGATGCCCTGAACGGCCAGCGCAAACGCCGTCGTAGACCCTACGTTACCGGTTCCGATTATCGCAACCCTTCGTTTTAGGCTCATTGGTTCAGTCCGCGGCTAAAGGAGCTGCCGGATGCGTCCGGCCTAGTGGGTGGTCTTTTTCGCAAGATAATTTCCCGCCGCCTGTATCAGCGATACGAGGACGATAAGGATGATCACCGTTACAATCGTAATGTCCGTCTGATAGCGCTGGTAGCCGTAGCGTATCGCGAAATCGCCGAGGCCGCCGCCGCCCACCGCACCCGCCATCGCGGTAAGCCCGATAAGGCTTATCAGCGTAATGGTTACTCCCCGTATAATGCCGGGAACGCTTTCTTTAAGGTACACCCGGAAGACGATCCCGATGCCGCTTTCTCCCATCGAGAGGGCCGCTTCCACAGAGCCCGCTTCCACCTCCGCAAGGGCGTTTTCCAGCTGCCTGCTGAAGAACGGCGCCGTCCCGAAAATAAGCGGAGGAATGGCGCCCTTTATCCCGATGGCGGTTCCGGCGAGAATCCGCGTCAGGGGAATAAGCAGCGCGATAAGAATGATAAAGGGAACGGAACGGAAAAAGTTTATTATCTTGTCCAGTACGGTCCACAGCGGAACATTTTCCATAAGGCCGCCCTTTCTGCTTACCGTTAAGACGACGGCGAAAAAGATCCCGATGGCAAACGAAACGATGCCGGGAACGGCGATCATGAGGAGCGTCTGCACAAGGCTTTCCCACAGTTCGGGCAGGCGGTCCATCACGTTCGGCATGATTTTTCTCAGCAGACTAGCCATGTTTCAGCACCTCCACTTTAACTCCCTTGCCGCGGAACCATTCCATGGCCGCTGCCGAAGCTTCCTGTTCTCCTTCAAGAATGATAACAAGCCCTCCGATGGGTTTTTCCTGGATAATGTCGAGATCGCCGAAAATAATGTTGAGCAGGACGCCGAAGCGCACCGACGCGGTAGAGATCAGCGCCTCTACCGTATTGGGGCCCGAATAACTGAACCGGACAAGCACCTGGTTCGGCCCCAGGCGGATAACCGGCGTATCTTCGGCAAGAAGATCGTTGATCTTGTTAAGATGCGAAGTTGTAGCGATAAAGCCGCTGGTGATCTGTTTTTTCGGATTTGAGAAGATGTCGAATACCGATCCCTGCTCGACAATTTCGCCGGAATCCATAATCGCCGCGTGGCTGCAAATCGACTTGATTACCTGCATTTCGTGGGTGATGATTACAATCGTGATGCCGAGCTTTTTGTTAAGCTCCCTGAGCAGGGTGAGGATAGACTGGGTTGTCTGCGGGTCAAGGGCGCTGGTGGCTTCGTCGCAAAGCAGTATGGACGGATTCGACGCCAGCGCGCGGGCAATACCGACCCGCTGTTTTTGGCCGCCGGAAAGCTGGGAGGGGTAGGCGTTTTCCTTATCCAGAAGCCCAACCAGTTCCAGCAGTTCCTTTACCCGCCCGGCGGCGGCCGTTCCGCCTTTGCCGTTTCGCCCGCCGCGTTTAAGGGGAAAGGCGATGTTTCCGGCGACGGTACGGGAACGGAAAAGGTTAAAGTGCTGGAAAACCATGCCGATTTTTTTACGGGCAAGGCGAAGTTCCCCGGAGGAAAGCTTCATTAAGTCTTCGCCGTTTATGATTACCTCTCCCGTGTCCGGCCTTTCCAGCAGGTTGATGCAGCGCACCAGCGTGCTTTTTCCGGCGCCGGAAAAACCGATAACCCCGAAGATGTCTCCGTCCCCGATGGAAATGCTTACGTTCCGCACGGCGTGTATGTCGTGGAACTGGTTTTCAAAGGAACCTTTTCCACGAAATGTTTTTGTCACATTTTTTAGTTCAATCATTGTAGTACTTGTTATGGTTTACAGTATAAGGGTTCGCACGGCCTTTCACAACGGCAGCCGTGCGCCGATGTTCTTTTCAAGAGCCCGGTCGAACAAAGCCCTGACAACAAACATGTCTTCTACGGCCATCCCAAAATTGTTACCCACGATAAGTTCACCGGGACTTTCCCTGCCGGCTGCTTTTCCGGCCGCTATTTCTCCCGTTTCCGCATAAATTTCCGGATGCCCGAACGGATAAAATCCGTATTGGACAAACTGCTCAACCTGTTCGCGGCTGTCTACAACGTATTTATCGGCGCGTTTGTAAACGGCGTCTTCGTACAACGTGTGCCCTTCGCAGAGAAGGATCGTTTTTCCGCCGCCGATCCATTCGTCCCTGATAACAGGGCTGTAACCCTCCGCGGCGACAGTCGCGGATATAATAACCGAAGAATTCTTTACGAGTTCTTCATATCCCGAAGCCTTGACGATTGACGCTTTAACGGCGGGCTGCAAATCGGCAAGCAGGGCATCGGCAGCCTTTTCGACAATATCATATATGTAGATTCTTTTTAAATTGGGTAAAACGGTCTCAAGATTTTTGACGTGCTGCCTTCCTTCAACGCCGCAGCCTATCATCCCGGCGGTTTCGGTTTCTTTTGGGGCAAGATACCTGGCCGCCGTATAGGTAACCGCGGCGGTACGGATTTCGGTAACATACTTGCAGTCCATGACCGCCAGCGGCATGCCGGAAAGATGATCGTTGTAGATGATAAGCCCCTGCGCCTGGGGATAACCGAAGGTTTTCATGTTCCCCGGATAGCAGGAACCCCATTTAAGGCCCGCCGCGAACTCACCGGGCACATAGGCGGGCATCGCGTGAAAGAACGTATCCCTGATGGGGTGCAGGGCGATCTTTGGGGGCATGTCAACCTGTTTGGCGCTGTATGCGACAAGGGCTTTTTCCGCGAGGGATCGTATTTCATGGGGCGTTACCGGTATGCTTTTTACATCGTCCTGGGACAGATAGAGGATTTCTTTGCCGATGGCAAGGAAACCGGTTATCCAGGCGCGGTATTTTTCGGCGGCCGGCCGCAGATCGTCAGGCAGTCTCATGTTTGTTCCTCCGGTAATTCTCGCTGCTGTTTCAAAACAGGTTTTCTTTATAGCATAAAAAGCCGGTTTCAACAGGGGGTCGAAACCGGCTTTTTGCCTTCCGGCTTTTACCAGGCCGGCAGGGCTATCCCCCTAAGGGGAGCTTCCTCGTTAATTACCCTGGCGACTTCGGGACTCTGGAAAGCCGCGATCACTTTTTTATAGACCGGGTTATCCCTGTCTTTGATGCGGGCCGCTACAAGATTGATATAGGGCTTGTCGCCTTCCGGATCTATCGACTTGATAAAAATCGCGTCCCTGGCGGGAACTCCGCCGGCGTCTACGACAAAGTTGGAATTTACCACTGCCGCGGCTACAGCCGGATCTTCAAGGGTACGCCAGGTTTGGGCAGCGTCAACTTCCACGATCTTGATGTTTTTTGGATTGGAAGTGATGTCCCGAATTGTAGGCGTGTTGCCCCTGGCGGGATCCAGAACGAAGATCCCGGCGGCTTCGAGCACTTTAAGGGCCCGTCCGCCGTTGGTGGCATCATTCATGATTACCACGGTGTCGCCGTTCTTGAGCTCGCCAAGGCTTTTGATCTTGCGGGAATAGACCCCCAGAAAGAAAATTACCGTATTGCCGACGGCGGTAATTTCGTATTTCTGGTTTGCGATTTCGTTCTGCAAAAACGCATCGTGCTGGAACGAATTAAGGTCGATGTCTCCGTCGGACAAAGCCCTGTTGGGAACCGCGTAATCGCTGAAGTTAACCAGATCGATCCTGATATTGTCCTTTTCAAGAAGCCGGGCGGCTTCGGTCCAGGCGGGACGCAGTTCTTCGCCCATAAGGCCGATTTTAACTACAGTCTGGCCCGATTTTTCTCCCGAAGGCCCTGCGAATATAACGGCGCAGGCCGCAAAAACCGCCAAAAGAACAAGCGCAGTTTTTTTCATAATGAAACTCCTTTGTACGGTCCGTGCCGTACTTTCCGGTATTGATTCGGAACCAAAATACGGTTCCGGTTTAACGGGAACAACGTTCCCGGTTTTGAACAAGTCTTATATCCGTCCCAGCTCCTCCACGGTTTTGATTGCCCGAAGAAGGCGTTCCGCGCCTACGAGAAATGGAAGATAGTGTATTGATTCTGAAGGAACCAGGCTCGCTTCAACAAAACGCCGCAGTTTTTCTTTATTATTGGAATCAACTCCCAGATCCGCAAGATTCCGGGGCAGGCCCAGTTCCCGGAATTTGGGAATCAGTTCCTGAAGGGAGCCGTCTTCCATAAGAGCTGCCTGAACAAGAAGTCCATAGGCAACCTTGATGCCGTGGGGTATATGATGCGTTTCGTCCAGTACGGATATGCCGTTGTGAAGGGCATGGGCGGCGGCAACACGGGTATATTTTTCCCCAAGCCCGCCTACAATGCCACCGCCCAGGATAATCGCGTCTATAACCTCGATGAATTCCGGGCTTATTTCCCCGGTTTCCCCGGCGGTTTTCGCGGCCGCTCCCTTTTCCAAAAGCGTTTCTTTTAACGCGGCAGCCGCGGCTATACCCAGCCGGACACTCAGGGGAAGATGTGTTCCGGCGGCTTTTTCCCTGCCGGTAAGAATGTCGGCTTCGTACCACTTTGCCAGCGTATCGGCAAGCCCCGCCGTAAGGTATTCCACCGGCGATCCAAGAATGATGCGTGGTTCCACCAATACCGCATCGGCGGCCCGGTTGAATATTTCAAACCCCAGGGCCTTGCCTTCCGGAGTGTACCATACCGAAAGCGGCGTAGCGGCGGCGCAGGTGGACGCTATTGTTGGAATTGCCGCAAACGAAAGGTTAAGCTTTACCGCCAGCGCTTTCGCCGTATCCAAAGCCGAGCCGCCGCCCAATCCAATGATAAGGCCTGCCTCATCCGGTTTGCCGGGGGCCAGATGGGAAGCGAGATTGTCCACAAGTTCGTGGCTGCAATGTCCGGAGAAAAGAAAACGGCGGCCTGCTTCAAGGCGGGTCAGGGGGGCCGGTAAATACGGTTCCGCTCCCGC
The DNA here is from genome assembly GCA_031268975.1 of Treponema sp. Lineage (GTDB taxonomy): Bacteria > Spirochaetota > Spirochaetia > Treponematales > Breznakiellaceae > JAIROH01. Next base: position 29,742 of record JAIRWM010000099.1, on the reverse strand, counting down.
CAGGGCCCGTTTTCCGTGGATTAAAAAAGCTTTTTTCAGGGATTCCGCGGGGAAAAGCTTATCCAGTTCTTCCAAAGCCCCGGGATAAGAATAGTAATTGAAAGGCCCCAACTGAACCCGTATCTTTTTCACCGTTTCTCCCTGCCTGTCCCGGATTCGTTTTGATAAATCATCCGGCTCATCCTATCACAATATATCCTATAGTTACAATAGGAATTATAAGGATTATGCTCAAGGGAGTCAAGTATGCGCGATGCCAAACCCGTCTTAACGCCGCTTTGCGCTTCGCCATGAACAACGGTTTTTAAGGCGCATGGTCTGCCGCCCCGCGGATCCCCGCCGCTAAACGGCTTATTCTGACAAAAACAATCATTTTTTTCTTGACAAAATGAAGAACCGGGTACACCATTACTTTCACAGCAATATTTAGGAGAGATGCATGAGTGAAAGACCAGAAATTGCCAACAGCATTCAAACCGGCGCGTTTAAAACCAACTATCACGATCTGGGAAAGGGTTTTCCGGTAACGTTACTTCACGGTTCCGGTCCCGGCGTAACCGCGTGGGCGAATTGGGGCAGGCTTTTTCCGCTTATAAAGGACGATTTCCGCGTGATCGCCCCGGACATGTCCGGTTTTGGTTTTACAGAGCGGGTTGCGGGCAGGAAAGAAACGATGAACGGCTGGGTGCAGCAGACGGTCGATCTTCTCGACGCCCTCAAAATTGAGAAAACAAATCTTGTGGGGAATTCATTTGGCGGCGCGCTGGCGCTGTCGTTGGCGATAAAATATCCCCAGAGGGTAAACAAGCTCGTGCTTATGGGCGCGATGGGGGTGAGCTTTCCCATTACCTATGGGCTGGATCAGGTCTGGGGCTATATACCGTCCGTGGAAGCCATGGAAGAACTGCTTGAAATTTTTACTTACGATCATGGTTTTGCCACGAAAGATCTGATAAAGACCCGGTACGAGTCCAGCATACAGCCGGGTTTCCAGGAAAGTTTCCACGCCCTGTTTCCCGAGCCGAGGCAGAAAGGCGTGGAGGCGATGGCGGGGAATGAACAGTTTATCCGGAACATTCCTCACGAGACGCTTATCGTACACGGCAGGGAAGACAGGGTTATCCCGCTGGAAAATTCCTACAGGCTGCTTGAGCTTATCGACAAAGCCCAGCTCCATGTTTTTGGACACTGCGGCCACTGGACACAGATTGAAAGGGTAGAGGAATTTGCCGACCTGATACGGAATTTCTTTAAAAGGCAGTCATGAGCGGCGATAAAATCACCGTTTTCGCGGATGAACTTTTCAGGGCGGAGCGGGAACGGAAAGCCGTCCCCCCGCTTTCCGGGCGGGACGCTTCCCTCACCGTTGACGACGCGTATCAAATACAGCTTGTAAACATAAGGCGCGTCGTCGAAATGGGGCATGTGATTTCCGGCAAAAAGATCGGGCTTACGTCGCCGGGCATCCAGAAACAGCTTGGGGTAAACGAACCGGATTACGGCCATCTTTTTGCCGCGATGGACTGTAAAGACGGCGTGGTCAACACCGCCGAACTTTTACAGCCAAAAATCGAGGGAGAATTGGCCTTTGTGCTTAAAGCGGATCTTTCGGGCGGGAAGGTGGGCCGGGAGGACGTGCTTGCGGCGACGGACTACGTTGTCGCGGCGTTTGAAATTGTGGACAGCCGGGTTGCCGACTGGAAGATAAAGCTTGTCGATACCGTGGCGGATAACGCCTCGTCGGGGCGCTATGTTCTGGGAAGCGTAAAGCTGGGCCCCTCGGAGGTGGATCTTTCGTCCGTGACCATGAAGCTTTACAAAAACGGTTCCCTCGCGGGAGAGGGCGCCGGATCGGCGGTTCTGGGTGACCCCTGCGTTTCCGTCGCGTGGCTCGCGAACCGGCTCTGGGGATACGGCGTGGCCCTTAAAGCCGGCGAAGTGGTATTGTCGGGAGCTTTTTCCGCGGCCCCGCCGGCGGCGAAGGGCGATTCCTTTACCGCGGAATTCTCTTCATTCGGAGAGGTAAAAGCGGCGTTTCGATAGTTTTTCGGGGGTTGGCGGGCGGGGTGTGCCGCTAATCAATTCCTGACAAAAATAAGAAGGAATTATGGATAAATTTAAGGTCGGAATCATCGGCCCCGGCAACATCGGAAGCGATCTGATGTACAAGGTGATGAAAAGCAAATACCTCCAGATGCACATTATGACAGGCATCGTTGAGTCCGAAGGAATCAAGAGGGCCGCTTCTCTGGGTTTTAAGACTTCCGTCAAGGGGGTCCAGGCGGTTTTGGAAGATCCCGATGTGAAGTTTGTCTTTGACGCGACCAGCGCGAAAGCGCATCTGGCCAACGCGCCGCTGTTAAAAAAAGCCGGAAAAATTTCCCTTGACATGACTCCGGCGGCGGTCGGGCCCTATGTCGTTCCCTGCGTCAATCTTGACAAGCTTACCGAAGAGACTGAGTTTAACATGGTTACCTGCGGCGGCCAGGCGACGGTCCCGATTATGCACGCCATTAACCGGGCCGCCGGTGTGGAATACGGGGAAATTGTTTCCTGTATTTCCTCGAAAAGCGCGGGGCCGGGAACCAGGGCGAATATCGATGAATTTACCCAGACAACGGCGAAAGCCCTTGTCACGGTAGGAGGAGCCGACAGGAGCAAGGCGATCATCATCCTTAATCCGGCGGAACCGCCGCTTATGATGACAAATACCGTGTACGCTCTGGTAAAAAATCCGAATGAAAAAGCCATTATTAATTCAGTGAATGACATTATCCGGGATGTGCAGGCATATGTCCCCGGTTACCGGCTTCGGGTGCCTCCGGTTATTGACGGCGGCAAGGTAACGGTGATCATTGAGGTTGAAGGAGCGGGAGATTTCCTCCCGCCGTATTCGGGAAATCTGGATATTATCAATCAGGCCGCGGTAGCGGTAGCGGGAAAACTCGCGGCAAAAATGATGGGGGCCTCGTAATGCGGACCGGAAAAATTCACATAGTGGACACCACTCTTCGGGACGGGAGCCACGCGGTAAGCCACAGCTTTACCGCGGATCAGGCGGCCGCTGTCGCCGGAGGGCTGGACAAGGCCGGCGTTGACATGATCGAGATAAGCCACGGCGACGGTATTTCAGGATCCTGTATCAATTACGGCTTTTCAAAGGTTTCCGAGCTTGATCTTATCAAGGCGGCGTCCGGCGTGGTTAAAAACGCGAAGCTTGCCGTCCTTCTTCTTCCCGGAGTCGGAACCATCGAAGACCTTAAACAGGCTCAGGAAAGCGGCGCGAATGCGGTGCGGGTTGCCACTCATGTTACCGAGGCGGATATCGCGATCCAGCACATTGGCTGGGCAAAGCAGGCGGGGATGTTTACCGTGGGCTTTCTTATGATGACTCACATGGCGTCCCCGGAAAAAATCGTCGAACAGGCAAAGATCTTTGAAGGCGCCGGGGCCGACTATATCAACCTGGCCGATTCGGCGGGCTATATGGTTCCCGATGACGTAAAAGCCAGAGTAGCCGCGCTCAGGGCGGCGACGGGACTTCCCGTGGGTTTTCATTCCCACAACAACCTGGGGCTTTCCGTAGCCAATTCCCTGGCGGCGGTAGAAGAAGGCGCCGATTATGTGGACGCGACCTGCCGCGGTCTGGGCGCGGGCGCCGGGAACACGCAGATAGAAGTGTTTTGCGCCGTACTGAAACGGCAGGGCTATGACGTGAATACGGACGCTTTTGCCATTATGGATGTGGCGGAAAACATTGTTGAACCGTTAATGCAGCGGCCGCAGGTTATCAGAACCGATTCCCTTCTTTTGGGCTACGCGGGAGTGTATTCGTCGTTCCTGCTTCATACCCGGCGGGCTTCGGAAAAATTCGGCATTCCCCCCAGGGACATTCTTGTGGAGCTGGGGCGGCGGCGGATGGTAGGCGGCCAGGAAGACATGATTGTGGACGTGGCGTATCAGCTTTCACGGAAAACAAAGGCTTAGGGTGTGTTATGGAGGAGCGGTATTCGGTAACAGTCAAGGAAACCGGCGGCATTTTTCCCTGCGGCGGCGGAGAGGCCGTGTTCAGGGCAATGATCCGCGCCGGAGATCCTGTACGCTGCGGATGCTGCGGCGGCGGCTGCGGAATATGCAAGATGCGTATTCTGGAAGGCCGCTGGGAAAAGTTTAAAAACATGAGCCGCGCTCATGTCAGCGAAGAGGAGGAAAAAAAAGGAATAGTACTTTTATGCTGTGTGCAACCCCGGAGCAATCTTGTTGTTGCCCGGATAAATTAAATGTTGGTATAGGAGGTATCTATGGCTTTCCATGGAACAATTCGCCCGGGTCTTATCCAGTTAAAAGTGCTGGATTTAGACAAAACCCTCGATTTCTACAAAAACATTCTCGGCCTGGACGAGGTCGGCCGCACAAGCGACGGCAGGGTAATGCTCAAGGCGTATGATGAATTTGATCATCACAGCGTGGTACTCAGAATGGATAAGACCGCCGGTCTTGACTGTGTGGGATTTAAAGTGATCAATCCCCAGGCGCTTGAGGAAATCAAGGCAAAAACCGAAAAATTCGGTTACAAGGTTACCGAGGTTGCCCCCAATACCGAGCAGCCCGGTTTTGGCAAACAGTACAAGTTCAAGCTCTGTACGGGCCACGAATTCCACATTTACGCGGATGTCGAAATGGCCCAAAAACATCCCCAGATCAGGAACCCCGACATCTGGAACGAACCTCCCCGCGGCATGAGGGCGGTCAGGCTTGATCACTTCCTTCTGTACGGGCCCGGAATTGAAGAGGCCGAGCGGTTTATGACAGAAGTGTTCGGCATGTATGTACCCGAAGTCTGTAATACCCCGGACGGCAAACGGCTTGCCACCTGGATTACCGGGAACAACAAGCCCCACGATTTGGCGTTTGTGGAATTTCCAAAACCCAACACGATTCACCATATCGGTTTCTATCTCCAGACATGGGAAGACATTCTTAACGCCGCCGATCTTATCGCGGTCAACCACCTCAAGCTGGACATTGGCCCCACGCGTCATGCCATTACCCGCGGCCTTACCATCTACTTCTGGGAGCCGTCCGGTAACCGCATTGAGACCTACTGCGGCGGTTACACCGCGTATCCCGACAGCCCCCAGCGGGTTTGGGACGCCGAACAGCTTGGCCGCGGCCTGTTCTACTTCTCAGGCGAGATGATTCCCAGTTTCCTCGAGGTTGTCACCTGACGTCCTGTCTTTAACAAAAAATAGTTTTTGTTTTGGGGGATATTCGGGAAGCGGCTGGACGCAGGTCCGCGCTTTCCGGGCGCCCCTTTTTTGTTCCCTCCCGGCGTCCCGTTTACAGTTTTGAGCCGATTCCGATGTACGGGGAAAGATACGCCGGGTTTGTTTCATCCCTTGAAAAAATATACAGGCATTCAAGGCCCGTCATGGCAAACCAGCGGTTTGAAAAAAAGTACAGCGCCGAAATGCCCGCGCCTGCTCCGGGAAAAACGGCGTTTACCGCCTTTGTCCTGAAAAGGGCGTTTGTTTTCTTAAAATCAACCGATGCGGCCAATGCCGGTCCGGCATGGAGCGCAAGGGAAAGTTTTTGTGAAAACCGCTTTTCAACGACGACGTGCAGGGCAAGATCGGCAAAGTGTCCTGTCACCCTGTAATCAAATCCGCTTTGGGAATAGTCTGAGAAAAGAAAATTGTAACCCGCTTCGGCCTGAAAACCAATGCCAAGCGTTTTCCATTCAAATGGAACAGTCCAAAAACGGACGCTGAAACCCAGCGGGTGAATCTTTGAGTCAAGCATTTCGTTCAGCTGCCCGAAAAGGGGAATCATGGGTTTGTATCCCGCGGAAAAATAAACATTTTCGGGTGAGGGCGACAAAGACACGGGGCCGAACGAATCCCGGAGGCCGCCGGGGTTTATCACGGTGAGGTCATAGATCCCCTTTTTCGGGAAAGAAGAAAAAACGGCGCGCCCTGAACCGCCGTCCGCTTCGGTGTGCAGAACGCCGGTTTCTTCCGAGCCTGTTTTTCTGTTCCGTAAAACAGCCAGCGCGCCTTCTGCGATATTGCGTCCTGTAACGGCAAGCGTCCCGTTTTGTTTGTACAGCGCATCTTTTTCCACGCCGAAAAGTTCCGGTCTCAGCGCCGGAAGTATTTCAAGGCGGGCCCAGGACGGGTTTCCGGAAGGCTTTTCAAAAAGATCGTACGACTGTATCCGGTAACGGTACAGTCCCGGGGGCAGTGATATGTCGGCATGATCTTCGGCGGTGGTTGTCCTGAAAATTTCACGGTATGTTTCCCCGGAAAGCTCCTCGATGATCAGCTCGTAAAACAACGCGTATTGTTCCGGATACCAGGAAAGCCGCTGGATAAACCGCGGATTCTCCCCGCTGTCGTCCATAAAGTACGAACCCTCTTTGCCGGGATTCCACGATTGTTCCTGCGCGGCCGGATGGTACGGAAGGATGGCAGACAGCAAAAGAAAGGCGGCCTGCCGTAGCGCCCGTGGTCTAGCGTCCATAAAGCACGCCCGGTTCTTTGATCTTCGGATCTCCGGGCAGGGGAACGTCCACGATAAAGCGGTTTTCTCCGGGTGTTCCCCGCCGGTCAATCCGGTCTTCGTTTTTCACGACGGCCTCAACCCTCCAGACAAAAGAACCCCGTTCAAGCAGCCTGAGATCGTCAAGGACATAAGACGGCCGGGCCGTTTCCACGCTGAACAGAAAATTTGGCCCCCCGGACGTTTCTTCAAAAATCGTGAAGATATACGAATTTGCGCCCGGTACACCATTCCAGCCGAACAGCACCCTGCGGCTTTTTTGTATCGCGCCGGCGTCCAGTACATAGCGGTCAAACGGCTCCATGCCGGAAGGAGGGGGAAGGAGCTCCGGCGGAGGCGCCGCCGCCCGCACGGGATCAGGCGCGGTAACCGGGGGCGCCGCCGCCCGCACGGGATCAGGCGCGGCAACCGGGGCAGCGGCCGCCGGCGCGGGGCTGGGTGTGGGCGGCTCTGCGAACAAGGCGACGGCTGTCCGGGGCGGGGTTCCGGCGGCGACGGTAAAGTACGATCCGGCCGGCGGGAACTCGACGCCGGGGAAATCGTGCCGCACCCTCCAGTACCATGTTCCTTCTTCGAGGTCTTGAACGAGGGCGCCGCTTTCCGCTCCTTCAACCCGTGCTGAAAAGACGGGCGGATCGAATCCGGGGGAACCGGACAGCTCCATGACATAGTCCCCTGAGACGGAGATTTCAGGCGGACGATCCCCGCTGTTCCAGAAAAAACGTACTTCAGTATTTGCCGAGCCGTCAAGGTAAAATGTTTTGCCTTCCGGGGGACTAAGCGGTTTCGGGACAAGCAGGGGAAGGACGGTGATTTTTCCCGCGGCCCGGGGAGCTTCTCCCGTGTCGGGGTAGACCCGCCACCAGTATATTCCCGGTTCCAGGCTCAGCACGGCAGATTCCCGGCCGTCCGGGATTACAAGGCTTCTGTCAATATCCCCAAAGCGGCGGTCAAAAGCGAGATCAAGCCGTGTACCGCCGGAATAATTGTGCCGGGTCCAGACAAACGGCATTTCCACGCTTCCATCACCGCTTATAACGCGGACATCAGGCTGGGGAGACAGGGGCGCCGCCCGCGCCTCAAGGGGCACTGTGGAAAAACTGTCTCCGGCGGCAAGGGTTTCCTTGTTGACCGTAACTTCGCCTTCGAGAATCTGCATGGTGAATTTTCCGCCGCCGTCCGCGGACGCGCTTACCACGGCGCCCCTGCCAAGTTCCACCCGGTTTTTACCGGAAACAAGAATGGTTATTTCGGAATCCGAAGAATCGCCCCCGCTGAGGGTAAGGCCGCCGGCGGCAAGATCGACGGTGTTTTTTCCGTTTTTAACCTGTACCTGAATAAGGGAATTTTCAGCGAGATCAATGTTCGCTCCATCGGTAAAACGGATGCTCGCCTCTGAAAGTTCGGCGGTACGTATATAATCCCCCCGGTGTACCGGAGCGCCGCGAAAAAGCCTGACCCAGAGTACCCGATCCTGAAACCGCCGCCCGGCGGCCTGTTTTTTATACGTTATGGTTCCAAGGGGGCGGCCTGAGTGATCCATGGTTCTGTTAAAATCCCTCCAGAACATCATAAAACAAAACGCCGCGCCCAATATGAAAAGGATCGAAACAAGTAAATCCCGAATCCCGCCGCCTTTTTTAGTCATGGAGTTTATATTTCTTTTCCACCGCCTGTACGTCCGTGGAGCTTAAGTCGGGAGCCGGGAGTCCAAGATGCTGTCTTAGTTCGGCAAGTGTCGCGGGTTTCACCCGCCTGTCTCCCCGCACCCGCCGGTTTATCACCGCGAACATGCGGATAGGTTTTTCCTTTCCCTTTATGCTGACATTTGGCATTTCTTCCGCAATGATAAAATCCTTTACGAGGTTCCAGGTGTTTTCCGTAATTAGAATATCCGTGTTGAAGGGTTTGTTTAACGCTTCGGTCCGGGAAGCAAGGTTCACTGTATCGCCGATAACCGTATATTCCATCCGTTCAGTGGAACCTATCTGGCCCGCGACCACGTCGCCGGTATTGATGCCGCAGCCAATTGTTAAGTACGGCCTGTTATTCGAACCACGGCTCTGGTTGTATTCCGTCAGCGCGACCCGCATCATCAAGGCGGAGCGGATACAGGACAGGGCGTCCCGCGCGACATTGCCGCTGGACACCGGGCTTCCCCAGATGGCCATAATCGCGTCTCCGATAAATTTATCAACTACCCCGCCGGTTTTTGTAACGCATTTAACCATCCGGGAAAGGTATGAATTGAGGAACCCGACAACATCCTGGGGACTCATGTTTTCCGCGATGGAGGTAAAGTTTCGAAGGTCGGAAAAAAAGACCGTAACCTGTTTTGTTTCTCCTCCAAGTTCAAGCCTGCCCTTCAATGCCTGTTCCGCGATTTCCCTGTTGATAAAACGGCCGAATGTATCTTTAAGCCGTTCCCGTTCGGCCAATCCCCGGCTCATTTCCACAAAGCTTGAGGTTAAAAGCCCTATTTCGTCCCGGTTTTTGCTTTGAAGCGCAATGTTAAATTCGCCGTTTTTTACCCGTCCCGCCGCCGCCGAAAGATTTTTTAACGGATCGCTGATCGTTTTGGAAAAAAACCAGACACAGAGCATTGAAATACAAAGCACCCCGGCGCTGAGCCAAATGTTGCGGGTTGTCGTCGCGGCTATTCCCTCAAATACAATATCGTAGCCTATGGTGGTGATTACCGCGAGGTTCGCGGTTGGAAGTTTTGTATACGCGCCAAAATGTCTGTGACCTGCCGAATCGGTATACAAATTTTGCAGCTGCTTTTCTCCCCGTGCGCGCGTAAATTTGATAAAGGGATCGTCCCGGTAACTTACGGCCTCAAGTACAAGGCTTTGATCCGGGTGGATAAGTATGTCCCCGTCGCCGTTAACCATATACGACAAATTGACGTTTTCCCCGAAAATTTGGGCGAGCTTTTCGGATGAAAAAAATACCGCCGCGGCTTGTGAAGGCAGAGAGCGGGACACCGGCAGGATCATGACAAGCATGGGCGATTTAAAAACATCAGAGGCGTTGATAATTATGGTTTCCCCGGCTTCCGCCCTGGCCAGATAATCATTTCTGGAATCAAGGTATGAATACACAGGATCTGAACTTGTTTCGTGAACGCGAAAAAAACCGCTGTTGATAAAGGTCTGTCCGTCCGCGGTTAACGCGGCGAATTCGCTGTTTTCGGAAAAGAAATAATCCAGAAGGACATGCCGCCGGCTTTCCATCTCGACGGCCCGCAGTGAACGGAGAAGCGTAAGAACCGCCGACCTGTTTACGGAAAGAACGCTTTCCGCCGCCTGTGCCGCCTGGGCGTTAACCTGAAAGTTTGTGTTTTCCGCCGTTACCCTGACATCAATTGAAACCAGCGTCGAGACAAGAACGGTAATCGCTCCAAGGGCCAGAGCCAAAAGCCCGGTGATGATAAACATCAGCTTAAAGCCGATGGGATAACGAACGGTTTTTGTCGCCTGCGCTTTCACTGAATAAAAACTCCCGCGGGTACGGCCTTATTCCCACCACAGGGCGGGATACCCGCTCGCGCCCATCTTCCAGACTGCCGGAAAAGCCCAGCCAAGACCGGTATAGGTTGTCTGGGTTTTCAGCTCTGCTTCCGTTTTGGCGGTTCCTGTAATACGATTGCCGGGGGCTTCGGAAGATCCCGATTTGCCGGTTGTGTAAAGATAGTAGTTCTGATCATTAAGATTGATTGCACCGCCCGTTGTCGGACCATCCCATTGCCCCAGAATATAATCAACCCTGCCTCCTCCTGAATCAAGGGTGCCGCTGATGACGACGCAGCCCTCTATGCTTGAATTGGGCGTGGCGTGATTCGGGCTGTAGCCGCCGCCCCCGGTAATGCCCCCGACGGTTGCCGGGGATGAAGCGGTAACATTACCGGACGCGCAGGTATTGATGATGTATCCGCCCGATGTGTATACTTCGTTTCCCGCAACGCCGCCCATATAAAAAGAGCTGGCCGGTAACGCGGCCGCGGACCCTGAAACAGTGACGGTGGAAACACAGTTGTAAATCGCCGCCTTGTCATCCAGGGTTCCCGCGATACCGCCTGAGTTTGCCGAAGTTCCCCCCGTATAAGCCTGGTTAAGCGCGCCGGATACCCGCACCCGCTGTATCAGACTTTTGGACGATGTTCCGGCAAGGCCGCCCGAGTGCGCCGCATTTGTTCCCACGCCGTCAAGCCGTATACTCAGGTCTTCGACAACGGCATCTTCGATACAGCCGAAAAGCCCCTGGCTGCCGGCGTCGACAGGCAAAACCGGGGCAATACTGTGCATGGTAATGACCGTTCCGTTTCCCCGCAGGCTGCCTTTAAACGGAACGGCGGCGGTTCCCACGGGGACCCAGTTTCCCGGAAGTGCGATGGGAGAAAGGCCGGGTTTAAGGTAATAATCCTGATCCAGGCCGCCGCGTATCTCATCGGGGTTTGTTATCAGCTTTGCCCAGATTATTTTCACAGCATACGTCATGGAAGCGCCGTTTGCCGCGGTAACGGTGATGCTTTCCGTTTGATCAGAACGGTACGAATTGTACGAAAGATAACTGTTTACCTGCTGGGTGGAACGCGGGGGAATAAGCCATGGAACAGGGCAGGCGGCCGTGGAAGCGCCGTTTGCCGCGGCCTGAAGGGCAATGCCGATACCCGCCGCCGGCGTAACCACAATGGTAAAGCTGTTCCGGCCCGGCTCAAACGGTTCCAGCGGGCGAAAATCGATGCCGTTATGCGTTGCCCAAATATCTGTCAGACGCAGTTCCTGGGGAAATTCACGAAGGTAATCCGCGAGTGAAACCTGAAAAAGATCGCAGCCCGCCGCCAGCAAAACCAGCGCAAGCAGCGGCATGCCGCCGAATCGCGTTTTCATGGGTAAGAGTATCATACGGAAATTACAATATGTAAAGAGTGCCGTCTGTGTCGAGCATGTTCGCCGTGTACTGTTTTACCAGAAGTTTTTCCGGAAGAAGGTAGTCGTATTTGTCCGTGAAAGGAATTGTTTTTGGAAAGAGAGAGCCGCCGCTCTCCCGGAGCGCTCCGGCTTCTTCGGCAAGGGTTTTGATAAATGTTTCCTCGTCATGGCGTGTTTTCACGGTGAAATAAAAATCCCCTTCCCGCTCAAATGAAAGCAGCGCGAGTTTTTTTTGGATATCGGGTTTTTTCAGGAACGCGTCGACGGTTCTCATTCCGGCGCCGCCGAGCCAGGGGGCGATAAAAAGCCTCGTGAAGGTATCGCCTGATTTTCTGGGAATGGCGGCGGCGGTTTTTTCCAGTATGCCCGCTTCCCTGGCGGCGCGTCTTCCCCGGAGAAGGGCGTTCTCCGCGGCGGCGCCCAGATATCCGTAGCGTCCGTTTTCCGCGAGAATTTGCCTGACTTTTTCCGCGATCCGCCGGTGTACGTTTCCGCCGCCGCCGCCCCAAAGTCTGCCGGCTTCTCCCGTTTTGCCGGCCTCCCGCACCCGGATTTCCCGCCGGCCGCCGTCAATGCTTTCGGCAAGCCAGGCGTGGCCCGCCACCGTTATAACGCTGCCCGGCGGCGGTACAAAGTTTACCGTTCCCAGTTCGCGGCCTTCAAAAATAACCTTGAACGTTTCCTCGCCGGGGAACACCGAGTAAAAGCTGTGGCGGTTGACGATTTTTTCGCCTTCCGTACCAAGGATGATAAGACCTTCCCCGGTTTTTTCAACATAGCGGCATTTGCGAAAATGTCCAAGAATCACATCGAAATCATCTTTTGTGATGGAAGACCGCGCGAAGGGCGGCATGGCAAACAGACGCCCGCACAGCGAAAGAGGGCTGTGTTCGCCAAGCGAACCGAGCAGTCCGAGCAATTCGTGGGCGAAAAGGCTGTAGGGAAGGGTTTTTTTTTCCGGAGGCTCGATCCACTTTTCATTCAGGTACAGTTCAATAACCGCGATGGTCCGCAGAAGATCCCAGGGTATGGAGGACAGGCCGGAACAGCCGGGAACGGCGGCATGGTCAAAGACGGTAAAGTACATTTCCGGCCTGCCGTTTTTTCTGCCGGATCTGCCAAGGCGCTGGACAAAGGCCGAGACCGACCAAGGCGGGCCGATTTGCAGTATCCGGTCCAGATCGCCGATATCGATTCCCAGTTCAAGCGTCGCCGTGGCGGCGATTACCGAAGGGCCTTCGCCTGACCTGAGCTTTTCTTCCGCTTCGTCCCTGAGCGGGGAAGCGATGCTGCCGTGGTGTATGTGGAAAATGTCGTTTTCCCCGAGCGCGGCGGCAAGACGCCTCAGTGAACGGACGCATTGTTCCGCTTCAAGCCGGCTGTTTGTAAAGATGATGGCCCGCCTGTTCCGGCACTGTTCATACAGAGCCTCGTAAAACGCTTCTTCCGCTGCGCCCCCGGTGAAATAATCAACGGCAACCCTGATTCGCCGTTTTTCACCCGGCTCGTTTAACAGAACGGCGGGCATTCCCGTTCCCTGGGAAAGCCACGACTGCCCGCCGTCGTAATCTCCCAATGTGGCGGACAGCCCAAGCCGCCGCGCGCATCCGCCCAAACCGCCGGCGGAGCGTTCCTGTTCTATCAGGGCAAGTTGACACATAAGCTGGGAACCGCGCTCGCTTCCCATAAAAATATGCGCTTCGTCTATCACCACAAACGCAAGGGCGGCAAAAATACGCCTGATGTTCCGCGCCTGCCTGAGAAGCAGGGCTTCCATGGATTCCGGAGTTATGATAAGCACACCTCCCGGATCCGCAAGAAACTGCTTTTTGTGATTTTCGGCCACGTCCCCGTGCCAGCGCCACAGCGGTACTTTACCGGCGGTTATTTTTTTTAGCCGCTCATACTGATCGTTAATCAGCGCTTTAAGCGGGCTGATACAGAGTACAAGGGGCGCCGCCTGTCCTTCGGCCCGCCCGGAGGCAAGCAGCGAAAGCAGCGGCAGAAACGCCGCTTCCGTTTTGCCGGATGCCGTTCCCGATGCGATAAGTATGTGGCCCGTTCCGTCAAAGACTTCATGAATCGCCGCTTCCTGAATACGGCGGAGCTCAGTCCATTTTTGACTGTAGATGTATTCGCGCAAAAACGGGGCAAGCCGGGAATACGCCATGAGACTACAGCTCAAAATTCGCGTAAAGCTCTTCCGGGTCGGCCGCGTGTACCCGGCGGTCCTCCCTGCGTATAAGCTGGTAATAGTCGACGCCGTCTTCGTCTTTGAGGATGTTGAGCAGGCTTAAAAAGTCCCGGCTTATTTCACGGGGAGTGATAAACTCGTCCGCGCCGGGACCGGAAAGCGCAAGATCCAGAAACGCGCGCAGTTCTTCCTCGCCAAGCCACTGCTGGTATCCGTAGTGGATGGCGTGTATTTCCGAAAGCCGTTCAAGCAGTATGTAAATTTCCTCGTTGCCAAGCCGGGAAAGGCGTATAATGGGACTTCCTGAATCAACATGCCCGGAGCGGACAAAGCGGCTTTCCTCAAGCCTGCTTTTCAGGGCCGGGTAACTTGCCAGTCCCCGGCGCTGGTCTTCGAGAAACTGCGGAGTGCCGCCGAGATAAAAGCCGATCTTCGACGCCTTTCCCTGCATAATGTCGTTGAATATTGAAAGAAGTTTTTCGTAATTGTTTTCCCTGGAGATGCGGTTCGTGATCTTGAAAAGATTCACTCCTTCGTCAATAAAAACAAGAAGCCCCCTGTAGCCGATTTTGGAACAAAAAAAAGCGAACAGCTTGAGATGATCGTACCAGTTGTTGTCATTGACAATTTCACCAACAGAAAGATCCCGCTTCGCCTCGCTGCGCGTGGCATATTCTCCGCGCAGCCAGCGGAGGGCTGAATGCTTTTTTCCGTCGTCGCCCAAGGCAAAGCCCCGGTAATAGGCACGGACGGCGGCGGCAAAGTCGAAGCCGTGGGCAAATTCTTCCATCTCGCCCGCCGTTTCAAGAATTTTCCATTCCACCCGGGAACCCAGTTCCGGATCGTCCGGGCCGCAGCCCGCCGCGATAATCCCGCTCTGTATGGAATTGATCCACTTCTGCAGCAGCCCTTCAAGAGCGCCGCCGTCGGGCCTGAGCTTCGTGGAAAGCCGCTGCATCAGTTCCCGGTAGGTGGCCCTTCCCGCGCCGGAAGAGCCGGAAAAACGCTTGTCCGGGGAAAGGTCGGCGTCGGCGCAGACATAGTCCCTGTCCATGGCGTAGTTCCGCATTGCCTGAAGGAAAAAACTTTTTCCGCTGCCGTAGCGGCCTATGATAAAACGGAACGCCGAGGCGCCCTGCGCAATGCTTTCAAGGTCTCCAAGGACGGTCTCAATTTCCCTTCTGCGGCCTACGGCTATGTATTCCAGCCCTATACGGGGAACGACCCCGGCGGAAAGGGAGTTGAGTACCGCCTGACTTATCCTCTTCGGGATTTCCATGATTCTGTCAGTATAGACAGATATTCGCCGGAGATCGAGGGCCGCCCGTCACGGGCGCGCCCGTCGCGGGCGGGACTGTCGTACACGATGAGCAGATCCCCGAATCGGGCGCTGAACGCCGCGTTAATAACATCCGCTTCCAGGCCGCCGATTTCCCTGGCCTCAAGCAGATTCGCCAGCGCCCGGCGGGAGTCGCTTGAAAGCGAGGCGGTAAAATCTTCCATCGACGCAATGTCAGGCACGTTATATGCAGACGGAAAGGGCAGGGCGGGCTGAGTAAACAGATCGTCCCCCCCGTCCCGGGTTTTCAGCAGTTCGCGGACTTCGTCGGATTCCCGGCGCAGCTGTTCAAGAAGATTTGACTCAATGTTGAAAGAAAACGGCCGTATACCGGCGGGAAGCTGTACCGAAGCGGGATTAAGCGCGAGTCCCTCAAGCGCCGAGGTCAGCGGACGGTGGCCTGAAAAGTTCAGCCACAGGGCCGTGTAGTTTGAGCGGCCCGCGCCGGGGCACCGGGAAAACGCGCTGAACGAAGACCGGGCCGGAACCGGAGGGCGGAAAAATTCAAAAAACCCCTGATCCCATTCTTCCCTCAGCCGGCTGTCAAAAAGATCCAGGGCGCGCAGAAATTGATCTTTGCCTTCGCCGGTTATTTTTTTTCTGGCCTTTGGCGCAATGAGTTTTTCGATGAAGGGCAGACAGCTTTCGGCCCGCCGTTTTTCTTCGACAAGAAAACGGAACAGGGCAATATCAAGGAGCATGAGCAGAGCCGGATCGCTTTTTCCGGTTTTTTCCTGTTCGCCGAGCATCGGGGGAAGGCCGTCAAACAAAAGGCCGAGGGCTTCCCGGCCTATGCCGTAAATGGCCGCGAAATCGACGAGCCAGCGGAAAAGAAGAACGCCGGTACCGGGGCAGGATCGTTCGTATCCGCGCATCAGATCCCTCAGGGAAAGAAAGCCCTTCATCGGATCTTCGTGTCCCATGGAAAGGATCAGTTCCCGCGCGTAAACTTCAACATAGTAGCCGGCGCCCATTCCGGGATCGGCTGTCTTTGGGCCCGCGGTATAGTTTCCCCGGCGGCATTGTTCCCGCCAATACAAAAAATAGTCTCGCTGTTTTTCATCAAGCTTTTCAAACGCCGCTTCTCCGTATTCCGGGGGCGCCGCAAAAGGACGGCTTTTTTCCGGCCCCGGTTTCGCCGGGGAACCGCCGGATTCGGCGGCCTCCGCGTAGTACAGGGACTGTTCCTCCCTGAAGTCGGCGGCCCTGATCCCGGCGAACCGGGCGTTTACCGCGAAAACCGCGCCCCCGGCGTTTTCAACGCGGCCCGCTTCCCATTGCGGGAGCAGATCGAGGGCGGCCGCCTGTTCCCTGTCCGGCGGGCTGAATCCCACAAGCGGTGATTCGGCCCGCCGCATTTCGGCGTACCCCGTGCGCACGGCCGCCGCCCGGGCGGGCTTTAACGGCAGGGCGGGGGGCTTTCCTCCGGGGGCCGCCGGGAGGAGGCTGCGGAACAGACGGTTTTCGGTGTCCGTACCGCCGGAGGGCGTATCCGCGAAACGGCCGCCCTCAAAGCGGATTCCCAGCCTGAGCCGGGAAGTAATCTCCCCGATCAGGGCAAGAGCCGCCGGATTTGTGTATTCGTTTTCTACGACAAGAAGCACGTCGCAGCGGGCGGAGAGCGTTTTGACATTGGGGGGAAGATCTTCGTACAACACAATCCCTGTTCCGGTTATTCCGGCCGAAAGAACGCTTTCCCCGCCTTCGGCGTTGTTTACCGGGATTCCCTCGGTTCCGGCAAAGGGGGCCGCTTCGCCCAGTCCCGGCAAAACGCTTGCCTCAAAAAACCGCTTTTCCATGGCGGCGAGGATTTTTCCGCCCCGCCCGGCGGTTTCCCCGTGCAGGAAGCGCAGATACTCCGCCAGCGGGCCCGCCCCTTCCGGCGGGGCCGCCGGTTCTTCCTGAGCGCCGGGAACGATCAGCCCTCCGGAAAAACCCCATGCCCGGAGGAATTCAAGGTGGGAGCGGAAAAGGGAAGAAAAATCACCTTTCGCCTGCCAGAGATCCCTTTCAAATTCAACGCCTGAAAAAAAAACCCAGGGAGGGCTTTCGGGGAGGGCTTCAAAAAAATGTTCAGGCTTCAGCGGCAGCGGCTTTATTTTTTCGCCCCCGGTAAAACGGCCCAGCGGGCCTATCCCGATGTCCGCAAGTTCTTCCTGGCTGAAAAAATACCCGTCCGGCAGTTCCGCTCCGGGGGCAGACGCCTCCGCCTCCGCGGGGCCGCCTTCTCCGGGAGGTTTTTTAAGCGCCCCGGACACCGCCAGCGCGGAATACCTTTTTTTCCCTTCCCGGATTACCGGCATGCCCCACGCGGAACCGGCGCCGTTTTCCATAAGGGAAACGCCGTAAAGAATGAGGGAAATTTCATTCCACCCGCCGCCTGATCCCGCGCGGGAGACGCCGTTCCGGTTCGCGTTTCCCATGGCACGATTGTAACATTCCGGGAGGGGGATGTCGACTTGCCGACGGCGTCCGTACCTGCTATACTGGCGCAAATGAATCTTGAGGCCTTTATTCTCGGTTGTGGAGGGATGATGCCCCTGCCGCAGCGTCATCTGACATCCGTGCTGCTGCGGCGCGAAGGGGAGCTTTTTTTGTTTGACGGGGGCGAAGGCACCCAGGTAAGCCTCCGCCGGCTGAACCTCCGCTGGAAAAAAATATCCGCCATTTTTATAAGTCATACCCACGCGGATCATGTAACCGGCATTCCCGGCATCCTTATGCTTTCTTCGCAGGTGGATAGGAACGATCCCCTGTATATTTACGGGCCGCCCCGTATCGCCGAGTATATCGAAACATCACGCCGTGTTCTTGACATGTACATAAATTATGAAATCATTGTAAAGGAAATTACCGAACCCGGCGTCGTACACGAGGGAGAGGGGTTCCGCGTCAGGGCTTTTTTTCTGCGCCACACAAAACCCTGCCTTGGGTACGCAATGGAAGAAGAGGGCAGGCCGGGAATGTTTCATCCGGAAAAAGCCCTGGAACTCGGCATACCCAGAGGGCCGCTGTGGGCAAAGCTCCAGTCCGGCGAAAATGTCGAAGTTGACGGCAGAATTATCCATCCACGGGAAGTACTCGGTCCGCCGCGCTCCGGCCGCAAGTTCAGCTTTGTTACCGACAGTCTCGCGTTTCCCGGCATTGCCGGGGAAGTGGCCGGATCGGATTTGTTTGTCTGCGAAGGCATGTTCGAGAACGACCTGGAAGAAAGCGCCAGGGAGAAAAAGCACATGACATCCGCCCAGGCCGCCCGGATTGCCGCCGGCGCGGGGGGAATACGGAAGCTCGCCCTGATTCACTACAGCCCCCGGTATACGGAATATAACCTGAAGGGGCTTTTGGCGGAAGCAAAGGCAATATTTCCGGAAACGGTTCTTACAAAAGACAGAATGGTGTTTCCCATCGACTTTATTGATTAAGAAAGCGCTGATGTAGAGGTGAAAAATGATAGAGGTTCAGGGCATAACGAAACAGTATGGAAATGTCGAAGCGGTACGGGATGTTTCGTTTACCGTAAAAACGGATCAGGTTTTGGGTTTTCTTGGCCCAAACGGCGCGGGAAAAACAACGGTAATGAAAATACTTACCGGCTATCACTTTCCCACAAGCGGAACGGCTTCCGTGGAAGGCTTTTCCGTGGAAGATGATCCGGTCGAGGTAAAAAAACGTACCGGCTATCTGCCCGAAAGCGTTCCCCTGTACGGTGACATGACCGTTGAGGAATACCTGGCGTTCATGGCTTCCGCCCGGCTTGTTCCCCGGGAAAAAGTAAAAAACGCCCTGGAAAAAAGCATAGCCGCCTGTGGCCTTGCCCCGATGCGCACCCGTCTTATAGACACCCTTTCAAAAGGTTTTAAACAGCGGGTCGGGCTGGCCCAGGCCATTATTCACGATCCGCCCGTGTTAATTCTCGACGAGCCGACCTCGGGGCTGGATCCGAATCAGATCATAGAAATACGGGCGCTTATCAAAGACCTTGGAAAACGGAAAACCGTCATTCTTTCCACCCACATACTCCAGGAAGTGGAAGCCGTCTGTTCCCGGGTGCTGATTCTTAACGAAGGGCGCATTGCCGCCCAGGGAAAACCGGAAGAAATCGGCGGGAAGCTCAAGGGCGGCGACACCTGGGATCTTGTTCTTAAAGGATCGGCGCTTACCGAAAAAGCGGCCCGTCTTGTTCCGGGTCTCCTCCCGGACATACGGGAAAACGACGGTCTTTTTGAGATGAGTTTTTTCCTGCCGCCGGACACGGGAACGCCTGTCGACGGTGAACGTATTTTTGACTGGGCCGTAGCGGAAGGGCTAAAAATACTTTCCATGAAACGCCGTACATTCAGCCTGGAAGACATTTTTGTCCGGCTGACCGGCGACGCGGGAGCCGGTTCGCGGTCTTCCGGCGGCGCAAAGGAAGATGAAGCATGAAAGAACACAAGGCGTTGATTCTCGCGAAAAAAGAACTGCACGCGGTTTCATATACGCCGGCTTTTTACGGCGTCGCGCTTTTCTTTACCCTGTTTTGCTCCATTTGGCTTTTCTATTTGCAGCGCTTCTTTACGATGAACCAGGCGTCGCTCCGGCCGTTTTTCGCGGCGTTTCCCGTGGCGTTTATCCTGGTCGTTCCCATGATTACCATGAAAAGCTGGGCGGAAGAACGCAAGATCGGCAGTATGGAACTGCTGCTTACCCTGCCTTTTTCGGAATGGGACCTTGTAACCGGAAAATTTATCGCCTGTATGGCGGAAATCGCCGTTCTGTTGATCCTTACGCTCCCCGTGCCGCTTGGCGTCATGGGCCTCGGCCGTTTTGACGGAGGGGTTATCGCCGGGGAATACCTTGGCGCGCTCCTTCTGGGCTCTTCGGCCGCCGCGCTGGGGCTCTTGCTTTCTTCCCTTTCAAAAAGCCAGGCGGGGGCGTTTTTGGGCAGCGCGTCGGTTCTTGTCGTTACCATGCTGATAAACAATGTAAGCGCGGGGATGAATCTTCCCCGGGGAGTGACCGGGGCGCTTAACTTTGTTTCCCTGGCGTTTCACTTTGAAAGCTTTTCCAGGGGAATTATCGACACGCGGGATTTAGGATTTTTTGTTATCAGCACCGTTCTTTTTCTTTTTCTCAATACCAGAGTAATTCTTTTCAGGAAGTGGAGGTAAAGGTGACAAGAAAACAGCAGGGCGTTATCGTCACGGTTTTAAGCGTCGGTATCATGATCCTTCTCCTGCTTGTTTCGGGAAGAATCTGGAGGAGGCTTGACATAAGCTCCGGCAGAGCCTCCACGCTGTCTCCGGTTTCACGGAACCTGTACCGCGAAATCACCGAAACAGTGAGGATCACGTATTACTGTTCCGGCAAACTCCAGTCCATTGATCCCGCTCCCGGTGAAATATCGGATCTGTTAAAGGAATACGCGGCGCGGTCCCGGGGGAAAATACTGGTCACCTTCCGCGATCCGTCGGGAGGATTTTCCCGGGACGCTGAACGTTTCGGCCTTATGCCCCAGTCGCTGCCGAATGTGGGCAGCGATGAATTAAGCCTTACCACGGTGTATTCGGGAATTGTCATTGAATACCTCAACAGGGCGGAAGTTGTTCCCTGGATATTCGGCATTGATACGCTGGAATATGATATCACCAGCCGGATACGATCCCTGGCGGCCGGAAACAGCCGGGAACTCGGAATACTTGCCCCGGATCCCCGGAAAGATTTATCGGAATACTACGGGCCGCTTAATCAGATTCTTTCCCAGTCGGGTTTTTCCGTTCTGCCGCTGTATCCCGGCGATGAAATACCGGATACCCTGCCGGCGCTTTTTGTCCTCGGCGGCGTGGAAACCCTCGACCGTTACAGCCTGTACCACATTGACCGCTACATCCAGCTTGGAGGCCGGGTGCTTTTTTCCGTAGAGAGCGTGGACGTTGACTTTGCCTATAACTGGGACGCCCGGCTCATGCAGGACAGGGGGCTTTTGTCCATGATTTCCTTCTACGGCGCGACAGTCGGCCAAAGCGTCGTGATGGATCCCGCGTCCCTTGAGCTGTCATACCGCGATTCCTCAGGACGCCCGGTGATGCAGCGGTATCCGTTTTGGGTCGCGGTACAGGAAGAAAACGGGAACAGGGACAGTATCGTTACTTCGGGTTTTGGCGGAGCAGACCTGTTCTGGGCAAGCCCGCTGACATTTACCCTGCCCGAATCGGGCGCGGTTACGGGCGAAGTACTTTTTTCTTCAAGCCCGCAAGCGTTCCTTATGACAAAAGATTTTTTGGTACGGCCCGACTCCGGCTATGCCTTTGCCGCCGAAGAAACTGAGACAAAAGGCGGAAAAATACTCGCCGTAAGCCTTGCGGGGATTTTCCCCGGCTGGTTTTCAGGCCTTGAAAAGCCCGACGAAGAAGGCAGGCCCCCCCTGCCGGACATGCCTTCCCGGCCAAAAGAAAGCCGGATCATCGTTGTGGGAGATTCAGATGCCGCGGGGATTATCACCCAGTACACCTACAGCCAGAGCATGCGGAACTTTGAATTTATGCGCAAGGCCGCCGATTGGCTGCGAAACGACGACGATGTTGTGGGAATACGAAACAGGCAAAGCGGCGCAGGCCGGCTTGATCGCATAGCGGATCCGGCGGAACGGCTTGGTACGATGCGGTTTGCCCGGATACTTAACGTAGTATTCATCCCGCTGGGAATCATCATTTTCGGGATACTGCGGGCGTTCAAACGCCGGCCGGGAAAGGAGCAGCGCAATGGCTGATGAAAAAAAATCCGGCGGCGGCCGGGGCGCCAAAAAAATATACACCCTTGCCGGGATTTCCGGCATCCTTGTGGTTGTGTACCTGCTTACCGTTTTTTTTGACAGCGGCCGGGTAAACGCCAGAGGCGCTTCCTTCACGTGGCTCTCCCCGGAGGCTCAGGACATGGCCGACCGGATAGAAATCAGCCGGCCGGGAAACGAAACGCTGGTTATCCGGAGGATAAACGACGCCTGGTTTGCCGTACTCGGCGGCGGCCAGGTTCCGGTAAAACAGGGCAGAATCGACGACCTGTTCCGGGTTCTGTGCACAAAGGGAACATTTCCCCGGCTTGGGTCGTCACCTTCTTCGCACGAAGCACTGGGCCTTTCCGCCGAACGTGCTGCGCGCCTTGTCATCAGGGGAGGCGCCGCCGTGCCGCCGCTGATCGACCTCCTGGTTGGAGAGGATGATTCTTCCGGCCGGGAAGTGTATCTGCGCAAAAACGGGGAAAACGAGTACCGTTCCGGGGACCGGCTTGTCAAAAGTTATGTGAACGGCGGCGAACGGGCATGGTACAACCTCAGACTGTTTGCCGAAAACAGGGCCGGCATGGTGCAGCGGATACGAATGGACGCCCCGGAAGACGGCGAAGATTTCAGCCTTGCCCGGAACGGGAATGTTTGGGCGTGGGAACCGTCCGGGGAAACCGCCGGGGAAGCGGCGGACGCCTATGTACGGAACCTGTTTGAGATTCAGGGAGATACGTTTCTTTCCCCCGAAGCGGCGGAGAGCCTTGCCTTTGACTCAGGCGGAATCAGCATTGAACTGGGAGACGGCTCGGTTATAACGGTACGCGCGGCGGAAGAACAGGACGGCATGCGGCCGGTACTGGTAAGCGGTTCCCCCTATGTGTACCTGCTCTCCCGGCCCGCGGCGGAACGGCTTTTCCGTGCGCGTTCAACGCTCGATTACTGATTACCCGCGGGGAACATTCACCACCGGTACGGAGCCCGGCGTGACACGGCGGGGAAAAAACGGTAGGCTGGATGGAAGGTGTCCCGGCGTCCGATTCACAGTACAAAACCCCTTCTCGCGTGTTCCTGCAGGCTGCTTGAAACAGGTTTCCTTACGGAAGAGATTTTCCGCCTGGAGTTTGCCTGGCCGGGGCCTGAGCCCGCAGCGGGGCAGTTTTTTATGATACGGCCCCGCCGGAGTTCCGTTTTCCTTTTGCGGCCAATCAGCGCCGCTTTCTGGAGACCTGCCGGGGCGGGGATTGTCCTTGGTTTTTTCCTCGCCCTCAAGGGAAAAGGAACTTTTGAGTTATCGCGGATGAACGCCGGGGACGAGGCTGAATTGGCCGGGCCGCTGGGAAACGCCTGGGCCGGTTTTCCGCCCGCCCGCGCGGACGGCGGCCAAAAGCCCGCGGCCCTTGTCGGCGGCGGGGCCGGCGTCGCCCCGCTTGTCGCCCTGGCGGAGGAACTTTCCGCCGGCGGGGCGGGAAGCGGACGGGAGGCGGCGCGGTTCCGCGGTGAATTTGATTTTTACGCGGGTTTCAGGAAAAGTTTCGCGGACGGGGAAGGCGGCCTTCTGGAAAAAACCGGCGGGGCGCGCAGACTGATTCTTGCCTTTGAAGACAGCGGGGGTTTTGGAGGCCCCGCCCCCGGGAGAAGGGGCGCGGCGCGGCGCCCGGGGGGACGGCTCCTCGCGGTATATCACGGACGCATTCCCGATTTTTTTGATCCTGCCGGTTATTCCGTGGTGTACGCCTGCGGCCCCGAGCCGATGCTCAGGGCGCTGGCCTCCCGCTGTGCCCGGGCGAAAGTTCCCTGCTATGTAAGCCTTGAACGGCGCATGGCCTGCGGTGTCGGGGCGTGCCTGGGCTGTACGGTGGAAACCCGAAACGGCAACAAACGCTGCTGCGCCGACGGGCCGATTTTTCCGGCGGAAGAAATTTATGGCAGTTGACCTTTCCGTCTCCATCGCCGGGCTCCGGCTGCGAAACCCGGTGATCGCCGCGTCGGGGACGTTCGGCTACGGGAGCGAATATGCCGCGCTTCTCGACGTTTCCGCGCTGGGGGGAATCTGCACGAAAGGGCTTACCGCGGAGCCGCGGACGGGCAACCGGGGCGAGCGGCTGTACGAAACGCCGGCCGGGCTGCTCAATTCCATCGGGCTGGAAAATCCCGGAGTCAGGGCGTTTATCGAAAACGAACTTCCCCGCATGAAAAAACTGGGGCCTCCGGTAATCGCGAACCTTTCGGGGGGGAGCGTCGGCGAATACGAGGAAGGGGCCCGGCTGCTTGACGCCTGCGGAATAGACATGATCGAACTGAACATTTCCTGCCCGAACGTCAAAGCCGGCGGTATGGCGTTCGGCCTTGACCGCGAAAAAGCCGCCGAGGTAACGCGCGCGGTACGAAAGGCGGCGGCGCACAAACCCCTGCTGGTAAAGCTTTCCCCCAACGCCCCCGATCTTGCCGCCGTAGCCCGCGCCTGCGTCTCCTCCGGGGCAGACGCCCTGTCTCTTGTCAACACATTCAAGGCGCTTGCCATAGACACTTCCCAAAGGAAGCCGGTGTTCGACAACATCAGCGCCGGTCTTTCCGGCCCGGCCATACGGCCAATCGCGCTGGGTATGGTCTGGGAATTATACGGCGAACTGCGGAACAAGGCGCCGCTTGTCGGCATGGGGGGAATTGCCTGCGCGAACGACGCGCTGGAATTCCTTATGGCCGGCGCCACGGCGGTACAGGTGGGCTCGGCGACATTCGCCAACCCCGCCGCCATGACGGAGATAATCGCCGGCATTGAGGCGTACATGCGGAAAAACGCCTTTACCCGCACGGCGGAAATCAGTATCAGGTGACGCCGCCGCTCGGGCGGCCTTGCCGATCAAGTGACGCCGCCAAACCGCTCCTCTTCGCTGAAAATGCAGCCGCAGTATTTTTGCATGTAGCAGCCGGCGGCTCTGGCTTTCCGCTGGCCTTCCCGGAAAAACGGCCGCCAGTCCCGGTAAAAAAAATCGACGCCGTACCGCTGCGCCGCCTCGTACCCCGTTGTTTTTATCACCTCGTGATTCTGATACGGGCTTACAAGAAGGCTTGTGCTGAAAGCGTCAAAGCCCCGTTCTTTCGCCGCGCGCGCGGTTTGTTCCAGCCGCAGACGGTAACAAAAAGCGCAGCGGCCGGGAACGTCAAAACGGCCGGATTCCGTTTTTTCAAGTGACGCGATAAAATCCCGCAGCCCGTAGTGATCTTTTGTGATGAGCGTGATGCCCAGACTTTTCGCGTATTGTACGGCGCAGTCCCTGCGGCTTCTGTACTCGGTAAACGGATGAATGTTCGGGTTATACCAGTACAGTTCCATTTCAACGCCGCCGCCGCGCAGGGTTTCAACGCACATGACCGAGCAGGGAGCGCAGCAGATATGAAGAAGCATTTTCATCAGCGGGATCATAGCACGGATGCGGAACAAGGGCAAATGGCAGCGCTCCTTCTTCCCCGGATTTTTCGTGAGGCAGCGCGCCCTTGAGCTTTCCTGTTCTCCCGTATATGATTGCACCATGAAAGAGCCGATAGAACTTTTGCGGGAATCCGGCGCCATGCTGGAAGGCCATTTCCTTCTGTCTTCGGGGAAACATTCGGACAAATACTTCCAGTGCGCGCGGCTTTTGCAGCACCCCCCCATGGCCGCCGCGGCCCTCTCTCCCGTGGCGGAACAAATCCGCGCCGCCGTGGATTCCGGCGCCCTTGCCGTCGACGCCGTCGCGGGCCCGGCGATAGGGGGCATTGTCGCCGCGTACGAGCTTGGCAGGCAGCTGGGAATGAGGTCTTTTTTTACCGAGCGCGACGACTGTGGCAGCATGGCCCTCCGGCGGGGTTTCCAGGTGAAAAGCGGCGAAAAAATTCTGATATGCGAAGACGTTATTACCACGGGAAAATCTTTGGGGGAAAGCGCCAAAGTCCTTGAATCCCTTGGCGCGAACATAACCGCGGTCGCCTGTATCGTCGATCGCCGCCCTCCCGGCGCGGAAGTTCCCTGGCCCCTGGACGCCGCCGTGAAAGTGGACGCGAAAAGCTGGGAACCGGAAAACTGCGCGCTGTGCGAAAAAGGCATACCCGCGGTAAAGCCCGGCTCACGAAAAACAGTCTGACGCCCGCCGGTGAAAAAGAGGCCGCCGTATACCATCATTCTGGAAGATCCATCGCTTATCGCGGTAAGCAAAGACTCCGGGGTCGCCGTGGGGAGCGAACGCTGGGAGCCGGACGCGCCGGGGCTTGACAAACTGCTGGAACAGTTTCTCCTTGAACGGGACGGCCGGATGCAGAAACTTTTTACGGTTCACCGGATCGACAAAGAAACCTCCGGGCTTGTGGTGCTTGCCAAAACAGCGGCGGCCCACCGGAAGCTTTCGTCGGATTTCCGCTCGCGCCGGGTAGAGAAAACATACACCGCCGTTGTCCACGGAACGCCGTCCTGGCCCGGCGGAGAAGCCGTCTGCGACCTGCCCCTCCTTCCCGACGGCAATAAAAAACACTCGACCATTATCGACAAATACCACGGGAAGCCGTCCCGCACCTCGTGTACCCTGCTCCTGTCCGCGGGAAATTGCAGCGTCATAGAAGCGAGACCGGAGACCGGCAGAACGCACCAGATACGGGTGCATCTTGCCGCGCTCGGCCACCCCGTCCTCTGCGACAGGCTCTACGGAAAAGCCTTCCGCAACGAAAAAGGCGTGTACCTTTCCTCCCTTAAGCGGAACTGGCGGGGCGACGCCTTTGAGGAACGGCCGCTGCTTGCCCGGCTCGCGCTCCACGCCCTCAAGCTCGTCCTGCCCGGGGACGGCGCGGGCCTTTGTCTCCAGGCGCCCCTTGCCCGGGATATGGCCGCCCTGATACGGCAGATGGAAAAGCTTGGCGCCGCCGGGAAGACGGGAACGCCCGCGCCTGTGATGAAAAATCCGCAGGTACGCGGCGCTCCGTGATGAGCCTCTGCGGAGCAGAGCGCGAACCGGAGGTTCGACGGGTATTAAACCAGACTTTCGAATGAAATATTGCCAATACCAAATTTATATGGTATTGTAATATTTCAGAGGGTTTTATGAAAAAAATTAATTTTTCTTTTTGTCTTATTGGGGCGATAGTTTTTTTATGTCTAAATAGCTGTGATAATGAAACTACCGATAATACAGGTATATCGGTGGTTTGTTTAGGAGACAGTCTTACTGCCGGTTATGGTGCAACAACCGCCGGAATTGAGGATAAAACAAGGGCTTATCCAGCCTATTTGCAAAATAAGATAAATATCCCTGTTGTTAACGCAGGAATAAGCGGCGACACTACTTCGCAAGCCTTGTCGCGTATAAATACCGATGTTCTTATGGAAAATCCCCGAATTGTAATAATTGAACTTGGCGCCAATGATGTTTTTGAAATGATTCCTTTGGCAACTACCGGAAGCAATCTTCAAAATATTATAAATTTAATTAATGACGGAAATAGGAAAATATATATAGCGAAATTTTATACGGAATCAGTTGTAAGAACAATGGCAGGGAAATTGGGTATTACCAATTATACTGTACAGACCATGCTGATTGTTCAATATGATAATATGTTTGATAGACTTGCGTCATTGAATAATGTGGAATTAATTGACGATATTTGGAATGGAATATGGGGAATACATATGTCGGACGATGTTCATCCGAATGCAAGGGGATATGAATTAATGGCGGATAATTATTACAGGATAATGAAACCTTACTTGCGGGCAAATAATTTGATAAAATAGCGGATAAGCGAAAATACGACGCATAACAGGCATGTTAGCGCTTCGCCGCCGGTAGGCGGATCGGAGAGCGGGCTTTACGCCCGCACACCGTCCCCAAAATCATCCCCATCTCTTGACATATTCAATGTATGTTGTTACAGTCGGTTATGTAAAATTAAAATATATGCCAATTTTACATTGCAGAAGGAGAAAAGAGGTGAAAAATCAAATAGTTTTTATTTTCTGTGTAATAGTGTATTTTTTAACCCCTTCAATTGCCAATGCAAAAGAACCTATAGCGGAAAAAGAAAACCCATTCAGAATAGGGTTAAGTTTAGGCTATACATTCGCCGGATATAAAGAAACAACCTATGATCCCTTAAACCGCCGCCTCAGTAATTTAACATTCTTACTGGACGCAAATATCGCCAAGGGGAATTTTCTTCATAGCCTTAATGCCGGATATTATCAGGGTAAAGCGGATACCGACCCGCCGGGGAAAGCCGTACTTAATACAACCTATGATCCGGTAACAGGCCAGCCAATTTATTACGCATATTACCCGGCTTATACGGCGCATAGAGCGTATCTTGAATATAGCCTTGATCATAGGCTATGGGGAAATCAGGTATTGCCGGGGTATTTAGGCGGTGCATTTCGGGCGGACGCTTATTTACAGTTTGCACATTACCCAAGCATAACCGGAATACTCTCACTGGACTTACACGCAACGCAAAAATGGATAATTAACCATGAAAACAATCTGCAAATCTCGCTAAGCATACCGCTTATAGGTTATACAGTACGCCCCGCCTATGCCGGAGCAGATGAGGCCCTTATAAAATATTCCGCCGAAGAACCATTAAGGCTAATAACGCTTGGGAACTTTGCCAGCCTTCATAATTATTGGGCAGTGTTCGGCGACATCAAATATAACCATAAAATCAACAATCTCTTGAATATGTATGCCGGATTGGGATTTGAACTTTCCCATATAAACGTACCAAAACAAAGACGGGATGCTTCGCTACGGCTTAGTTCAGGAATAGCGTTTACTTTTTAGGGGCATAAAATGAAAGCATATAAAAGTATTTTAATCTTACTTCTCGGTTTAACCTCATGTAACATTTTTACCGGCCCCGATCCATCAAGCGATCCAATAGGCATATTCAACCGAATATGGAAAGACTTTGACGAAACATACGCCCTTATAGACTTAAAAATGGGTCAATTGACACCTCCCACAACATGGAATGATGAATATACAAAATACTCCGCAAGAATATCCCCCGGCATGGGGGACGAAACACTGTTTCAGGTTTGTTGCGATATGCTCAAGGACCTTAACGACTCCCATGTTTATTTACTTTCCCCCTTTAGGGCATTTAATTCAGGCGGACGCTTTGATACCGCAAACAATGAACCGTTTAGCTTGCAAGTAATAAAGAATAATTATTTAGCCGAGAGCGGAACAGCAACACCGGACGGAATGTTTGTCTATGGAACATTCACCGCAAAACCAACCATAGGATATATTTATATCGCCGGGTTTGCAAAGGGGGAAACAGAAATAGGAAGCCAGGATTGGGTAAAGGCAATAGATAGTATAATCAATAGCCTTTCATCAACCACCGCCCTAATAGTAGATATCAGGGGAAACCGCGGAGGCTTACA
This sequence comes from Treponema sp., assembly GCA_031268975.1. GTDB lineage: Bacteria > Spirochaetota > Spirochaetia > Treponematales > Breznakiellaceae > JAIROH01. Next base: position 540 of record JAIRWM010000099.1, on the reverse strand, counting down.
GGCAAATGTAGATTATATCGCCAACCGTTTCGCCAGCGCCGAGCGGGATTATGTGGAAGTCAGGACAAAAAACGGAACCGGACGGAACGACTTTTCTTCATCCATAACCCACACCATTAAGCCCGAAGGGACGAGATACACCAAACCAATAATCCTTCTAACCAACAAACAAACGATTTCCGGCGGCGAATGGTTTACCCTCGCCTTGCGTTCACAGCCCCATGTTACCCATGCCGGATCAACAAGCGCCGGGGCGTTTTCCCTCTCGTTGGAACGGCAGCTTGCAAACGGCTGGATATATTCCGTTTCTGTTCAAAAAGTAACGGACATGGACGGCGCCTGTTACGAAGGCGTAGGCATCGCCCCGCCGATACTAACCGCCAATTCAGCGGTTAATATAGCCAGCAACATTGATGATCAATTGGGAAATGCTTTAACGCTTGTTCCATAAACCCGTACCCTGAAAAACACGCATCCCGCGTCGTTCAAAATTACCCGCCTTTAGGCACAAATAATTCATTCGGGGGGCATGAATGAACC
>JAIRWM010000160.1 GCA_031268975.1 Treponema sp. | reverse complement strand
GGGGAGGAAAAGGCGCCAGGAGGGCGCCGAAAGGGCGTCAGGCCGGCCCGGAGGGAGCAAACAGGACGTTTGCGACTGGAGGGGGGCCCGGAGGGAGCAGACAGCGGTTTGTTCGGATGGCTAAAGAGAGGAAACGGATGGGGAAAATAGTTCAGTTTTTTAAAGAATCATATGCCGAGCTCCGCAAGGTGGTGTGGCCGGGGAAAGACGACGTGATAAGTTCTGTGGCGGTTGTCATAGTTTCGACGGTAATCGTCGCCGCCGTTCTGGGCTTTGTCGACTTTCTGCTGATGCTCGGTGTGAAGGCGGTTTTTTAACAGGTAGTCATGGCAGCGGGCTGGTATGTGCTTCATACCTATTCGGGGTATGAAAACAAAATAGAAAAGATTATGCGCCTCATGATCGGATCGGGGGATCTGGACAAGGAAATTGTCAAAGATATAAAAATTCCCCAGGAAGAGGTTGTCGAGGTACGGGACGGAAAAAAACGCACCCAAACCAAAAAGTTTTTCCCCGGTTATGTGCTTATCGAGATGGATCTTCCCGAACTCGAATGGAAGGAAACCTGCTCAAAAATAAAAAAAATCCAGGGTGTTACGGGATTTGTGGGAACTCCTTCCGATAAACGGCCTCAGCCGCTTTCCGGAGACGATGCCAGGGGCATTTTGCAGCGATCCGGGGAGTTCAAGGGGGAAAAACCGGCTCGTTCGCGGCAGAGTTTCAGCGCCGGCGAGCAGGTAAAAATTGTAGACGGCCCCTTTGAATCCTTTACCGGGACTATAGAAGAAGTGAATCAGGAAAAAAATAAACTCAAGGTTATGGTAGGTATCTTCGGCCGGAATACGCCGGTGGAAGTCGATCTTTTACAGGTAGAAAAATTATAAATGTGGGAGAGGCGGCGCCCGGCGGGGACAGCGCCTCGTTATACCGCATGCCACGGTAATACCACAAAGGAGCGTTTATGGCAAAGAAAAAGGTAGCGGCTTATATCAAGCTCCAGTGCCCGGCGGGAAAGGCCACTCCGGCCCCGCCTGTCGGGCCCGCGCTTGGTCCGCACGGCGTCAGCGCCCCCCAGTTCGTTCAGCAGTTCAACGACCGGACGAAAACCATGGAGGCGGGTCTTGTTATTCCGGTTGTTATCACCGTGTACGCGGACAAGTCCTTCACATTCATCCTCAAAACCCCTCCGGCGGCGGTGCTTATTAAAAGGGCAATAAGCCTCGAGAAAGGGTCGGCGGAATCCCACAAGACAAAGGTGGGAACCATCCCCAGGGCCAAGCTTGAAGAAATAGCAAAGCTTAAAATGCCCGATCTTTCCGCCAACGACATACCGGCGGCCATGAAAATTATCGCCGGTACGGCCCGGTCCATGGGCGTGGAGGTGGAAAAATGAGACATGGGAAAAAGTACCGGGAAGCTGTCAAAAAATACAATCCGGGTAATTCCTACGATGTAAAGGAAGCCGTTGATTTCGTAAAATCCATGGCGTTTGCCAAGTTTGACGAAACCGTGGAGCTTTCCGTCAAGGTAAACCTTAAAAAGAGCCAGTCCGTGCGGGATACGGTAGTTCTTCCCCATCAGTTCAGGGGAGAAAAAAAGGTGCTGGTGTTCTGCAAGCCCGAAAAGGAAAAAGAAGCCCAGGAAGCCGGCGCGGCTTTTGTGGGCGCCGGCGATCTTATCGAAAAGATCAAGGGCGGATGGCTTGAGTTCGATGTCGCCGTAGCGACTCCGGATATGATGAAAGACGTAGGCAAGCTCGGTATGGTACTGGGCCGGAAAGGCCTTATGCCCAACCCCAAAACGGGGACGGTTACCTTCGATCTTAAAGGCGCCCTTGCGGAGCTGAAAAAAGGCCGGGTGGAATTCAGGGCCGACAAGACCGGCGTGGTTCATCTGGCCGTGGGCAAGGTTTCCATGGAAAGCGATAAGGTCGCGGAAAACGTCATGACGGTAATGACCGAAATACGGCGCAAAAAACCGGCCGACGCGAAAGGCGAATTCGTTCAGACCGTTTCAGTGGCGTCAACCATGGGGCCGGGAGTCTGGGTCGTTTCCCAGAGTGAATAAGCTCTACACAAGGAAGGATTGATATGGCAATTGCAGCCAGAAAACAGCAGGAATACAAAATCAAGGCGATTGACGCGCTTAAAAAAATCTTTGAACCGGAAGAGGGAACGCCCGATTTCATTTTTGCCGATTACCGGGGGCTTACGGTAGAACAGATTACAAATCTGCGGGATCAGCTTCGGGGCAAAGAAGCGGCGTTTAAGGTGGTAAAGAACAACTTTGCCCGCCTTGCCTTTGAGCAGTTAAAAGCGCCGGATGTGTCAACTTATCTTGTCGGGCCGACCGCGGTAGCGATTGTCCCAAAAGACACCAACGAGGTGGCAAAGATACTTATCGACTTTACCAAAGAAGCGCCCGCGCTTAAGGTAAAAGGCGGTCTTTTGGGAGATGCGGTGTATACCACTTCCCAGGTGGAAGCGTTTTCCCGGCTTCCGGGGAGGCTCCAGCTTATCTCCATGCTTATGTCGGTGATGAACGGCCCCGCGAGAAATTTCGCCGCCGCCCTTAACGACGTACCGTCCCGGCTTGTCCGTACGGTAAAGGCAATAGCTGATCAAAAAGCCGGGTAACCGGACAAGGCGGTTCCAAAATTTTTCCGGAACCGTCCACGTAAAAACCTGTCCGTCAGGCTTCGTGCTGTCGTCCTGTCGGACAGTATGTCTGCAAAGTAACTTGCTTTGCAGGCAGGCATAACTATCCGGGAAATGCCCGGCGAGCTTCGTATGAAGCGGGAACCAATTGTCAGGAGAAGATAATATGGCAGCGACAAAAGAAGAGATTCTGGAAGCGATTGCTTCCATGACGGTTTTGGAAGTTTCCGAACTGGTCAAGGCGATGGAAGAGAAGTTTGGCGTTTCCGCGGCGGCCCCTGTGGCTGTGGCGGCGGCCGGCGCGGCCCCTGGGGCTCCCGCGGCGGCGGCAGCGGAAGAAAAGACCGAATTCAACGTAATCCTCAAGGCGTATGACGACACAAAGAAGATCGCGGTTATTAAGGAAGTCCGGGCCATGACAGGTTTAGGTCTTAAAGAGGCAAAAGACCTTGTCGAAGGCGCTCCCAAACCGCTTAAGGAAAGTGTCTCCAAAGAAGAAGCCGCCAAAATTAAAGATCAGGTTACCGCCGCGGGCGGCACTGTCGAGATTGAATAACAGGGACAGTCCGAAAAGTTTGAAAAACTTGTTCGGACTGCTTCCTTGGTACTGCCTGTAAAGGGCAGCCGGCGGGGAGGGCGGTTTGTTCCCTTCCCGCCGGGACGAAAAAACAACCGGGGGCGGGAATGGTAAAGACGAACAAGAAGCGATCCTATGTGGGAAAGAGCATTCATGATGTAATGGACCTGCCTGACCTGATTGATATTCAGCTTTGTTCCTACGAGCGTTTTCTTCAGCGGGAAAAAGTTGATGCCGGCGAAAAGCCGAACATTCAGGGCCTGGAAGAGGTTTTCAGGGCGACGTTTCCCATAGAAAGTCCCAACGGGGACATGACGCTTGAGTACGAATACTATTCCCTGGACGAAAAAAATGTAAAATTCTCGGAACTGGACTGCAAGCAGAAGGGGCTTACTTACGCTTTACCCCTTAAAGCCCGCGTCAATCTGATATTCCAGCAGACCGGGGAGATCCGCCAAAAAGACATTTACATGGGGGATATCCCCATTATGACAGAGCGGGGAACGTTTATCATCAACGGCGCGGAGCGGGTTGTCGTGTCGCAGATTCACCGTTCCCCCGGCGTTATTTTCAGCCATGAAAAAGGGGTGTATTCCTCCCGCATTATCCCGTACCGGGGTTCCTGGCTTGAGTTTGAAATCGATCAGAAGCGGGAGCTTATTTACGCCAAAATAGACCGGAAAAAACGGATTCTCGGCACCATATTCCTCCGCGCCCTGGGCTACGGGAGCCGCGAAGACATAATAAGGGTTTTTTATGCCGTTGAAACATTCAAAATAAAAAACGACAAGGAAACCCGCGAAAAAATCACCGGCAGGGTGCTGGCCAGTCCCGTATGGGTTGCCGAAGAAACGGCGGCGGCCGCGGAGCCCCGCAAAGGTGGAGCTTCTTCCGGCGAAGACGGAGCCGCGCCCGGCGACGGCGGCCGGAAAAAACTGTACCGCACCGGGGAAAAGCTTCATCCGCATAATGTGGACGAACTGCTTGCCCACGGCATTAAGTCGGTGGAAGTGATCAACTTTGAAGCGCCGGATTCGATCAACTCTCCGATGCTCCTTAATTGTTTTGAGCGGGAAGAAATTAAATTTGTAAAGGAAGATTCTTCCCGCGACGAGCCTTCCAGGGAAGAGTCGCTGTCGGCGGTGTACTCCGTGCTTATGCCCGGGGAATCGATCACCGTAGAAACCGCGGAAAGGGAACTTAACAACATGTTCTTTACCCCCAAGCGCTATGATCTTGGCAGGGTAGGCCGCTACAAGCTCAACAAAAAGTTTGATCTTCCCTCTGTCGATGAGGATTTAAGCCCAGCCAGAAAAGATTTTACCCTTTCCCGGCGGGATATCATCGCCACCATGAAATATCTTATCAAGGTGTATGTTGGGGATGAAAACATAGACGATATTGATCACCTGGGAAACCGCCGGATTCGTTCGGTCGGCGAGCTTATGGCCAATGCCATGAAAGTGGCGTTCAGCCGGATGGAGCGGATAGCCAAAGAACGGATGAGCCTGAAAGAGACCGACACAACAAAGCCCCAGGATCTTATTTCGATAAAGCCCGTTGTGGCGGCCATAAAGGAATTTTTCGGTTCAAGCCAGCTTTCCCAGTTTATGGATCAGGTAAACCCCCTTGCGGAGCTTACCCACAAAAGGCGGCTTAACGCCCTGGGCCCCGGCGGTCTTTCCCGCGACAGGGCGGGCTTTGAGGTCAGGGACGTTCACTATACCCACTACGGCAGGATGTGCCCCATTGAGACGCCGGAAGGTCCCAATATCGGGCTTATTGTGTCCCTGGCGAACTATACACGGGTCAATGAATACGGTTTTCTGGAAACGCCCTACCGCAGGGTCGTCAGGGGAAAAGCGACCTCTGATATTGAATACCTTTCGGCCATGGACGAAGATCGGTATTACATCGCCCAGGCTTCGGCAAAACTTAACGACAACGGCGGTTTTTCCGATGACCAGGTTTCCTGTCATCATCAGGGGGATTATACCACCAGGGCGCCGGAAGAAGTTCAGTACATGGACGTTAGTCCAAAGCAGATTATCTCCGTGTCCGCTTCGCTTATTCCGTTCCTTGAACACGACGACGCCAACAGGGCCCTTATGGGAAGCAATATGCAGCGTCAGGCGGTTCCGTTAGTCTTCCCCGAAGCGCCCCGTGTGGGTACCGGCATGGAAGAAAAGTGCGCCTACGATTCCGGCGTACTGGTAAAAGCCCGCCGGAGCGGTACGGTTATCCGGGTTACTTCCGGGGAAATTGTCGTAAAGCCTGACGGCAAGTCCGGGCCAGGGCCGCAGACGACTCCCGACGGTCTTGACGTGTACCGGCTTGTCAAATATCAGCGGACAAATCAGGACACCTGTTACAATCAGCGGCCGGTGGTCAAGCCGGGCGACAAAATTACCGCCAGGCAGGTAATTGCCGACGGCCCGGCCACAAGGGACGGCGAGCTTGCCCTTGGCAGAAACATACTCGTAGGCTTTATGCCCTGGAACGGATACAACTACGAAGACTCGATTCTTATTTCGGAACGGGTTGTGAAAGAGGATATGTTTACCTCTATCCACATAAAGGAATTTGTAACCGAAGTCAGGGAAACAAAGCTTGGGCCTGAAAAAATTACCCGCGATATTCCCAATACAAGCGAAAAAAGCCTTGACAACCTGGACCCGGAAGGCATTATACGGGTGGGCGCCAAGGTCTGGTCCGGGGATATTCTTGTGGGAAAGGTTACTCCCAAAAGCGAAACCGAAACAACGCCGGAATTCAAACTGCTTAATTCCATATTCGGCGAAAAGGCCAAGGAAGTCCGTGATTCATCTCTTAGAGTGCCTCACGGCAACGAAGGAACGATCATTGACATACAGCGGCTTTCCCGGACAGAAGGCGATGATCTTAATCCCGGAGTCGACGAAGTCGTAAAGGTGTTGATCGCGACAAAACGCAAGCTCAGGGAAGGGGACAAAATGGCCGGCCGCCACGGAAACAAGGGCGTTGTGGCGCGGATTCTTCCGGAAGAGGATATGCCTTACATGGAAGACGGCACCCCGCTGGACATTTGCCTGACGCCCCTGGGGGTTCCTTCCCGGATGAACATCGGCCAGCTTCTTGAAACCGAACTCGGCTGGGCGGCAAGTACTCTGGGCGAATGGTATTCGACTCCGGTGTTTCAGTCTCCGTCTACCGGCGACATTGAAGAAAAGCTTAAAGAGGCGGGGCTTCCGGTTACAAGCAAGGCCGTACTCCGCGACGGCAGAACGGGCGAACCGTTTGTGAATCCCATTTTCTGCGGAATAATATACTTCCTTAAATTGCATCACCTTGTCGATGACAAGATGCACGCCAGATCGACAGGCCCGTACTCGCTGGTAACCCAGCAGCCGCTGGGAGGCAAAGCCCAGTTCGGCGGACAGCGTCTGGGAGAAATGGAAGTGTGGGCGCTGGAAGCGTACGGCGCGGCGAACACGCTGCAGGAACTTCTGACGATTAAGTCGGACGACATGACAGGCCGTTCCAAAATATACGAAGCCATTGTCAAGGGTGAACCTTCGACTACCGCAGGTATTCCCGAATCGTTCAACGTACTTGTCCAGGAACTTCGGGGCCTGGCGCTGGATATGACCATTTATGACGCGAAGGGCAAGCAAATACCCCTTACGGAACGGGATGAAGAGATGATCGCCAAATCGGGGAGTAATTTCTGAAGCGGGGTGGGAGATGCTGCGTACCATACCAATCGGCGGCTTATGGAACTTGAGATCGCAGGCCGCGGCCTAAACGGGGGATATTAATGAGGGACATTCAGGATTTTGACTCGATTATGATAAAGCTCGCCTCGCCGGAGATGATCCGCGCGTGGTCTTACGGCGAGGTAAAAAAACCAGAGACAATCAACTACAGAACGCTGCGTCCGGAAAAAGACGGCCTTTTCTGCGAGCGTATTTTTGGTACGACCAAGGAATGGGAATGTTATTGCGGAAAGTTCAAGTCGATCCGTTACAAGGGCGTTATCTGTGACCGCTGCGGCGTTGAGGTTACCCATTTCAAGGTACGGCGTGAACGCATGGGCCATGTTGAGCTTGCCGCTCCGGTTTCCCATATCTGGTACTACCGTTCGGTTCCCAGCCGCATGGGCCTTCTGCTTGACATGTCCCTCGCGGCGCTCCGCTCCGTTTTATATTACGAAAAATATGTGGTAATAGATTCAGGCGATACAGACCTGAAAAAGAACCAGCTTTTGACGGAAGAAGAATATTACGAAGCCCAGGAACGTTACGGCGGGGCGTTCACCGCAGGCATGGGCGCCGAAGCGGTGCGGACCCTGCTTGAAAATATCAACCTTGACGAAATGGCCGCGGAGCTCAGGGTACGGATGATAGAAAAGGGCGCGAAAAGCGATAAAAGGCTCCTCAAGCGCATTGAAATTGTCGAAAATTTCCGCAATTCCGATAACAAGCCCGAATGGATGATCCTCGATGTTATTCCCGTTATCCCCCCGGAACTGCGGCCGATGGTGCAGCTTGACGGGGGCAGGTTTGCCACCAGCGACCTTAACGACCTGTACCGCAGGGTAATTAACCGCAACAACCGGCTTAAACGGCTCCAGACCCTTAATGCCCCCGACATCATTATACGCAACGAAAAGCGCATGCTGCAGGAAGCGGTGGACGCTCTGTGTGACAATTCCAAGAAAAAGCGGGTGGTAAAGGGCGCGTCCAACCGGCCGCTTAAATCGATCAGCGATATGCTTAAAGGCAAGCAGGGCCGATTCCGCCAGAATCTGCTGGGAAAGCGGGTTGACTATTCCGGGCGCAGCGTTATTACCGTTGGGCCGGATCTTAAAATGTGGCAGTGCGGACTTCCCACAAAAATGGCTCTTGAGCTTTTCAAGCCGTTTATTATGAAGAAGCTCGTTGATAAAGACGTTGTGTACAATATTAAAAAAGCGAAACTGCTGGTGGAGGCGGAAACCCCGGAAGTTTTTGCCATTCTTGACGATGTTGTCAAGGAACATCCGGTGCTGCTTAACCGGGCGCCTACCCTGCACAGGCTGGGTATCCAGGCTTTTGAGCCGGTACTTGTTGAGGGGAAAGCCATCAAGCTGCATCCACTGGTGTGTCACGCGTTTAACGCAGACTTTGACGGCGATCAAATGGCCGTTCATGTGCCCCTTACCCAGGCCGCCCAAATGGAATGCTGGACGCTCATGCTGAGCGCGAAAAACCTGCTTAATCCGGCAAACGGAAAAACCATTGTATTCCCGTCCCAGGATATGGTGCTTGGGATAAACTTTCTTACCCGTATCAAGCCGAACGCGAAACGTCCGGGCCTCGGCAAAAGCGGGGACAAGCTGCCGGTATTTTCTTCTGTGGAAGAAGTTATTATGGCGGTGGAATCCGGATCGCTGGATTGGGAAGCGTTGATCAAGGTCAAAGCGCCCAAAACCCCGGTGTGGGAGAAAGTGGGGAAAACATCAAACCTGACAAGAGGTCTGCTTATCGAAACCACCGCGGGACGGCTTGTGTTTAATGAAGACATGCCTCCGGAAATTCCTTTTGTTAATTATGAGCTAAAGGATAAAGAGCTCCGGGCGCTTATTGAACATACCTTTAACGAAAAGGGTTCATGGACAACGGTGCGCATGCTTGATGTGATAAAGTCGACCGGCTACAAATACGCGACAGTTTTCGGCGCGACAATAGGTATTGACGACATTGTTGTTCCGAAAGAAAAGCCCGCGATGATCGAAGAAGCAAACAGAAAGGTTGAGGAAATTCAGGGGCAGCACAGAAAGGGCCTTATAACCCAGGAAGAACGGTTTAACAGGATCGTTGAAGTATGGAACAAAACAAACGAAGATTTGACCAACATTATGATGACAACTCTGGAAAAAGACCGCGACGGGTTTAACTCGATTTACATGATGGCCAATTCCGGCGCGCGGGGAAGCCGCAACCAGATACGGCAGCTTGCCGCCATGCGCGGTCTTATGGCCAAACCCTCCGGCGATATTATTGAGCTTCCCGTACAGGCGAACTTTAAAGAAGGGCTTTCCGTTATTGAATTCTTTATTTCCACCAACAGCGCCCGTAAGGGTCTTGCCGATACGGCGCTTAAAACCGCAGAGGCCGGTTATCTTACCCGGCGCCTTGTGGATATTGCCCAGGACGTGGTGGTGAACGAAGATGACTGCGGTACGATAAACGGCATTTCGTATTCAGCCCTGAAAAACGGCGAAGAAGTCCAGGAATCTTTAAGCGACCGCATTGAAGGACGTTATACGCTTGAACGGGTCAAACATCCCATTACCGGTGAGCTTATCATCGACGTAAACGAAGAAATTACCAGGGAGATTGCCGACTTAATCGAGGATGCCGGCATTGAATCTGTCCGCATTCGTACCGTTCTTACCTGTGAGGCAAAACACGGCGTCTGCCGCCGCTGTTACGGAAGAAACCTCGCCACGAACCATGTAGTGGACATAGGGGAGGCGGTCGGAACCATCGCGGCCCAGTCAATCGGCCAGCCGGGCACCCAGCTTACCATGAGAACCTTTCATACCGGCGGTGTCGCGACAAAAGTAAGCGAGGATAACCGGATATTCCTTAAATACCCGGTCTATGTCCGCGAAATATCGGGATCCCACGTGGAGCTTGCCGACGGAAAATGGCTGTTTACCCGCAAGGGATACGCTGTTGTCAACCGGGTTATGAAAGAACACAAGCTCGACTCAAAAGACGAGCTTTTGGTGGAAGACGGAAAACGGGTTATCCGGGGCGATCCCGTTATCAAACACGGCAGCAAGGAAATTCTTTCTACCGAGATCGCCTACGCCATGATTCTGGAAGGAGCGGGCCGGACAAAAACAAAAACACTGTACCTTATCGGCCAGGATCAAAAGCTTGATATTCGCAACGGTTCTGAAATTGCCGTAAAGGCCGGAGACGTGGTTGAGGCGGAAAAAACCCTCGCTTCGTTCGACCCGTTCTCCGACCCCATCATCGCCGAAACAGGCGGTATTGTTAAATACGCCGATATCATTCCGGGGACAACCCTTAAGGAAGAAATTGACGAGCAGACCGGCAAAACCGAAAAACGGATAACCGAGTTCCAGCTGGAAAACAAGCAGCCCCGTATCTGCCTGGCAGACGCCGACGGAAATGAAATCGCTTCCTACTTTCTTCCCGGCGGTGCGTACATGCAGGTTGACGAAGGGGAAAAAATTATTGCCGGAAGAACCATCGCTAAAACGCTCAAGGAAAGCGCGAAGGTTTCGGATATTACGTCGGGCCTTCCACGTGTTTCAGAACTTTTCGAGGCGCGGAAACCGAAAAACCCGGCGGTACTCGCGCAGGTTTCCGGGACGGTTTATTTCAGGTCCATTGTCAAAGGCAAACGGGTTGTGGTTATCCAGGATTCATTCGGCAAGGAATACAAGCACCTTATACCCATGACAAAGCGTCTTTTGATCCGTGACGGAGATTCTGTGGAAGCGGGGGAATCCCTCTGTGTGGGCCCCACCAATCCGCACGATATACTCCACATTAAGGGCGAGTCAACGCTTCAGCGTTATCTGATGGACGAAATCCAGCAGGTGTACCGGCTTCAGGGCGTTACGATAAACGATAAACATATCGGCGTGATTATCCGCCAGATGATGAGAAAGGTCGAGATCGCTTTGGTCGGCGATACGAAATTTATTTACGGACAAATGGTCGACAAGTACCGGTTCCACGCTGAAAACAGCAGGGTAATCGCGGAAGGCGGACAGCCCGCGGTTGCCCGGCCCATGCTTCAGTCGATCACCAAAGCGTCGCTTAACATCGACTCGTTCCTTTCGGCGGCAAGCTTCCAGGAAACCACCAGGGTTTTGACAAACGCGGCCATTGCCGGTTCAACCGACGCCCTGCGCGGCCTCAAGGAAAACATTATCATAGGGCACCCCATCCCCGCGGGCACCGGCATGAAACGTTACCGGGCAGTCAAACTGTTCGACGAAGAAAGCCAGGATTTGGATCAGCAGATGAACGAAATACTGGAGCGGCGGAAGACGGAAGCCGTTGCAGCCGAGCTTAACGGTGAGGGCGGGGAAGAAGAAACCGTTGAATCAGAGGAATAGCTTTTTTACATGAAAAAGCTTCGGGTGCTTATCCCAAAAGGGCGCATATTCGGAAACATAGAGGCCCTGTTCGCCGACGCGGGTTTTCCGGTAAGCCTTGCCGACAGAACATACAGGCCGGTCATTGCCGCCCACTGGCTTGACGCGAAAATCATGAAGCCCCAGAATGTGGGGGAGCTTCTCGAACTGGGCAGCCACGATGTGGGCTTCACCGGGATCGACTGGATTAGGGAAAGCGGCGCCGATGTGGAAGAAATACTGGACCTTGGCTTTGACAGGGTGAGCATTGTCGCCGCCGTTCCCGCCGAAACAGACGAGGCGGAGCTGCGTAAAAAAAACATTGTAGTTGCCACCGAATATGTAAACCTTGCCGGAGCGTGGCTACGCGAACAAGGCCGCGAATACCGGATACTGCGTACATACGGCGCGACGGAAGTTTTCCCGCCCGACGATGCCGACATGATCATCGACAATACTTCTTCCGGCCAAACCCTGAAGGACAACGGCCTTAAAATTGTCGCCACGATTCTGGAATCTTCCACCCGTTTTGTCGCTTCCCGCGGGGCGATGGCGGACGGCGAAAAAAGAAGCCGCATTGAAGAACTTGCCATGCTGTTCAAAGCCGTGCTTGAAGGCCGGAGCCGGGTTATGCTGGAAATGAATTTCCCCAGAGACAGGTTTGACGCCATCGCCTCAAGCCGGGAAAAACTGCCCGCAATGCGGAGCCCCACCGTGGCACCCCTGCACGGCGAAAGCGGCTACGCGGTGAAAATCGCCGTCAAAAAAAGCGAAGTACCCGATCTTATTCCCCGCTTAAAAAAACTCGGCGCGTCAGATATTGTTGAATACGGCCTCCGTAAAGTTGTCCCCTGAAGGCGCGATGAATCGGCAGAAAGCTGCGTTGACACAGAATCCTTGCTGCCGTAGAATGGCACAGCAAGGGGGATGTTCTGAATGCGAGCTCCGATTTTTTTGTGTCTTATAGAACTCATAACGAAGAAGTTCGGCAGGGAGAAGCTGGACAAGATTTTAAGCGCGTCCGGCTTATCGGACAATAGAACGTACATGCAGTATTTTAACGGTTTTGATTTTTCGGACGTAAAATTTGGCGAAATGGTAAAAAATCTTTGTATTGTTCTGGATATCACAAAAGAACAGGCCGCCGACGCGTTTGGGGAATATTGGATATGTGAATACGCTCCCCGGGAGTATCCGAAATATTACGCGCAGATTAAGAGCGCCGAAGATTTTTTGACGAAGCTTGATTCAATACATTCAGAGGTTACCGCGGATTCTCCCAGCGGCACAGAGGCCGCCCATCCGCCCCGTTTTGACGTGGAACACATTGATAAAAACATCCTTCGCATCCACTATAAGTCGAGGCGGAGGATGATCGACTTTTACATAGGACTTGTCAAGGGTATAGGCGTATACTTTAAAACGCCGGTTGAAATACGGAAAATTTCCGAAGAAGAAATAGAAGTCCGAATGGGATCGACGGGGTATTAAACCGGACTTTCGAATAACGGGCGCCTTCCCATTCCGGCAAAACGCCTTTTTTGTCTCAGCCATTGCCGGCCCGGACGGCCGCTTCTTCCAGGGCGCGCCGTATTTTTTCCGCCGTCCCGTCCGCCGGCCGCGCGGCCTGGCGGTTTCCTTCCTGGTTGTTTTGGTGCTCCGCGATGATCCGGCTTACTGTTTCGTAGCCCAGCGCCGGCACAAACGAAGCGGCGAACGCCCAGGAAGCGTCAAGAAGTTCGGCGCAGCGTTCCCTGTCCGGCGTCAGGCGTTCCAGGCATTTTACGCGGAAAAGGAAACAGGTCCGGCGGAGCAGCGAAATGCTTTCAAGCAGCGAATCGGCGATGAGGGGAGAAAACGCGTTAAGCTCGAATTCTCCCCGGGAGGCCGCTATGCTGATTGCGCTGTCGTTTGCCATGACCTTAATGCCTGCCTGTATGACCATTTCCGGAATAACCGGGTTTACCTTACCGGCCATTATGGTGCTGCCCTTCTGGAGCGGGGCGAGCCGTATCTCGCCAAGGCCGCCGCGGGGGCCGGAATTCATCAGGCGGATGTCCCCGGCGATTTTCGACAGATTGACGGCAAGGGCTTTGAGCAGGCCGGACACTTCCACAAAGACATCGTTGTTCTGGGTAAGATCCATCGGATACTCCGCCGCGGCAAGCCCTATGCCGGTAATTGTCCGCAGTTCCTCGATAACCCCGAAACGGTATTGCCGTCTTTCGTGAACGTCTTCCTTTCCGCCTTCGGCCTCCGCGAGCCCTGCCGCCGCGCCGCCGAGGTTTATCTGGCGGAGCCGTTCCTCCACCTTGTACAGCCTCCACCTGTCCCGGGCGGCGGCCTGGGCGTACGCTCCGAATTCCCCGCCAAGGGTAACCGGCACCGCGTCCATAAGCTCTGTCCGGCCGAGTTTGGCGATATCGCCGTATTCGGTTTCTTTTTTCTGCAAGACTTCCTGAAACTTCGCGCATTCTTCCGCAAGTTCCCGGAGCGCTTCAATGGCGGCGATCCGCAAAGCTGTGGGATAAACATCGTTTGTTGACTGAAAGCGGTTTACGTCGTTAAGCGGATGAACCACGTCATAGCAGCCGGGTTTTTTCCCCAGTATATCCAGGGCAATATTCGCGAGCGCTTCGTTGACGTTCATGTGGACCGACGTTCCCGCCCCGCCCTGAAGCGCGTCGGTAATAAAGACTTCCGAAAGCCCGGCCGGCGGGGAGGTGAGTATCCTGTCGCAGGCCCCGGCTATGGCCCGGAATTTTTCCGCCTCGCCGTTATCGGCGGACGCGCCCGCGGCTTTGCCGAATGTAATCGCGGCGGCCTTTTTTATCTTTACCATGGCGTACACAAGGCGCATGTTTACCGGGCGGTAATCAAGTGAAAAATTCTCCCGCGCCCTGGCCGATTCCAGCCCGTAAAGGGCGTCTCCGGGAAGGACCATCTCTCCGATGCCGTCTTTTTCAACACGCGTTTCCCCGCTTTCGTTATGCGCCCCGCGCGCCCCGCGCGCACCGCCGCCTTTGCCGTCCGTCATTGATCGCCCAGCTCCTCAAGTATATGGGGAAAGACCTCAAGGCTTCTTCGGAGTATGCCCTGCATAAAGGCGATGGCAATTCCGTAATTTGTAAACGGCACGCCCTGATCCGCGGCGCATTCCTGGCGGTACCGCGTTTCCCGTCCGCCCAGCATACACGCGCCGCAATGGAGGACGAGCCTGTAGGGGGAAAGGTCGCCGGGAAATTCGCCGCCTGAGCTAAAGGCGAACTCCGCCGCTTCGCCTGTGTATTGCTTTATCCAGCGGGGAAGTTTTACCGTGCCGATATCGTCGCATTGACGGTGGTGGGTGCAGCCTTCGCAGATAAGGATCCTGTCGCCGCGGGCTATACTGTCGAGGGTTTTTACGCCCCGCACGGCGGGGAGTAAAAAACCCTTAAACCGGGCAAAAAGAATGGAGAACGACGTAAGGGGAATGTCCGGCGGAGTGTCGGCGGAAACTTTCGCGAAGACCTGGCTGTCGGTAATAACCAGGGACGGTTTTTTTCCAAGCTGTTCCAGGGTTTCCCTCAGTTCGAACTCTTTTACGACAATCGCCGCCGCGTCGGCTTCCAGCACGTCCCGTATGGTTTGCTGCTGGGGGAGGATCAACCTTCCCTTTGGGGCCGCCTTGTCGATGGGCGTAACAAGCACCACAAAATCCCCCGGACGGATAAGGTCGGCGACAATCCGCAATTTTGGTTCTTCGGTTTTCGAAAGCGCCGCGATACATTCCTTTAGTCCGGAAATGTTGCCGCCGGTTTTTGCCGACACAAAAATTTCTTTCCGGGAGGAATCGGCGGGGCCCCTCGGGGATTCGGCCGCGTCTTCTTCATTAAGAAGATCGCATTTGTTCCAGGCTATAACACAGGGGATCCCTTTTGCCTTGAACGCGGAAAGGAGATCCCGTTCCTCCCCGCTTAACGCTTTGTCGCGGGCGTCGGTCACAAGAACGGCGATGTCGGTTTTGTTAAGAACCTGTTTTGCCTTCCGCACCCGCAGCCCGCCGAGATCGCCTGAGTCGTCGATGCCGGGGGTGTCGATAACAAGGACCGGGCCGAGCGGCAGCAGTTCCATTGATTTTGAAACAGGATCCGTCGTGGTTCCCTTAACGTCCGAAACAATAACAAGATCCTGCCCGGTGACGGCGTTAACAAGACTCGACTTGCCCGCGTTGCGCCGTCCGAAAAAACCGATGTGGATCCTGTCCGCCAGAGGCGTGTCGTTCATGCCCATTATTCGGGAATCTCAAAAACACCTTCAAGAACATGCCGGGGCCGGTACGGAAAACGGTGGATATCCGCGGGCCGGGTAACCCCGGAAAGAACCAGTATCGTTTCTATTTCCGACTCTACGCCGGCCTGTATGTCGGTATCCATGCGGTCGCCGATAATCGCCGTGTTCTCCCGTTTGGCGTCCAGCCGCCGCAGGCCATGACGCATCATCAGCGGATTCGGCTTTCCGACAAAATACGCTTTTTTCCCCGCGGCCATTTCTATGGGCGCGACAAGAGCCCCGCAGGCGGGAACAATAACGCCGCCTTCGACCGGGCCGCTCAAGTCGGGATTTGTTCCGATAAGCCGCGAGCCTTCCGTTACCAGCCGTACCGCCCGTTCAAGGGACTCAAGATTATAGCTGCGGCCTTCCCCCACAACCACGTAGTCGGGATTTACGTTGTTCATCGTAAACCCCTGATCGTAAAGGGCCTGAATAAGCCCCGGCTCCCCGATGGCGTAGACCGAGCCGCCCGGACACTGGGTGGCAAGAAAAGCCGCCGTGGCCAGGGCGCTGGTATAAAAATGTTCAGGATCAACTTCTATGCCCAGCCGGGAAAGTTTTTGCGAAAGTTCAAGCGGGCTTCTTTCGCTGGAATTGGTAAGAAAAAGAAACGCCTTGTTGTTTTTTTCCATCCACTGCACGAACTCCAGCGCTCCTTTCAGAAGCTGGTTGCCGTGGTAAATAACCCCGTCCATATCGATAATGAACGCGCCCTTTCCGCGGATACAGGCAATATCCTTTTCCATGCCTCCAGTATACTCCATCAAGCCGCCGATCTTCAATGCCGCCGCCGGCAGTCCGCCGGTTCCTCCCGGCGTCAAATTTGTTCCCCGCAAAGTCTGAATTGCGTACGGCAGAGCCTGAATTGTGCACGGCAGAGTCTGCGGGGCGTCCGGCAGACTTTCGGTCTGATGACGAACCCCGCCCTGAAGCCAAACGTGCCCCGTAATTCAGCGTTGCCTTGGCTCTTTTTAGGGAAAATTCCACCACAAAGAAGGCCGCTTTGCGGCCATCAAGAGTCCGGGGACGGCGGGACACAAATGGCACAAAGGGGGAGAGGAAAAATCAAAGGACGACCCTCCTGGCCCCGTCTTTTAACAGTTTTGTATTGAAATTGAACAAAAAACCCGCCCAGAAACCGCGCGCGAAACATTGAGCGCGGCTCCCCCGGCACGGCAGCCGGGCGTGGGCTTCAGCAATTGTATACCGCGCCCATTATACGGCCTCGAAGCCCGCCGGAGAAACGCCGGTTGCCTCCTGTTCCTGCCTAATCATCCTTCTTTCTTTCTTCGTGTTCTTCGTGCCCTGCCGTCCCTGGACGGCTTCGTGGTGGAATTCTTCATGGTGGAATTCTTCCTAAAAAGAACTAACCACACTTTGAGTTGCAGGTCAAGTTTAGCCTCAAGGCAAGGAGGTTCATTCTTCAAAAACCGGCGCGGCGGAGGCTATTTCAAATTCGTCCAGAATTTCTTTTGAAGGCGGTTTCGAGAGCAGACTTACCACGACAATACAAAGCAGGGAAACACAGAAGCCCGGCGTCAGGGAGTAAAGGCCCGTCGCCGTTTCCAGATTTATCCGGACCGCGCCGCGAAGGACAAGGGGAAAATAATCCCAGATGACTACCGTAAGGCCTCCCGCGCAAATTCCGGCTATGGCGCCTTCGCGGGTCAGTCGTTTCCAGTACAGGGAAAGGAGGATTAAAGCGCCGAAGGCCGAGCCAAAGCCCGCCCAGGCGCTGGACACAAGGGTCGTCAGGGCGGAAAAGCGGCTGCGCGCGATGAGGTAGGCTGCGATGGATACCGCGGCGACAGAAACGCGGCCGAACAGGAGGAAGTGTTTGTCCTTTCCCTCCCTTTTGACCAGTCCCTGATACAAGTCGTTGGTAAGGGCCGATGCGCTCAGGATGAGCTGGGAATCGGCGGTAGACATGATGCTGGCAAAGATGCCGCAGAGAAAAAATCCTCCCAAAAACGGCGACGGCATGACGGCGTCAAAATCGGTAAAAATTTTCTGAATGGACAGAATAAAAAGCCGGGACGGTTCGGGAATCTCTGGGTTTACGGCAGCTCCCGCCAGCCCCATGAGTATCATAAAGCCAAGGGAAACGGCGACGGCCGCCACGGCGATAAACCCGGCGCGGGAAACGGCTTTTTCGTTTTTTATCGCCATGAACCGTATCAATATGTGCGGCATGCCGAAATAGCCAAGCCCCCAGGTAAGGCCCGAAATAACCTTGAACGCCGGGGTGGGCGCGCCGGAACCGCTCCGGAAAGGATTAAGAAAAGCGGGGGATAGTTCCGACAGTACTGAAAAGCCGCCGTTGAGAAAAAGGAGGAGAAGGGGAACCGAGATTATTGTAATAAGCATGATCAGCGCCTGGAAAAAATCGGTCCAGCATACCGCCCGGAATCCGCCCAGAGTGGCATAGGCCAAAATCACCAAAACCCCCGCCAAAAGGGCTATGTTGTAATCAATGCCGAAAATCTGGGAAAACAGGGTGCCGCAGGCGACAAAGCCCGCCGCGGTATAAACGGTAAAAAACAGGACGATAAAAATCGCCGAAACAAGCCGCAGGGTGTGGGAAGAGTCCCGGAAACGGTTTTCAAGATATTCAGGAATGGTGATGGAACATTTCGCGGCCAGGGAATACCGGCGGAGCCGTTTTGCCACCAAAAACCAACTGAGGGCGCAGCCCAGTACCAGTCCCGCGGCAATCCACGCTTCGCCGGTTCCATTGACATATACCGCCCCGGCGAAACCCAGCATGAGCCAGCCCGACATATCGCCGGAAAAAGCCGAAAACGCCGCCACCCAGGAATTGAGCCGTCTGCCGCCGATGAAATAATCCGAAACCGAGCCTGACTTGCCGAACGAAAACACCCCAACAAGGACCATCCCCGTTACATACAACAACATCACCACAACTATTCCCGTCATGGTTAAAAGTATACGACATCTCCCGAATATTTCCAGTTTTTCAAGGCGGCATTACGCGGTATTGCCTAAAAGGGGTTTTTATGGCAGTTTATCCCTACAGAATATGAAAACCCGGATTTTGCCTTTTTTTCTTGCCTCTTTGTTTTTGGCGGGCTGTGTGGGCGCCCCGATAGAAGCCCCTTACGGCACCTACTATGTCAGCGCGAACGGCAGTGACCGGAACGACGGCTTTTCCGAGGAAACGCCTTTTAAATCCCTGTTTAAGGCTCTTGTTGTCTCATCCCAGACAAACACAAAAACCATTACCCTTTTAGGAACGCTGGATCTGTCAAGCGAACAGTCGTCAAGCGCCGAGCGGGTGTTTATCATCCAGGGTACCGGCAGGGACCTCATAACGATTCGGGGGAGGAGTTTTAACGGCAAAAAGGCCGTACTTTCCGGCCGGGACGCGGATCGCCGGGTAATTCTCGTTAAGGGAGTGTCGTCCGTCTGTTTTGAGGATGTTGAAATTTCCGGGGGCAGCAGCGCCGGCGAAGGGGGCGGCATCGGGATCGGCGGCGGCGCCCAGGTTATTCTTGGCCGGGGAGCGGTAATTACCGGGAACCGGTCGGCCACTGTCGGCGGCGGCATCGCCGTCGCTCCCGGCGGAAAGCTCTATCTCAGGGGCGGTTCGGTCTCCGGTAACGTGTCGTCCGGCGTGGGCGGCGGCATCGCCATCGTTGGCGCCGGTACGGAACTGGTTATGGAAAGCGGGGAAGTCCGCGAAAACAGGGCCGAAGGCGGTGGCGGGGTCGCCGTTTACGAAGGCGGCGTCTTTACCCTCAAAGGCGGCGTCATTTCCGGTAACGAGGCCGTGGTGGCCGGGGGCGGACTCGTCCTTAACCGGGGAGCGGCGTTAACAATGGAAGGCGGCGGCATTACCGGGAATACATCCGGCGGTTCGGGCGGCGGCCTTGCGCTTATCGAACGCTGCATTTTTACCCTGAAAGACGGAGAACTGGGAGATAATAAAAGCGCCGAATACGGCGGCGCCGTTGCCGCGGATAACACCTCCGCGCTTGCCCTTTTGGGCGGGAACATGAGGAAAAACAGCGCCGGAAGATACGGCGGGGCCGTTTTTTCCTCCGGCGATTTTTTTAAAGGGCCCGGCAGCCTCTGCGTTATTTACGGGAACGACGCCCCTTTACAGGACGCCAACAGCGCCCAAATGGGCGGCGCCGTTTTTATTTCCCGTGAAGGCTACGGCGATATGGTCCGCAACCGGAGCGCCGGCGGGGACGCGCTTCTTGACAGCGCCCTGGCCGGATCGGCCGGCGGCTGGGAAGAAGACGCCCGGCTGCCGGCGGACGGTGGTATTTGGGAAGAAGAAAGAGCCGAAGCCCCGGCGGATGGCGGGCAGTCCGAACTAACCGATATTCCGCCGGATCAGGATGTTCCCCAAGAGGCTGGCGATGCAGTATCCCAATGATTACGAAGCAAAACAGGGTATTCTCGAAATAGGCCGGCGCATGTACGACAAAAACTTTGTCGCGGCCAACGACGGGAATATCACCTGCAAAGTATCGGAAACTCAAATTTGGGCCACCCCGACCGGGGTATCCAAAGGATTTATGAAGGCCGAAGAACTCGTAAAAATGGATCTTTCCGGCAGGGTCGTTCAGCAGGGAAAGCTCAGCGTGTCTTCGGAAATAAAAATGCACCTCCGGATTTACAACGAGAATCCCGGTGTACTGGGTGTGTGCCACGCTCATCCTCCGGTCTCCACATCCTTTGCGATAGCGGGTATAAGCCTTGACAAGGCAATATATCCGGAAGCCCTGGTAAACCTTGGCACTGTTCCGGTTGTCCACTACGAAGCGCCGGGTTCGCAGGGCATACCCGATTCCGTGGCCCCGTACTGCCGGGACTATAACGCCCTGCTTCTCGCGAACCACGGCGCCCTTGCCTGGGGAACAAGCCTTATGGAAGCGTGGTATCGCCTTGAGGCAATGGAACATTACGCCATGATCCTTATGTACACCGGCAACATTATCGGCAGGGCGAATGTGTTAAGCTGCGAACAGGTGCGGGAGATTGTCGGCATCCGCGAAAAACTCGGTATCCGTACCGGGGGCGTCCCTCCGTGCTGCGCGGATACGGCGACCAATCTCGCCGATGTCGGCGGTGTTCCCGCCGGCGGGGCCGCCTGTGCTGCCGGGGCCTCCACCCGAGGGACCGCCGGGACGGCAAATTCCTCCGGCGCGGTATCGTCGGGGGATGTAGAGTCCATAGTCCGGGAAGTACTGTCCATGCTCCTGCCGGAGGCCCACGGAAAGAGCAGGTAAGAGGGACATGAGCGAAAATATACTGTCAATCGACACAGTCTCTTTTGACGAAGAAAAAAAAGCCCTTGCAATTATTGACCAGACGAAGCTTCCCGGAAAAGTAGAAATACTCCATTTAACCAGGCAGGAGGATATTTTTGAGGCGATACGCCTTCTGCGGGTCAGGGGCGCTCCGGCAATCGGGGTCGCGGCGGCAATCGGTGTGTACCTGGCCGCGCTGGATATCGGCGAAAAAGACTACGGTGGTTTTTATGCCCGCTTTAAAAAAGCGAAAGAATATCTTGATTCGTCACGGCCCACCGCGGTGAATCTTTCCTGGGCGCTTAACCGAATGGAACGCGTGGTACTTGCCCACAAGGGCGAAAATCCGGCGGCGATAAAAAAATTCCTCCACGACGAGGCGCTGGATATCCGGGACGAGGATGTCCGGGTCTGCAGGGCCATTGGGGAAAACGGCCTTTCCCTTGTCAGTGACGGCGACGGAATTCTTACCCACTGCAACGCCGGTCAGCTTGCCGCGGTAAAATACGGAACGGCCCTGGCCCCGGTACACCTTGGCAGGGAGCGGGGCATGAACTTCAGGGTGTTCTGCGACGAAACCCGGCCGCTCCTTCAGGGCGCGCGGCTTTCAGCGTTTGAGATGGCCGCCGCCGGGGTGGACACCACCGTTATCTGCGACAACATGGCGGGTGTGGTGATGAAAAACGGCTGGGTAAACGCCTGCTTTGTGGGCTGTGACAGGGTGGCCGCCAATGGAGATACGGCGAACAAAATCGGCACTTCCTGCGTCGCGATTCTCGCAAAGCACTACGGAATTCCGTTTTATGTCTGTGCGCCCACTTCCACCATCGACATGTCTGTCAAAGAAGGAAAAGACATTGTAATCGAAGAACGCGGGGCGGAAGAAGTTACCGAAATGTGGTACAGGGAGCGCATGGCGCCGGATGCCGTCAAGGTATTTAACCCGGCCTTTGACGTTACGGACAATAGCCTTATTACCGCGATTGTTACCGAATTCGGCGTTGCCCGCGCTCCCTACGCGGAATGTTTCAGGAACATGGGGGATTTTTCCCGTTTTCCTGCGGAAAACGCGCTTTTTCAAAGCGGCGAAAAATCCACATTAAAGTAGCACTAAAATGCTTCCTTAGCCGTCAGCCCAAAAGTTTCCGTACCTGTCCCGCCATGGCCTGGGCAAACGCAAGGTGGCCTTCCGCTTCCCAGTGCAGGCCGTCGGCGGGACTTGATGTAACCACGCTTCCTGCGTCAAAGAACGCCGCCCCGCATTCCCTGGCGCACGCGGCATAGCAGGGAGAAAGCTTGTGCGACAGTTCCACGGCGCCGGGGTCAAGTATCTGGCGGAACGCCGGGGACTCGATAAGGGGCGGCGGGCACACCATAAGAACGGTTGGCTTGCCGTCCTGGGGGCCGGTTTCCGAGGCGAGTATCGCCTTTGCCACAAGCTGGGCTCCGTGGGAAATGTCATACGGGGTGGGGTTAAAACGGCGTTTAAGATCGTTTGATCCCAGCATGACGATAACCAAGTCAAGGGGCCTGTGGCTCCGTAAAATGGGAATAAGCTGACGCAGCCCGTTCTTGTCGCCTTCTATCGGATCCTCAAGGCAGGTTGTCCGTCCGTTCAGCCCCTCTTCCACAACCCAAAAAAGACCGTTTTCCGGGCGCGGACCTCCCCCCGGGGAGGGCGCCTCGGGGGAGGCGCCGGCGTTAAGCATCTTCGCCATAACAGCCGGCCAGCGGACTGTATGATCGTAACGGCTTCCGTCCCGGGGATCATAGCCGTATGTGTTTGAATCCCCGTAGCAAAGAATTGTTTTCATGCAAATAACTTGTTTGTTCTTCTGACAATGGCGATGTACGCCAGGAGCCCGGCCAGGCTGAAAAGAACAACAATTCCCAGCTGCCAGATAACCTGGGTACGTATCCAGGAAATAACTCCCGAAGCGTCTATATCGCAGGCGGCAAGGCCGGCGAAGTCCCCGTTTTGCTTAAGGATCGGGGCGTAGACCGACATGGTAGCGCCCCATTTTCCGCTTTGATGTATGCTTCCCAATTGGACGGTTTTTGTGTTTATCGCGTCAAGAACAGCGGTATCCCATTCCGCCAGATCTTCTGTGGATCCGATGGGAGAAAAAGATTCCGTATCGTCAGGCGGAGCGCTGCCGTCTATAACATAGCGAAAAACCGTACCGGCTTCCTGAACCATGGTATACAGATACCGGCATCCGGAATTTTCTTTTATTTCAAGCAGCTTTTTTCTTGTCGGTTCATAATAAGGATCATTCTGATCAAGGCTTCTGCCCAGCGCCTCAAAGGCATCGACATCCAATACGGACATCGCGCGGTCGATTATGGGAAGGCCCAGCCGGGAACATACATAGCGGGTTACGGCGTTTACCTGCAGAACCGAAGTGATGATAAATACCGCGAAAATGGACACAAAAAAGAAAATAAAAAAAAGGGTAAGCTGAAACCGGAAAGAGCTTCTGTTTTTTTCCCGTTCTTCAATTTTATCAAGTTCCACGAAAAACTCCTCTAGGACGCCTTGTTTTTTTCGGCGCTTATCCCGGCGGGAATGAGTATGTTGAAGATCATTCCTTTCCCCGGGGTATTGGAAAGTTTGATGGAACCGCGGAGACCCCGCACCCGTTCCCGGACCAGATTGAGCCCTATTCCGCGCCCGGCGTGCATATCCGCCTGTTCCGCCGTGGTAAATCCGGGGCTGAATATCATTTTAAGAAGCTTGTTTTTATCTTCCGCTTCTTTTTCACTTTTTATAAGATTCATCGCCAGGGCTTTTTTCCGGATTTTGGCGAAGTCAAGGCCTTTTCCGTCGTCGCTGAGCACTATGTGTATGTGATCGTCTTTTTGCTTAATTGAAAGCCGTACGGCGCCTTCGCTGTCTTTGCCTCCCTTTTCCCTGTCGGCCGGCACCTCAATGCCGTGGTACACGGAATTCCGCACAAGCTGCGTAAGCACTTCCCTGATAACCCGGCGGGGGCCGTTTTCAAGGACAAGGCCGTCAATTTCATCAACGACAAAGCGTACTTTTTTGTTCGCCGCCGTGGCGGCCTTGTCACAGGCGCGGGAAAGGGTTTCCACCAGTACATGCTGATCCTGCCTGACAGCACCCGTCGTTTTGAACGATTCGATTTTGGCGACGATGTTTTGAAAGCGGTCTTTTTCCCTGAATACTTTTTCAAGCTCCAGCGTAATGTGAAGGATGCTGTCAAACGTAATATCCCCGCTGTCCCGTATTTTCCTTATCGTGTCCTCAAGCGCGTGGAGCTTTTCACCGAAATTATCAAGTCCGAGAATGATGGAATTGGACTTTACCGCGTGAACAGATTGATAAATCTCAATGAGGACATCGTCGGCGGAAAGGTTCTTGTTCATGAGCGTCGCGTTGATCCGGTCAAATTCGTATTCCGTATCTTCAATAAAGTCCCTGAATACCCTGGGCTCCACCTGGATAACCTGGAAAAGAGAACGCATTTCCTCTTCCCTGCGGCTTTCTTCCTCGGTAATCTGACGCGCCAGCCCTTTTGCGGCGGTTACATCTTCTACGGTTCCCAGAATAACAATATCGTCCAAACCCCGGTCTATGGCGGAAAAGGAAGACTGTAGAATCTGCGCGCCGGCGTTTTCCCCGCGGACATAGGTAAATTCGGAAATCGGATTGATGTTTTCCAGCATCGCCGTGTCGTAGGCTTTTCTCAGTACCATTCCAAAATAGTCTTCCAGGGTGTTTCGTTCCTTTTCGTTAAGGGAATGGACAAGCAGGTCTGTAAACTTCATTCCTTCGAGTTCCGTTTTTGAAAAGATTATTTCCAGCGGTTTGGAATAAGCGCCCTGAATAATAAAATTCCCGTCCATAAGAAAAATGCCCTGTTTAAGGTTGTCTTTCATCGCGCTGACGGTGTCCCGCTCAACTTTCAGTTCTCTGGTGAGCCTGGAGACCCGCCGGCCCATGGTAAGCCGTACCTGCTCGTAGACAACGGAAAGCATGGCGACAAGGCCGTACACCCCGCAGAACCGCGCGGCCATGTCAGTCGTATAGCTGAATTTTGAAAGACCTGGAATGAACGTAAGGGTCAGCATGGTGCAGAGGAGCAAAAAAGAATAAATAAGCCCTGTCTGGAGTCCCAGTATGAAAATGGACACCATCGGGAAAATGTATACCCAAAGCGGGGCGAATCCCCGTATTTCTCCGCCGGCCACAAACCGGGCGCAGAGTATGCCAAAAGCGCCGATTGCGGCGGCGCCGGGAATAATCAGCGGGATTCCTGTTCTCAGTACGGCGATGGCGGCAAAACAGACAAGCGCCATTCCCGCGTCAAGAAAGCTCCGTTCTATATCGCCTTCCAGGTACACCGAAAGGCCGAAAAGTATCAGAAACAGCCCGCCGGAAAGGAGAATCGCGTTAAACAGCGTATAACGGAGAACACCATCGGTTTCGAGGTTCGTTTTTCCGCTGTGAAAAAAATTCAGAAAAACAGTATGATTTCCGGCCATCATCTGTTCCTTGCCGCTTCAATGGCTACAGAGAGGGTGAATACTTCCGAACCGTAAATTGTAAACGGTATACAGATAACCCGTGTTTGTTCGCTGGGCCATTTTATCTGGTGGTTTTGTCCCTGGATAATTGTGGGAAGGCTGATAATCAGCCGGAAAGCTTCTTCCAGCCCTTTTTTGGCGTTTCCGGCGATAATATTGACGATTTCGCCTACGGCGTCCACTACTTCGCCGTCTATCGATGTATGGGGTTTTCCCGTGAGTTTTTCAGTCAGTTTTTCCGCCAGGGCGCTCCTCATGGAAACAACCACCGCGCCGTTTGCCTCCCCTGTAAGGCCGATGACCGCGGAAATGTCCCATTCGCTAATCGCTTCCGCTTTTGAAAAATAAGGATTTCCCACTTCCAGTTTCGCGCCGATAAACTCGGCAAAGACATTTTCCGTTACGTCTACAAACGGTTTAATATACTTTTCCATAGCGTCTTCCTTAACCTCAAATTGTTATTTTTGATAATTTCTCGATAAATACCTTTTCGTTTACCGGTTTGACAATATAATCGGTCGCGCCGCTTTTCAGCGCTTCGATAACATTGTATTTGGCGGATTCACTTGTTATCATAATTATGGGGAGGTTTTTGTATTGTTCCATGGCCCGCACTTTTACAAGAAAATCTATCCCGGAGAGTTCCGGCATGTTCCAGTCCAGAAGGACAAGGTTGACTTCCCCGGATTGAAGCAGGTTAAAGGCGTCTCTCCCGTTTCCCGCTTCAAGAAACCGGCAGGGAATTCTGAGCTCTTTGAAGGTATTCATGACAATATTTCTCATGATACGGGAATCGTCAACGACAAGAACGGTCTTCACTTTCGCCCCCGATGTTTACAAATTTGCCTCAAGACGCATTTTTTCCGATACTGAAAATGATGAAACCGTGTAATTCTACCATAAAGCGCGCCCTTGTGGGAATACTGCTGCTGAGCGGAGCCGCCCTTTTCCCGCTGGATCTTCCGGTAAGGCAGATAGAAGACGATTCCGCCATTAGAGCCGCCGTAAAAGACGCATGGCTTCTGGAAACCCCCGCCCGGGTAATCCGAAACAGGCCGTTTAGCCGGAGCCTTCCCGGCGGCAGCCCTGTACAGGTCAGGGCCGAAACCCGGGGAAATGAAATTACGGTTATTCTGGCGCGGGAATGGAACGGGACCTTTCCCGGCTGGGCTCAGGGTTCCTGGGTGCTTACCCGGTTTATGGACGGAGCCTACGAGCGGATACGGATTTTTCTTCACAGCGATCCCTACACTTACATACAGTTCAGGCCCATGGAAAACGCCGGGGACGGCGGAGATCCGGCCAATGGAAAGAGCCTGCTGGATGTAGTTCTTTACGAGGCCTATGTGGTGCGGGGGCTTCCCCTGGGCTTTCCCATGGAAAGCCTTTTAACCATGCCGTTAAATGATATTTTTGACGCGCTTGGGGATAAATTCCCGCGGCGTTATTTCGATCCGGACCCGGATATGTACCGGGATACGCGGGAACTGGCCGGCAAAGTACGCGCCGGTCTTGCAAAACTGAAATTCGCCGACGACGGGGCGATTGATGAAAACGGCCGCTATGTGTTTATAAACACCCTTTCTCCCCAGAATACGTCCGGAGGCCCGGAGGACGGAACGGCGAGGGGGGGGCTTAATTGTTCCGGTTTTACCAAGTGGTTCGTGGACGGCCTCTTGTATCCCGTTTCGGGCCGGCTTCTTCCCATAACCCCGCTCAAGGAAGCGTCGTCGAAAAAAAGTTCTTCCCTTGCCGAAAATTACGCCGCGATTCGCGATCCCGCTTTTGGTTTGGACTGGACCAGAAATCTTGCCATGGAGGCGGCGAGGGTACTGCGTTCTCCGGGAACCTCGGCGCTGGAAGATGTTGAGGTGCGCGGCGGAACCTTTGCCGCCGTTATAGACAGGCGGGGCGGAAGGGCGGCCGTGAAAAGTTATCCCGCTTTTCTTCCCGGCGCGGGGTTCAGCATGGAAGGCCTTAGGCCGCTTCTGTATACCTTGGCGGTCAACGAACCTGGGTACGTTTACCTGGCCTCCGTGAATACCGAAACGGGGCCTGTACCCAGAATGCGCCAGCATTACCACGAAGCGGTTTTCTTTCCCTATTTTAACGAATACGGGGTTTTTCAGACCGCGGTTTTTGAAAGCGCCGTCGAAACATCCCTTAACGCCTTTATCGCCCGGTATCCGGGGCAGATGGTTAACCTTGTCCGTGTTCCCGTAGAGGCCAGATTCACGGCGCAGCCATAAAGGCTGTCCGGGAAGTAACCAACGTTCCGGACAACCCGACCGTCCTGACGGACAACCCGCCCGTCCCGGCGGACAGCCCAGGCCCGGGTGTGCGTTTTTTGAATTGTAGGCTATACTGACGCCATGGGAGGGATACAAGGGGTCGGCTTCGATCTGGACGGGACCCTGTACGCCAACTACAAACTCAATATCAGACTTATCCCCTTTGTGTTTCGCCATTGGGCCCTGCTCAGCGCTTTTGGCAAGGCAAGAGGCAGCCTTCACAGAATGACTTCCGCCCGGATTGAGGGGCGGGGGGATTTTTACGATGTCCAGGCCGCCCTTGTGGCCGGACAGTGTAAGCTGGATCCCGGACAGGTCAAGGAAAAGATTTTCCGCCTTATTTACCGGGGCTGGGAAGAGCATTTTGCCCGGATAAAACCGTTTCCCCACGTAAAAGAAACCCTTGCGCTGCTCAAAGCCCGTGGAATCCGCCTGGGGCTGCTTTCGGATTTCCCTCCCCGGCGGAAGCTGGAACTGCTGGGGCTGGACGGCCTTTTTGACGCCGTTTTTTCCACCGAAGAATTCTGCGCCCTTAAGCCCGATCCCCGGCCCTTTGAAAAGCTCGCTTCGTCCATGGGGCTTTCTCCGGGGGAAATTCTCTATGTGGGAAACAGTCCCGGCTATGATATACGCGGGGCAAAGCGGGCCGGGATGAAAGCCGCGCTGATACGGCGGGGAATATTGAGCACCGGTTTTTCCCGGGGAAAAGGCGGCGACCGGGCCGAATTTATATTCAGGAACTATCGCCAACTGCTGCGATATGTGGTAGGGTAGGGTAATGAGTTTTTTTACGGTAGGGAATATTTTAACGCTGGGGATCTGCGCCCTGGCAATAATCCTTGTGCGGTATCTGGACCGGCATAACCGTTCCGTAGACTTGGCGCGGAATTACGGCAGACAGCTAAAGGAAGAAATCGCGGCCTTTGCCGAAGAAAAAGCCGCCGCCGTCCGCGATTACGGGGTGGAACTCGATGTAAAAAAAAGCGCCGCCAAGGAGGTGCTCTCCAGGCTCGCCGTTACCGAAGGCGATCTTTCCGAAAAAGCCGACGCGGTAAACCGGATTGGGGAGCGGATTACCGCCTACGATAAATCGCTTGAAGAGCTTATTCACATGACAGGCCGGGTAGAAGAAAACCTTGGTCGCCTCCGGGACGAGTCGGTTTTTGTGGAACAGGTTGACAAAAAAATAAACGAGGCGAAATCCCAGGTTTCCGGCATAGAAAAGGATATCGGGGCCATTGAGCTTCGTTTTGAGCGGGAGAATACCGCTTTTCTTGAAAATACCGCCGAATCGCTGGTTGCCGCGGTACGTTCCACCGTTTCGGACCTTCAGGAAGCTGCGGAAACCGTGGAGCGCCAGGTGGAAGACCACCGTTCCGCGATAGACCGCATTGAAAGCGACCGCAAAGCCCAGATTGCCCGGGATGTGGAAGTTATCAACCAGACCCTTAAAGAAGCCCTTGAACGGGCGGGCGTACGTTCCGGCAAACTTGAAGAAGCGGCCCTGGTCAAGCTTAAAGAAGACGCCATGGAACGGGTAAAGCGCTTCCATGAAACGGTGGAAGGAAAGCTTAAGGAATTCAGGGAAAACACAAAGGCAAAAACAGAAGAGATTCAGGAACTGCAAAAAATCCACCGGGAAGAGCAGAAGGCCTTCCAGGCTGAATGGAAACGCGACATGGAAGCTCTGGACGCGCTGGCCCTTTCCCAGCGCGCCCAGTGGGACGCTTCCGCGGAAGAAACCGAAGGCCGGCTCGCCGCGCTGTCGGGCGAGCTTTCCCGGCGGACTTCCGAGGTGGAACAGCGTGTTCTTGAGGAAACCGAAAAAAGGCTGGCCGAATACCAGGACGTTCAGGTACGGCAATGGGAACGCTTTGAAGTTATGGCCGGTGAGGCGGAAAAACTCGATCAACAATTGCATCTGGCCATGGAAGATTCCAAATCAAGGGTACGCGGGGATTTTGCCCGGTTTGAGGAAGAACAGAAAAAGGAGCGGGAAGGTCAGGTCAGGGTGTTTACGGAATCCGTAGATGTCCTTAAATCGGAAATGGCGGAACTGGAACATGAACTTGACGGGCTTAAGACAAAAGCCTATGAAAATGTTTCGGAAAAACTCCAGGTTTTTGAAGATGATTTTTTTGCCGATCTTGCCAGGCGGAGCGGGGACATAGACAGGAAAATCGACAGTTGGCAGTCGGAGCTCGAAACACGGCTGCAGGCTCTGGGAGAGGGCGCCCGGTCGGAACGTGGCGATCTGGAGCTTTCCTTTGCCGAAGAGCTTAAAAGCGGCCTTGACCGGCTCAAAAACGAAGCCGGGGCGTTTGAAGAAGGAATCCGGGCCGGTATGGCCGAAACCGACCGCAGTCTCGCCGGGCTGCAGGAACAGCTCAAGGCCGATTTGGAAGACGCCCGGCTTCAGGCGGAGCGTACCGTCCAGGCCGAACTTGGCCGCTGTTCCCTGGAAATGGAAGAGCGGATCAAGCAAAACCAGCGGGATATGGAAGACTGGCAGAACAGGTTCAGCGCAGACCTCAGGGAAGCGGAGAATGCCGCCGGTTCCGGGATTGAAAGCTGGTCGCTTGAAACAAGCGGCAGAATAGACAAAATCCGGCTGGAATTGGAAAACTGGCAGGATACATTCAGCGTGCGGCTCAAGGACGCGGAAAAAGCGGTGGAAGACGCCGAATTCAAAATTAAAGGTATGCTGGCGGAAACTTCCGGCAGTGTTGACAAGGCAAAAGCTGAAATAGAACAGGTGCGGGAAGGGATCAGGGATTTTTCTTCCCAGACAAAGCTTTTTGAGAAAGCGGACGAACTCAGGCTGGATCTGGAACGCCGCATAGAGGACCTCAAGGGTGAACTCAAGGGGCTTGATCAGCGGCGTACCGAGGCGGCCCAGATAGAAGCCCAATGCGTTACCGTGCGGCGGCTGGGCGATGAAGTGAACGCGAAAATGAACCGTTTTCTCTCGGAAAAACATCACCTTGACGTTATGGAAAACGACTTCAACCGGCTTATCAGTACCTCGCAGGCGGTGGAGGAAAAGCTCAGGCTGGTAACAACGTCCGACGACATACTGCAGGGCATGCAGGTACAGCTTAGAAAAATCGATGAAGCCATGAAAGAGTCGGAAGAACGGTTCCGGCGGCTGGAACGGAAAAACCAGGTTCTGGACGAAGCCAGCGCCGGGATAGACCGGAATTTCCGACTGCTTGAAGAAACCGAAGCCGCAATCAAACGTTTTTCCGAAGAAATTGACAGATCTTCCGGCGAGCTTGAATCCCTGGGGAACTCCATCACGACGCTTTCGGAGGCAAGCGACAGGGCGAAAGAAGCGGAAGAAAAGCTTGGAACGCTGGACGAAAATCTCGCCGCCGTCGAAAAGCGCATAGAAGACATGCAGGTTGCCCGCGACTGGCTTGCCCGCGCGGAAACCAGGTTCGGGGAAATAAACAAGCAGGTTCAGGATCAAGTCAAGCTGCTGGGGGCGCTGGTTAAAGATGAAAAGAAAACCCCAAGGAGCCTGGCCCAGGGCGCGCCAAGTATAGCCGTCAGGGACAACGCGGTAAAACTTGCCCGCCAGGGCTGGAAAGTGGACGAAATAGCGACCGCCCTCAAAATGTCCAGGGGGGAAGTTGAATTGATACTTGAGATGGGACTAAAGGATTAACAATGAAACTAAACCGTAAGACACTTCTTTGGATCACTGCGGGGCTGGGGGTGTTCCTCATCGCTTACAGCCTTGTACGGCATTTTACTTCTTTCAGCATTGACGAAAAAATTGAAAAATACATCATGGACGGCATAATTTTTGCCGCCCTGGGTCTTTTTGTATACAACCGCAAGCTCAGTTCCGACGAACGCAAGGCAAAAGAGGCGGCCGAGAAGGAAGAGCTTAAGGCCGCCGAGCCGCCGGAAGACGACGGAAACGAAAACCTTCCCCACTGGGAACGTTCCGCCCCGGATAGCGGCGGGACAAGCGACGGCGAAACGGACGACGATGAGACAAGTGACGGCGAAGAAGCCCGAACGAAAGAAAATTTAACCGCGAAGTCCGGCTAACGGGTTTTTTCCACACCCGTGCCCGCGCAGTGTTTTTTTATCACACAGCGGGAGCAGAACGGGCTCAGCGGCCTGCAGACGTTTTGTCCGTAAAGCACCAAAAGGGGATTGATTGCTTTCCAGAATTTTTTGGGAAGTATGTTTCGTAAAATCATCTCTGTTTCTTCCGGCGTTTTGGAAGACAGCCAGCCTGTCCTGTTGGAAATACGGTGAACGTGGATATCCACGCAGATGCCGTATTTGTCGTAGGCTTCAATAAGAACCAGGTTCGCGGTTTTTCTCCCGACTCCGGGAAGTTCCAGCAGGGCGTCCATGTCCGAAGGAACCCTGCCGCCGTATTTTTCAATGATGATGGACGCAATTTTTCTGATATTCGCGGCTTTTGTTTTGTAAAATCCGGCTGGATAGGCAAGGGCGGCGGCTTGTTGTTCCGTAAGCGCCAGCGCCGAGGCCGGATTCGGGGCCTTTGCCAAAAGAGCGTGGGATGTTTTAAGGGTTACTTCGTCTTTTGTACGAAGTGAAAGGATTGTGGACACCAGCACCGCCCAGGGATCTTTCCTGTAGCGTTCCGCCACTGTTGTTACCGAGGGGTCTTCTTCTCCCCGCTTTTTCCGCCAGGCTTTAAGCGCGGCGACTATGCCGCCCCAGTCCGGGGAACTTCGCTCCCCGCGCCCGGCGGAAAGTTCCCCGGTTCCCGGCTTTACGACTTTTCCAGCAGACATACCGCTTCCGCCTCGACAGTAAGCCCTTCCCCGGCGGGCCCGGCGCCTTCGCCGGTTTTGCCTTTGACAAATACAGCCTGTTTTTCCGCGTCAAGACGCCGGGCAAGCTTTTCCCGGATTTGTTCCCGCATGGGAAGGATCGGCGGTTTCTCGGCAATTACTACGCAGTCAAGGTTTACAAGACGCCAGCCGGCTTTTTTTACCTTTGCCCAGACCAGATCAAGCAGCTCCATGGAATCGGCGTCTTTCCATTGGCTCTGGCCGGGAGGAAAAAATTCCCCAATGTCGCCGAGCCCGGCCGCTCCCAGCAGAGCGTCGGCCGCTGCATGGGCAAGTACGTCCCCGTCCGAATGGCCCGCCATACCTTTCTCAAAAGGAAATTCTATTCCGGCAAGAATAAAACGCCGCCCGCTTTCAAGCCGGTGGGTATCCCAGCCCAGACCGACCCGGATCATTCGGTATCCCTTACCATAATTTCAAGATCCTCGGGGAAAGTAATTTTCCGGTTGGCCGGAGATCCCGGCACAACCGCCACCGTGCCCTCAAATTCCCCCCACACTTCGGCGTCGTCGGTGTAAATCACCCCGTTTTCATGTTCTTTCAGCGCGGCTTTTTTATGGGCTTCGAGGATTTCGGGAAAGGCAAACGCCTGGGGAGTCTGGGCGCCGCCGACCATAACGCGGTGAAGGTGCCGCAGTATCGTTCCGTTTTTATCAATTTCCTTGGGTGTGTCCGTCAACGGCAGCAGTGGAATAACGGCCCGTTTTTGCGTTACCGCGTCAATGATCCTGTCGATAAGGGCAGGCTCAATCCAGGGGCGGGCGCCGTCGTGTATCAGCACATAACCGGGATGGTGCGCTTCAAGAAGGGCAAGGGCATGATGAACCGAGCTCCGGCGCGTCGATCCGCCGGGAACAAAGAGAACGCGCGGCCGCGCGCCGGATTTAAGCAGGCGCGCCGGGATACAGTCGCGGGCGGCGATTTCCCCGTGCTGGGGATGGGGCGGAACGCTTATTACAATAATGTCCACCCGGGAACAGGCGGCAAAGGCCAGGGTTGTCTTGCCCAAAACCGTTAACGGTTTTCCTTCACTGTCAAGCTTGTCTCCCAAAAGGCGGTATTCTTTTTTTACCCCGAAACGGCTTGACGACCCTGCGGCGGCAATAACAACGGCGATGCGAGCATTCATACGGTACGGACACAGTAACACAATGCGCCGGTTTTGTTAAAGTGGCCGCCCCTGTCCGCGGCGGCGCCCGGATTCGGGGGCGTTACCTGGCTTCAAGCCGGTTAAAGATAAGATTTTCCACGTCTTCTTTTGATTTTCGGAGTGCGTAGGAAACCTCGTCTTCAAAAAGCCTCAGCGCGGAATCGTAAAGTTTACGCTCCAGAATGGGAAGCTCTTTTACCTTGCTCCGGTGGTACAGGGATCGTACAATGACTGCGATATCGCTGACGCTGCCTTTTTTCAACAGATCCAGGTTCGTCTGGTAGCGCAGCTTCCAGTCCGACGGAATGGGCTCGTAATCTTCGCCTATAAGCTCAAGCGCGCGCAGCGCCTCGTCTTTCGGGACTATCGCCCGTATTCCCAGACCTTCGGCCTTGTCCACCGGCACCATGATCGTCATGTCGGACACTTCCAGATAAATTCGGTAGTAGGGGATTTTTTCTTTTTTAAATTCCTTCTTTTCGATAGACTGAATAACCCCGACTCCCTGACTGGGGTATACAACCTTCTGATCTACCTGAAAGCCCTTAACCGTCTTGCTCATTTGCCTGAGTGTAGCATAAAACGGCGTGTCCCGTCCATGCCGTCATTCCCGGACCACAGCCACGCCGGGCAGGGGCTTAAAGGCTTTGAACGAAAAATACTTGAACGGATGTATGTCAAGGGCGTTGGGAAACCATCCGTCCAGTTCGTCGGTATCGACAATGTTAAGCGCCGGCGTGTAGGAAATGGGAAGAACCGTTCCCCGGTCAAGCAGCATTTGTTCCGCTTCTCCCAGGATTTCAAAGCGTTTGTCCCCTTCTTCCGTCATGGATTTTTCCATCAATGTTTCAAAATCCCCGTCGTTATACCCTGAATCGTTAAGATTCGAGTCCTTTCGCCACATCTGGAGGAACGTATACGGATCGGCAAAATCCCCTATCCAGGTGGAAGAACCGACATTGTAATCTTTGCCCTTGAGCGCCGCGAAATAACGGCTGTAGGGAACCACGTCGAGCTTTACCGGAATGCCCAGCTTGCCCATCCACGCGGCGGCCATAAGCTTACCGATACGGTCGGCTTCCTCCGCCGGGGTAATGCGTATCACCAGTTCCGGAAGACCAATGCCTTTGGGGAAGCCCGCTTCCGCCAGCAGATCCTGGGCTTCTTCGACATTCGTCTCCACGCCCTTGAGTTCCGGGTATCCGGGAATGGGGTACACAAGGGTTTTTGCCGGAAGGAAATGGTTTTCCCGTATTTCGTCCCAGGGAAGGGCAAGTACGAGCGCCCGCCGTACCCGGTGATCGCTGAAAGGGCCTTCGGAACGTATGTAGTAGTAGTGGGTCGCAAACATTGGGTTAACGACAATGCCGGACCTGTCCGTAAGCGTTTCCAGGTTGACCCCCCCGGCCAGCCACCGGGCTTCCCCGGAATTCCACATTGCCGTAGATTCATCATCATCGTCCACAAAACGGATGGTGATCTTTTCAAGCGCCACGCTGCCGGCGTCCCAGTAATTTCTGTTTTTCAGGAGGGTTAAATAACCGGTTCCGTTTTCGCTTACAAAGAACGGCCCGTTTGAAACGGGGGCGGACCAGTTTTCGATATTGGCCATTGAAGGATGGACGGGACTGAACGAATGATGACAGAGCATGCTGGGAAAGAACGAAGCGGGCGCGTTGAGGGTAACCACAAGCGTTCTTGAATCCGGCGCGTTTATTCCCACTTCCGCCGGGTTCCGGGTAAGGCCGAGCCTGAATTCCCGTGCGCCCGAGATAATGTCGTACAGGGACGAATACGGCGAATTTTTTGCCGGATCAAGGGTGTCAAGCCAGGCTGCCCTGAAATCTTCCGCCTCAAGCGGGTCTCCGTTCCAGTATTTGGCGTTCGCCCGGATGGTAAACGTCCAGACCTTTTTGTCTTCGGAAAGCCGCCATGAACTGGCCGCCGCCGGAACAGGTTCCAGCGTCAGCGGGTTGTAGGAAAAAAGTCCCTCGTAAAGGGCGGTAAAGATCTGGGCTTCGCTTGCCAGGTACGATTTACGGAAATCCAGTTCCGCCTCCGTTCCCGAAAAAACGGCGGTAAGTTCCGTGCGGCTTGAAGGCTCCGGCCTTGTTTCGGCATAGCCGGGTTTTTCAAAAAGTTTCTGTCCGGGAGTGGGCTCCGCGAAAATTCCGGCAGCGGCAAAAAACAGCGCCGCGGCGGCCGTCAGTTTACTTGTTTTTTTCATACTGGTCTCCTTTTTTATGGCGGGGGTTCATTGGATGCTAATCCCAAGCCGCTTAAGCTGCTCTTCTTCTTCTACTTGGGCGCTGTACTCATGCCGTTTCTGGTTTGCCTTGATAAAAGCGTTTTTTACCGTAGCCAGTTCAGGCTTTATCCCCTTTACTTTATCCCGCAGTTCGCGGGACGCTTGGGCCTTAAAGTATTCGTCAAGGCCGGTAAGGGTTCTGTATAGTATCTGCGCGTCCCGTATGGCCTTTTCCAGATACGGAAGAAGCTGGCTTTCGTTCATCGTCTCAAGCCGGGACGATGTTCCCCCCCGGCCGCCGAGCGCGCTGAAGTTTCGGATTTTATGGTCCAGATCCGCCCTGAATACGTTATAGTCGATTTTTTCCTGTACCGGTATGCCTTTCGCCGTGTCAATATATTCAATGTCGTATATTACCGGATCGGGGGCCTTGTGAAACATCTGCCGGAAGGCTGTTTTAAGCTGATCGAAAAAGCCGTTTTTGCGGTTTTGCAGGAGAAGGCTGTTTTCGTCCAGTTTGGGGATAATGTCGTTCAGCGTAAGCGCGACGGTGCTGATTATCACGCATCCGTCCAGCAGCGTCATCTTGAACGAAACTTCCTGCTTTACCGCTTTCGGCCTGTTTTCCGGGACCGCCAGCTGCTTTAAAACCGTTTCGCGGATTTTCTCTCCGCCCGGGGTAAAATCTTCCTTTAGAACCTCTTCCACGAGGTCCGGGTAAAACGGCTCCCCCGGCATGGCGGCGTGAAATTTTTTCCGTATGTTTTCAGGAGCCGCTTCGCCCGACTTCATGGCGCCGGTCAGATTTCGCCTGAGTTCCAGCTTGTAGGATTCCCGGTCAAAGTACGCGGCTTCCCTGAGGCAGCCCATTATCGCGGCGCTTGCCTTGTCCAGGGCGTTCAGCGCGTCGCCGATAACCCGGCCGGAAAGGGGATCCCCGCCGGTTCTTGCCTGTATGGTAATGTCCACAAGGACCTTTGTCGTGGGGTTTTGGGTGTCCATGGTAAATTTGGTCCAGTCGATGTACCGTATCAGGGCAATGATTCTTTTTATGTTTTCCAGGGTTAAAAATTCAACGCTGAACTGCGAAAAGTTTACCAGAAAATCAAGCTGGTTATCGTAAGCCGAAAGGCACACGGTTAACTGTTCCGTTTTGTCGCCGTCGCTGCTTACCGGATCGGGAACCTTGATTTCCCCGGCTTTCGCTTCCTGTTTGTAGGGATCTTCGCGGATAAGCCGTTTCTGGATCAGCTGACTGTAAACTGTCGAAAAAGCGTTGTGAAAGGCCCTGCATTGATCCTTGAGTTTATGAAATTCCGTTTTTTCAAGCCAAAGACGGCGCGTTTCAACCGCGGCGGCCAGGGCATCCTGGTACTCTTTGCTGTCCATCCCCGGTAGTATGTACCAGTTGGATAAAAAAAGCAATCTTGCGGTCAAAGCAGGGCGGTTCCCGGCGCCCTTTATACAGCATGAAAACCCGTTTGTTTGCGTTTTTTGTGTTTCCGGCGGCGCTTTTAACGTCCGCGGCGCTGACAGGCTGTTCCAATCCGGCCTTATCCTCCGCCCTTGTTCCGGAATTTCCCCGGCCGCCGGAATCCTGGCTTGAAGTTTTGGGAGAGCCGTCGTGGGAACTGGAATGGTATGGCCGAAACGGAAACCGGCTTTCGGCCAACGCCTCCGGCGGTGTCCCCGTTATGGACATTTTCCGCGAATGGCCAAGCCCCGTAACCGCGCGGCCGTTTTGGCCGGAGAAGGGCATCGGCCCCGGCATGTTCCGGCCCGCGGGCGCGATTTTTCCGTTTGACGCCGGCGGCGGCGTACTGCGCCTCAGCTGGAAAGGCGGGGTCGACGCCGCCTTTTACCAGGCGCTGGAAGAAGCCCACCCCGGCGTGGAAAGCGCCAACCCGGTACGGCGCGGCAGGTTCTTCGACTGGCGGCGCTTCAGGGCCCTGCTTTCCGCCGGCGCTCCGGCGGAGGTGCGGGAAGATCCCTGGCGCGTTGACTGGAAAGCGGCCGCCGAAAAAACCGCCGCTTCCGGCTTCAGGGCAAGTTACCTGAAAGCCCGGGATTCTTCTCCCGCGGCGGTGGTCATTCCCCACAACGGCCCCTGGTTTTCTGCTTCGCCATTCCGCGAAGCAGAAAACTGGGCCGCCGGAGACACCGTTCTGGCGCCGCTTCCTACGGGAAGCGAACTTCCCGGGGAAAGCGAACTGTGGGCCTGCCCCGGCGGCCTGCTGTTTCTGTCCGCAGACGCAAGCCTCTGGACGCCTTACGCCGCCCCCGCCTTTCTCCGAAACTAAAAGCCGCTGGTATAGCCCCAACCCTGAATGGTCCGCCGTGTTTTCACGGGCAGGTTCACCGTGGTCAGGCTTTCGCAATCCCAAAAAATAGCCTGATTCAGCGCCTTGAGCCCGCCGGGCAGCGTAACCCTGGTGAGGTTGCCGGCCTCGTTAAACGCTCTGCTTCCGATTGTTACCACGCCGTTCCGACTCTGCCGGACGCCCTCCCGACTCTGGCGGACGTCCGCCAGACTTTGGCGTATATAATCCACAGTCTGGCGTATATATCGCAGGCTTTGGCGTATATACGGCAGACTTTGGCGTATATACGGCAGACTTTGCCGTACATACCGCAGACTTTGGCGTATATACCGCAGACTTTGGCGTACATACCGCAGACTTTGCCGTGTATACGGCAGACCTTGCCGTGTATACGGCAGACCTTGCCGTGTATACGGCAGACTTTGCCGTACACAATCCAGAGTCGGGCGTATATAATCCGCGGTCAGGCGAATCCAGGGCTCGGCCCCTGTTTTGTCCAGATCATTCCGCCGTCCTTTTGTTTGAGCTTTGCTTCCAGTTCAGCGGTTTTCCGCCTTTCATCTCTCGCCGTCACATCCTGCCTGTTGATCTTGCATATTTTCGGACGCTTTGATAAAGGGTAGCTGTCGGGTATACTTGCCGCATGTCTGATAACAACGCGGCAAATCATGCCGAAACAGGCCCGGTGCGGGAGCTTTTGTACGCGGCCCGGGGCGGCTTTGCGTTCACGCTGTTTTTTTGTTCCGTTTGTTTCGCGCTTTTTTTTCTTCCGCTGCCTGTTCGGGCGGATACTTATGACGAGGTTGAAGGAACGGGGTTCTATGTGAACAGCGTCCCGGAAGGGGCAACGGTTTTTATTGACGGAGTGGAACGCGGCCAGACGCCGCTTGGCTTTGGTTCTCTGCGGAGCGGCGAATACAGTGTGCGGGTAACGAAAGAAGGGTATGTTGAAAGGCGGTTCCGTGTTGTAATCCGATCTGCAAGCAGAATAGAAGTTACCGTTGATCTTGAAAGAGCAAAGGGAGAGATTTTTCTCGACATAAAAAAAGATCCGCAGTCGCCGGAGGATCTTCCCTTCGATCCCGCCGTGTATGTTGACGGAACCAGGGTCTACGATACGGTTTTCGCCGCCGAAACCGGCTGGCGTACTGTTTCTGTAGAGGCGTTTGGCTGGGAAAAAAACGTTCGGGCTGTGTATGTAGGCGAGGGAACCCTGCAGCGCCTTGAGATTGTCCTTAAAACGGCAGCGCTTTCCGTGTCGGGAATCAGCCAAAAGCGGAAACGCTTTAATCCGG
The DNA here is from genome assembly GCA_031268975.1 of Treponema sp. Taxonomy (GTDB): domain Bacteria; phylum Spirochaetota; class Spirochaetia; order Treponematales; family Breznakiellaceae; genus JAIROH01. The sequence goes on along the minus strand of JAIRWM010000160.1, from coordinate 16,486 downwards.
GGAATTCGGGGGCGCTGGGAACCACGGAGCTGGGGTTTTCCGTTTCCGCGCCGGGGACGGGGCAGCTTGAGGTTTTTGACAGCCGGGGAAATCGGGTCTTTTCAAAAACACTGGGGCCATTCAAAACATGGTATCAGGATGTTTCCTGGAACGGGAAAGACAGCCGGGGTCTGGAGCTTCCCGACGGCGAGTACACGCTGCGGCTTTCCGTCCGGGACGGCGAAGGGGCGTTTCCGTTTATTCAAAGTTATACGGCCGAACTGGATACTTCCCTTGAAATCCGGCCTCTTTCCGCTTTTTCTTCCCAGGGCGGCCTTTTTTTCGCGGCTTCCCCGGAATCCCTTCCGGCCCATTCCTATCAAATTGAGGGGATGATCCTCGCGGGAAAGCCTCTTCTTGACGGCGCGGCCTGGGAAAGCCTTCCCCTGGCGACAGCGCTGCGCGCTTCGTTTCTGGACAGGCTTGAGCTGGCCGCCGCCCTTAACATAAGCCCCCGGTTTGACGGCGGCGCGGTATGGGGCGGCGGCGCTTCGGCAAAGTGGAGTTTTCTCCAGCCGGGAGAGGGAAGGGCCGGGCTCGGCGCGGCGGCCGCCGTTTCCTGCGGCTGGGCGGAACAGGGCCCCTATACCGCGTTCGGTATGGGAACCGGGCCGGGAATTTCCTTTCCCCTTTCGCTGCGTATTCTGGAAGATCCCGTTCTTGATCTGCTCTTTACGCCCGGCCTGCTTTGGGCCGGTTTCGGCGGCCGCCCGGACACCGCTTCGCCCCGGCTGGCCGCCGGCGGAGGGCTGCTGTTCCGGTATAAGGACTTTTCCGGCGGGCTTTCGGCCCATTGGGATTACGCGCCGGGTTCTTCCGGCGATGACGACGGCAGCGAGGGCCCGGGACCGTTTATGTCCGCCCTGGAACTGAAATTCTTTTCTTCCAGCCTGATCCTTTCCCTTTCCGGAGGGTTCTGGCACCGGAAAAACAACTCAGGCGGGTTTTTCGGCATCGGATTTGGGGTACTGTATTGATTACTGGTTCAGTACTTCTTCCCGGTCAGACAGGGTTATTTGCAGCTTGACCGTTTTTCCGTTCCGCATCACCTCTGTTTCAACTTTTTCGCCGGGTTTGTTGTCTTCCAGCGCGGAATACAGATCGGTAAGCGTATTGACCGTCATTCCGTCCATGCCGGTGATTATGTCCCCGCCAAGATAAATAACCGTGGAGCCGTAGCGTACCGGCTCTGAACCCTGGCGCAGTCCGGCCTGTTCCGCGAGGCCACCGCGCTTTGTCCGGGAAACCATAAGCCCCGACGATACCGGCAGTTTGGCGTACTGGACCAGGTTGGGAAAAAGCTGAACCACGGAAGCGTCTATCCAGCCCCTGCGGACTTTACCATGTTCGATAAGTTCGGATACGACGCGCCTTGCGGTATTGACCGGAATGGCAAAACCGATGCCTACCGAGCCCCCGGACGGGGAATAGATCATCGTGTTTATTCCGAGCATTCTCCCCTGTGAGTCAAGCAGCGGCCCCCCGGAATTGCCGGGGTTAATTGAAGCGTCGGTCTGTATCATGTTTCGAACGATGTTCTGCCGGTTAATCTGAATGGGCCTGCCAAGGCCGGAAACAATGCCGACAGTAAGGGTCCGTTCCAGCGCGAACGGATTCCCGATGGCGAGCACTTTCTGGCCTACTCTGAGAGAGTCGGAATCACCCAGAGGTATGGTGGTGATGGCGGCGCCCTGCGGAGGGGTAAATTTAATTACCGCAAGATCGTTTTCCGGATCGGACCCGGTTATGGTTCCCTCAAGCTGGGTCCCGTCGGAAAGGTTGATAAAAACCTTGTAGGCTTTTTCGATAACATGATGGTTGGTAAGCACATAACCCCGGGTATCAATAATCGAACCCGAACCCGATCCGCCGTCCTGGGGCACCGGTTCGAGGAACCAGTTGATCCCCACGGTCTCGGTTGTAATGTTGACTACGGCTTCGTTGTACTGTTCGTAAACCGCTATATTTTCCCGCTCGTCGGCGCTGAACGGAACCAGATCCTGGGCGTTCAGCGACTCCGGGCTGAGGCCCAAAGGGCTTCCCGATTGTCGGAGAACGAAACCCTGTCCGGGCTCTTTCGTACCGGCCATTTCCGCTTCTTCGGAATCCCGCCCGGAAAAGGGGAACTTTAAGATCCCAATCCCCAGGGAAAACATCGCGATAATAAGACCGGTTAACACAGAAAAAAAGATAAGCTGCCCGCGGCTGTACAGTTTCATGAGGCCGTACCTCCTGTTAAATCATTCGGCGCGGCCTGCCGGCCGCACGGATCCGGAATTGTCATAGAATTTTAGTATAACGAAAGCGAAACGCTTGGGCAATGTCGACGTCCATGTCGGTCCAAAAACGCGGGGGCGTTTTTGGTCATTTACGGGTGGCCGCCGTCCATGGCGGTCAGGAGGCATTGCGCTATTCAAAAACTTTGTGGTATGCTACACTGTACCGGGGTTTTCCCGAACCGCGATTGATAAATTCGCGCCAAAATAGAAGTCTTGGAAACCTCTATTGTCCCGGCGCGGGGAAAGTGTTGTCCGGAGGAGTTTATATATGTCAACTCAGCCCATCGTGCAGGCAAAAAAGATCAGCAAGACCTTTAGCGGCGTATATGTTTTAAGGGATGTTGATTTTGATATCTGCGCGGGAGAGGTTCATGCGCTGATCGGCGAAAACGGGGCCGGCAAAACAACTCTGGTCAAGATTATCGGCGGAGTACATACCCCTTCCGGCGGGCAGCTCTTGATAGACGATCACCCGGTGCAGTTTAAGAATCCCCACTCCGCCCGACAGGCCGGGATCGCCCTGATTCACCAGGAACCGCTTACTTTTCAGGACTTGAACGTAACGGAAAATTTGTACCTGGGCCACACCCGGGGCAGGGGAACGCCCGTCATTAACTGGAATCAGTTGTACCGGCAGTCCGACGCCCTTCTGGAAAGCCTGGATGTCCGTATGCGAAGCAGGGATCCTGTCCGCGGAATGACCATCGCCGATCAGCAGATGATCGAAATCGCCTGCGCCCTGTCGCAAAACGCCAAAGTGATCATTATGGACGAACCGACCGCAGCTCTTTCACACGGCGAAGTGGCTACCCTTTTTGAAATGATCCGGAAGCTCAAGCAGCAGGGTAAGGCCATTGTGTTTATCGGGCACCGGCTTGACGAAATTCTGGAAATAGCCGACAGGATTACCGTACTGCGGGACGGGAACCTGGTCGGGGAGTGTCCCAGGGAAGACGCGGATCAGGATAAACTTGTCCATATGATGATTAACCGAACCTTCAAGGAACTTATTGTTAAAGAAACGGTTCCGATAGGGGATGTCGTGCTGGAGGCAAAAAGCTTAAGCTATCCCGGGCAGTACGCGGATATAACCCTCAATGTCCGCAAGGGGGAGATTGTCGGTATGGCAGGTCTTGTCGGAGCCGGCCGCAGCGAGGTTGCCTCCGCCATATTCGGAACCCAGCCGGCCTTTACCGGCGATATTTATGTCAAGGGGAAAAAGGCGGCTATCAGGAATCCCCTGCAGGCCATGAAGCTGGGAATATCCATGGTTTCAGAAGACAGGGCCCGGACCGGACTGGTCGCTCCGTTCAGCATAAAGTTTAACATGACATTCGCCATTCTGGGACGCATAGCGTCAAGGTTTGGGTTTATACAATCCAGAAAAGAGGCGGACCTCGTAAAACAGTATGCCAAGTACCTTAATGTCCGCATGAGGGATTCGAATCAGGCGGTGCGGGAGCTTTCCGGCGGGAATCAGCAAAAAGTTGTTATCGCAAAATGGCTTCTTACCGAATCTGACATTCTTATTCTTGACGAGCCGACGCGGGGTATTGATGTCGGCGCAAAAGCGGAAGTGTATAAACTGATTAACGAATTGGCCAAGCAGGGCAAGGCCATTTTGATGATTTCGTCGGAACTGCCTGAGATTTTGCAGCTTTCGGACCGTGTATACGTTATGTGCGATGGTCATATAACGGCAGAGTTCAATCGCGGCGAATTGGACAGCAAGAAAATTATGATGGCGGCGTCGACCGCAAGGAAGCGGAGTATGGCAAAATGAATACCGCCTTGAAACGATTTTTCAGCAATAACATAAAAGAGCTTGTGACTTTCGGTATCATTGTTTTGATTTTTTTGATTTCCGGTATCGCGAGGCCCGAGCTTTTTACCAAAACCCGGCTGCCGGGCGTCATTAACAGCGTTTTGTTGTGGATGCCCCTGAATTTGACCATGGCAATGGGCATGATGATGGTCGTCATTGTCCAGGACATTGATTTGTCCATCGGGTCGGCGGTGGCCCTGAGCGCCATGGTGGCGGGGATGCTTTTCCGTGACGCGGGAGTGTCCCTGTGGACGGGGCTTTTGGTTTCCATGGCGGTTGGAACGCTTGGCGGCGCTTTTAACGGCTATCTTGTTTCCTATCTGAAAATTCCCGCCATAATTGTAACGCTGGGTACCATGAACGCGTATCGCGGACTCACATATATCATTTCAAAAGGCAAGATGGTAACCGGCTATGAACTGCCTCCGCTTTTGGACAAGTTTGTATCGGAAGGCATCTCGTTTGGCGAAGTGCTGGTTCCCTGGCTGGTCGTTATCGCCCTTGCCATCGCGTTTGTGTTTTTCCTCGCGCTGCGCTACACCCACTTTGGCCGGGAAGTCTACGCGGTCGGATCGAACAGGGAAGCGGCCCACCTGAGGGGCATTGACTGTAAAAAAACGGAATTTTTGATTTTTTTAATTACCGGATTTCTGTGCGGGATTACCGCCATGATGTCCGCGGGACGTTTCGGCTATGTAAATCCAAACAATACCGGCAACGGTCTTGAGTTTGTCGTTATTTCGGCGACAATCATTGGCGGGGTCAGTGTGTCAGGCGGGAAGGGAACGGTAATCGGCGTGCTGCTTGGATGCCTGCTTCTGGGAACCATCAATACCATGATAGCCATGGTGGGTATTCCGGGAACGGTGCAGCGGTTTAGTTACGGGTTTATTATTGTAATAGCCCTTTTGATTGATCGCCTGGTGACAGTGATGCAGGCCAAAACAAAAATAAGCCGCGCAGGGAGATAGATAAGGAAATGCAGATGGATACCGGATCGATCAGAGGTCTCAAGACCCGCCGTATAGGGAATATTTTAGCGCGCCGGGAACTGGTGCCTTTCGCGCTTTTGATAGTTGTGCTCATCGTCAGTATGTCTCTTTCCGCCAGTTTCCGCGATCTTTCCTATATCCTGCGGACCTCTACCCGGTATATGGAATTGGGTATGACCGCCCTGACAATGACGCTTATCGTAACCGCCGGGATGATAGATCTTTCTGTTCCTGCGGTCATGTGCTGTTCCGCGACAGTTACGGCTCTTTTGTTCCACGCGGGGCTTCCAATGGCGGCCTCCATCGTATTTGGCATTCTTACCGGCATTGGCTGCGGGACTATTAACGGCCTGTTGATAGCGTATTTTAATCTGCCGGCCATGATTGTTACCATCGGTACAATGAACCTGTTCCGGGGGATTTCCCAGATTTTTATCGGGGACAAGAGCCAGGGCGCCTTTCCCCAGTGGTTTAACAGTTTTGAAAAGAAAACGCTCTTTTCCGTGGGGGGCGCCAATTTCGGCATTACCCTTTTTATTTTTTTACTGGTGGCGGCGTTCTTTTATTTGCTGCTTCACAGGACCGGTTTCGGCAGAAAGATTTTCGCCGTCGGCGCCAATGAGCAGGCGGCCATTCACAGCGGGATTAACACCAGGCAGGTTAAGCTGAGCCTTTTTATCATGTCCGGGTTTGTATCCGCCCTTATGGGAATTCTTACCATGTCGCGGCTTCTCCTTGTCCGGTACGACATGCACCTGAATTCGGAAATTGATGTGGTGATTATGGTATTGCTGGGCGGGGCGGATATTAACGGGGGCCGGGGCAGTATTATCGGAACCGTAATTGCGGTAATTCTGGTTATTATCATGAAAACCGGTCTTATTGTCGCCAATATTACTTCTGACGCCCAGATGTTTGTTATGGGTCTTATACTTTTGGTATCCATTATCATTCCCAATATCAGCAGTTTGCTGCAGGAAATGAAGGATAAATAGCCGCCGGCGAAATGTCACGGCGACAGGGCCGGTCCTGTTAATGGGCTGGTTTATACGGAAGTTTCGGATTATGGAGGAAGAAATGAAAGTGACAAGGAGAGTATTGTTTATTGGTGTGTGTCTAATCCTGGCGGCCCTGATGGTATTTACCGCCTGCGGCGGGAAGAGCCAGTCTGCCGGCGGCGGGAAGGTTAAGGTTTATTTCATTCCCAAAAATCTTGGCAACCCTTATTTTGTTGCCCTGAGTTCCGGGTTTGATCAGGCGCTTAAGGAGCTTGATCCTTCTTCTGCCAAATATGAGTACATCTTTACCGGTCCGGCAACGCCGGAAGCTACGAGCCAGATTGAGTATGTGGAAGCCGCGGTACAGAACGGAGCGAAGGCCATTTTTATCGCCGCCAATTCCAACGACGCTCTGAATGGAACCTTTGATGATGCCCGTGCGAAAGGCACCCGGATTTATATCATCAACCAGGACATTCCCGGCAGCGAAACCCACCGGGACGCGGCCATTCTGCCGACCAACTTCGACACCATCGGCGTCGCCCAGCTCGATCTGCTCCACAGCCTTATCGGCGGTCAGGGCGAATTCGCCATTCTTTCCGCCACTACGGACGCGCCGGATCAAAATTATTGGGTTCAGTTGATGAGGGACGAGCTTGCCAAGGGCAACCCCAAGTATGCCCAGATGAGGCTGGTAGATGTTGTGTATGGCGATGATCAGCCTGAAAAGTCCACCACGGAAATGGAAGCCCTTCTGACCAAGTATCCCAATCTTCGCGGGGTTATTGCTCCCACCACGGTCGGAATCGCCGCCGCTACCAAAGTCGTGCAGACCCGCGGTATTGCCGACAGGGTAATTGTTACCGGCCTCGGACTGCCCTCCGAAATGAAGCAGTTTATAGTCGACGGTTCTTCCAAGGGTTTCCAGCTTTGGGATCCTCCCGCGGAAGGTTATCTTGGCCTGTACATGGTTGACGCCGAGCTGAACGCCGGCTTTACACCCACCCCCGGCGCGAGTTTTAGCGCGGGCAGGCTTGGGACCATCAAAATTGAGCCCAGCGGACAAATATTTACCATACCGCAGCCCAAACTCTTCAATAAGGACAATCTGGACGATTTCGTCTACTAGGCGGACATTCGACGGCGGCCGCTTCCGGACGGGAGCGGCCGCATGCGTCTCCGGTATTTCCGGCGGGAGCTAATGGAGGTACATTATGAGTAAACTCGTGGATTTGAGCGCGCCCCTTTATGATGGAGCGCCCGGTATGCCGATGGATCCCAAAATATCCATAAGCTGGCACTGTAGTCTTGAAACGCTTGGCTATAATCTTTCCAGGCTTGTTACATCCCTTCATCAGGGGACGCACATGGACGCCCAGCGGCATTTTTACAACGACGGGGAAACGGTAGACAAAATCCCGCTGGAACGGCTCGTGGTCAAGGCAGTGCGGCTTGATCTGACAAAAAAGGCCCCCGACACGCCGATTACCCCGGAAGATCTCGCGCCTGTGGAAAAGCACATTTCCCGGGGCGTTAACGTTCTGCTTCATACCGGCTGGGACAAAAAGTTTCCCGACCAGTCGTTCTTTTCCGGCTTTCCGTATGTTTCAAAGGAACTTGCCGACTGGTTTGTGGAAAAGAAAGTCGGCCTTGTCGGAATGGATATGCCGACGCCCAACGGCCATGACTGGAAGTACGTTCATGTAAAGATGCTGGGAGAACGGATCGTCATTGTTGAAGGACTGGCGAACATGGAGCTTCTTCCCGTGGACACGGTGTTTACGTTCTTTTCCCTGCCGCTGAAGCTGGAAGGGCGGGACGGATCTCCGGTCAGGGCTATTGCCATACTGGATTAGCGTTTTCCCGGGCCGCACCGCCGGGTGTCCTACATCACCCCCAGATTCTGCCAGGCTTTGTTCAAATGGCCTTCCATGGCGGCGGCGGCCCGGTTTTCGTCGCCGTCCCGTATGGCTTCAAAAATCGCTATGTGGTCTTCGATGCTTTTTAGCGGCTGGCCGGGTATTTCCAGCGTAGCTTTGCGGGATTCCGCCATCAGTTCGCCGACAAGCTCGGATATGACGGCAAAGGCCCTGTTTTGCGACGCTTTCGCGATTTCCAGGTGAAACTGGTTGTCCCCCTTTATGCCGATTCCCCCTTCCTCCACTTCGGACTGCATGTTGAGGATGGTGCTGTAAATCTGGGAAATTTGCTGTTTTGTGGCGTTTTTCGCGGCAAGGGAGGCCATGTGTACTTCCAGGTGGCGGCGGACGTCGATAATATCGGCGGCGAACTTTGTATCCTGGGCGACCATGGCGGAAAGGGGCGAAAGAACGTTTCCTATGGAAACGGAGTTAACGTAGTTCCCCCCGCCCGTTACCGAGTAGATAAACCCCATGCTTTCCAGGGCTCTCAGGGCTTCGCGCAGGCTGGTCCTGCTTACCCCCATTTCTTCGGCCAAAACCCGTTCAGGAGGCAGTTTTTGGCCCATTTTGAGCTTCCCTGAGCGGATTTGCTGTATAATCAGTTCTACGACTTCTTCGTAGATCCGTTTGTGCTGTAAATGTTCGAACATTGTCCTTCCTTAAGGTGGCATATAAATAATACCAATTTTTTTATTGTAATACCACTTTTAATTTGTTATAATGATTCTGTCAAGTTTCTTTCAGGAGGAAAACCCGTGAAACAGGAAAATAAGTACGGCAGGGAAAAGCTGCTGGATATCTACCGGGTAATGCGGCAAATCAGATTATTTGAAGAGACCGCGTTCCGGTTTTTCCAGGAGAATAAGCTCCGCGGCTCGGTGCACCTTTGTATCGGGCAGGAGGCCGTAAGCGGCGCCGTTATCGGTCTTTTGGACGACGGCGATTACATCACTTCAACCCACCGGGGACACGGACATGGTATTGCCAAGAGCCGGGACTTAAAGAGCGCTTTTTCCGAGCTTATGGGAAAAGAAGCCGGGTTTTGTCACGGCAGGGGCGGTTCCATGCATATCTGCGATCTGGCCAAAGGCAACCTGGGGGCGAACGCCATAGTCGGCGGCGGGCTCCCGATTGCCGTCGGCGGTGCCCTGGCCCAAAAACTGCGGAAGCAGAAACATGTAACCGTCGCGTTTTTCGGCGACGGGGCAAGCAACCAGGGAACGTTCCACGAATCCCTTAATCTGGCTTCTGTCTGGAAGCTGCCGGTGGTTTTTGTCTGCGAAAATAACGGTTTTGGTATTTCGGTTCCGGTAAAACAGTCTACGTCGGTAAAGGATATCGCCGTCCGTTCGACCGGTTACGATATGCCGGGCTTTGTGGTTGACGGAAACGATGTAATGGCGATCCTTGACGTTTTCGCGAAATGCAAGGAAAGAGCCCTTGCCGGAGAAGGTCCGTCGCTTATCGAGGCAAAGACTTACCGCTGGAAAGGCCACTGGACCGGCGATCCGGAAGTGTACCGCACCAGGGAAGAAGTTGAGGCCTGGATGGAAAAATGCCCGCTGAAACGGTTCAGGGCGTATCTTCTGGAAAACGGCGTTGCTCCGGAAAAGGAACTTGCGGAGATTGACAGCAAAGCCCAGGCCGATGTTGACGAGGCGGCGCAGTTTGCCCTCTTGGCGCCGGAACCGGACCCGGCCACAGTAATGGACGGAATGTATGTTGAAGGAGCGTATCCTCTATGAGCGTTAAAACCTATGCGATTGCCATAAGAGACGTATTGGCGGAAGAAATGCGCCGGGATCCGGCGATTTTTGTCATGGGCGAAGATGTCGCCAAACAGGGTGGGATATTCGGATGTACCCGGGGTCTGCTTGATGAATTCGGCGAAGACCGGGTGCGGAATACCCCCATCTCGGAAAATACTTTTGTCGGCGCGGGGGTCGGCGCGGCCAGCGTCGGTATGCGGCCTGTGGTAGAGCTTATGTACATGGACTTTCTCTACCTTGCCATGGATCAGGTGCTGAACCAGGCCGCCAAAATTCGCTATATGTTCGGCGGAAAAGTAAAAGTTCCCCTTGTAGTCCGGGGCCAGCAGGGAATCGGCCGGGGCAACGGCGCCCAGCATTCCCAGTCTGTAGAGTCCATGATGATGAACATTCCCGGCGTCAAGGTGGTTTGCCCGTCAAGTCCCGCCGACGCCGCCGGCCTGCTCCGCACGGCGATTCGGGACGATAACCCGGTGCTGTTTTTCGAACACAAGGCCCTGTACGCGGCCAAGGGCGAAGTTCCCGACGACGCGGAATTCGCCGTTCCTTTTGGCAAGGCGGAAATTGTCCGGGAAGGAAAGCACGCGACGGTAGTGGCGAACTTTCTGTACCGGGGGAAATCCCTGGAAGCGGCGGATCTGCTTGCCAAAGAAGGCATTTCGGTGGAAGTAATCGATCCCCGGACACTGGCGCCCCTTGATATTACGACCATCACCACTTCCGTCAAAAAAACCGGAAGACTCGTGACGGTCCACGAAGCCCACAAAAACATGGGTTGGGGTACCGAAGTCGCCGCCCGGGTCACTGAAGAAGTGTTTGGCTACCTTGACGCGCCTCCCGAACGGGTTGGCTCGAAGATGTGCTCGCTTCCTTTTAACCTGGGCCTTGAAAACGCCGTTGTTCCCCAGGTTGTGGACATTGTGGCGGCGGTAAAGAAAACCCTCCATAAAGTATAAGGGGAAGTGTATGGCAGAACGAATTATAATGCCCAAGCAGGGCCTCCAGATGACCGAAGGAACGATCATTGAATGGCTCGTTCAGGAAGGCGGGGAAGTCGTTGAGGGAAAACCTCTTTTTTCCATGGAAACCGACAAGCTTACCATCACCATTGACGCCATGGTTTCCGGAACGCTCCTCAAAATCGTAGCCGGTCCCGGCGCCGTTGTTCCCATCACCGGCCTTATCGCCGTTGTGGGAAAACCCGGTGAAAATATTTCCGGCGTACTGGCGGATGCCGGCCCGGCCTCAGGCGGCGGCGCGTCCGCAGGAAGCGGCGGTGCGGGCTCAGACGGCAGCGCGGCGGGGTCAGGCGGCGGCGTGTCCACAGGCGGCGGCCCGGCAGGCCGGGTGTTTGTCTCGCCCAGGGCGAAGACAACAGCCGCCGAGCGCGGCGTTGACTGGAAAAGTCTCCGGGGAACCGGAACAGACGGCATGATTGTTGAGCGGGACGTTTTGGCCGCGGCGGAAGCGGGGAGCGCTTCGGTAAAGGCAACGCCGCTGGCGGCAAAAACCGCCGCCCTCGCGGGAGTCGCCCTTGGCGGAGTACCCGGCTCGGGCTCGCGCGGAAAAATCACCAGGGATGATGTAGAACGGGCCCGCGGGGGCCGTGCGTACGCGGCGGGCGGCGCTTCCGGCGGCAGGAAAAAAATTGTCCCCATGAGGGGCATGCGGAAAATCATCGCCGAAAGGATGAAGCAGAGCCAGAACGAAAACGCTCAAGCCGCCCACCGGGTTTCAGTACGAATGGACGAAGCCGTCCGGCTCCGCGCGGCGCTTGAAAAAGCGGTCGGTTACAACGATCTTATCGCGATGGCGGCAGTGCGGGCGCTGCTGGATTTCCCTGAAATGAACGCCGAACTTACCGCCGAAGGAATCTGGCAGAAAGATTTTGTCAACCTTGGCGTTGCCGTGGCGGTTGACGACGGCCTTATCGTACCCGTGGTAAAAGACGCCGATCTACTTTCGCTGAAAAACCTTGCCCTTGCGATCAAGGAACTTTCCGGCAAAGCCCGGAACGGCGGCCTGGAGCCGGCCGATTATTCCGGCGGAAGCTTTACCATTTCCAACCTTGGCATGTTCGGCCTTGAGGAATTTACCGCCATCATCAATCCGCCGGAAGCCGGTATTCTCGCGATTGGGATGATTGAAGATACTCCGGTTGCGGTAACCGGGATCGACGGCGGGAAGTCTGTGGAGATTCATCCGGTAATGAAGCTTACGCTGAGTTACGATCACCGGGTGATCGACGGAGCGCCGGCGGCAAAGTTCCTTGCCCGTATCAGGGAATATTTGGAAAATCCCTGCAAAATGCTGTAGAGGGGGAGACATGTTTACACTGGAAAAGAAAACGGCTCTTGTTACCGGCGCGGCGGGCGGTATTGGAGCGGCCTGCGCGAAAATGTACGCGGAACACAATATAGGCGGCATGGTTCTTACCGACGTGCGGAAAGAGAACCTTGAAAAAACCGCGGCGTACATTGAATCGGAAACAGGGGTGAAAAGCGTCTGCATCGCGGCGGACCTCCGCAGGGAAGACGACGACAAGGCTCTTGTCCGCGAGGCGGCCGGGAAACTCGGCCGCCTTGATATACTGCTTAACTGCGCCGGAGTTTCCCGCAGGGGAAACCTTTACGACGTTACTGAAGACCAGTGGAATTTTACGTTTGACATTAACGTAAAGGGCCTGTTTTTTATCTGCCGCGAAACTTTTCGGGTAATGGAAAATCAGGGCGGCGGCTGCATTATCAACCTCGCGTCCCAGGCGGCCCGGAGCGGAGGCATTGTCGTTACCCCGGACTATCCTTCGTCCAAGGCGGCGGTTCTTACCCTCACCAAAAGCCTGGCAAAAGCCGGAGCGGCAAAACAGATACGGGTTAACTCCGTCGCCCCCGGGCTTATCGCTACCGGGATGACCACGGACTTCGGCTACGATCCGAAGACCGTGCCGCTGGGCCGCATCGGAACCGGTGAAGACGTCGCCGGAGCCTGCCTTTTTTTGGCAAGCGATTACGCTTCATACATCACCGGCGCCTGCGTCGATGTCAACGGCGGAATCGCGATGATTTGATTCGCAAGCGGGTGCATACCCGGCGGCGGTTTATGCCGGGTTTAAATCCCGCCGTTTTTTTGTGGGGAGGCTCATTTGCCGGGCTGCGATGAGGACCGAGATAAAAAGCACCGCGCCATAAACGATCTTTTGTACGTTGGGCGGGATGTTCATGGCGGAAAGAAATCCATTGAGTACGACAATGATAAGAACTCCTCCCATGGTACCGGCGTAACTGCCCTTGCCGCCGTTGAGTGAGACACCGCCGATAGCTACAGCGGCGATGGACTGCATCTGGTAGGGTTCGCCCATGGCAAGGTAGAGTTGTCCGAGCCTGCCCGAATACAGAATGGCCGCGGCCGCGGTAAAAAGCCCGCAAATGGCATAGGCAGACAGCTTGGTCAGCTTAACGTTGATACCTGAAAAGAATGCGACGTTTTCGTTACTTCCCACGGAATAAATGTTCCTGCCGAACCGGGTTTTGTGCAGTACCACCAGTACAATGGCGGAAATGATCACCCACAGCATAAAAAGCGTTGAAACACTGCCCATGCCGCCTGAAGCAAAAATTTTGAAAGTTTCCGGCGGAGCGCCGCCGGGCATGCCGCCGGAAATTCCTACAAGAAGGCCCTGAAAAATGATATTGGTGGATATTGTCATGATAACCGGGACGATACCGACATAGGCGATCCCAAAACCGTTGACAAGACCCATTCCTATGCCGGCAAGTAATGCCGCGGGAATGGCATAGATCATGGTACTGCTGTCGCCGCCGGTAATTCCCGCGAAAAGGAAGGCTGAAATGGAAAACATCCAGGGTATGGAAAGGTCCATGCCGCCGGTCAGGATAACAAAAGTCTGGCCTATGGCGGTAATTCCCAGTACGGCGGCAGCTGCTGAAAGGATATTGAGATTATTGGCGCTGGCGTAGCCGGGCCTGAGAATTGAAACCAGGACCAGTAAAAAAAGGGCGATTACATAAATGGTGATAACGCTGGAATGCCTTACCCAGAAATCCTGTGTTTTCATTTTATGCCTCACTGTTTTTGCGAAGTTTTGCGTAGGAGGTCAACGCTACCGCGGCCACAAGAAGAACCCCCTGTACCAGCGAAGTCCAGTATGAGGATACCCGAAGAAATACCAGGAGATCGGTAATTCCCCTTAATATGTACGCTCCCACTATTGTGCCCACAAGGCCGCCTGCGCCTCCGGTAATAACCGTTCCGCCGATAACCGCCGCGGTTATCGAGGTCATTACAAAGGCCGCCCCGGCGGTAGGAGATCCGGAAACCAGCTGGGCTGTACGATAAATCCCTGTAAGGGCGGCGAAAAATCCTGATAAACCGTAGGCAAGTACTTTCATCCTGAATACATTTATACTGTTAAGGTGGGCTGCCTTTTCGTCACCGCCTACGGCGTACAGTGAAAGGCCGAATGGCGTACGGCGTACATAAAACCAGGCGAATATAATAACGACCGTTAATATCACGGAAAGGGGAATACCGCCGACCCGGTACATAACGGCTTTGATAAACACCGGTGATATTTCACCTCCGTCTTTTTTGAGAATAAGCAGAGCCGCTCCGTAACAAATGGACTGAGTTGCCAGCGTGGCTATAAAGGGCTGCATTTTCGTTTTGGCAATGACAAAGCCGTTAAAACAACCGATTCCCAGACCTATGAGCAGGCAGACTAAAGACCACAAGAGCATGGTTCCCGGGCTTGTTCCCATCCGTACCGCCATAAGGCTGTTTGTAACGCATACGACGCCGCCGACGGAAAGGTCGAAGCCCCCCGAAAGAAGCACAAGGGTTTGTCCAATGGAAACAAGGATAAGTGAAAAAATCGAGTCTGATTTATTAACAAGGAATCTCCCGCTCAGGGTGTTGGGATTTATTGCAGCCATCATCACGGTAAGGATAATCAGAACGATGTAGGGAGCCCAGGCGATCCAATTCTTCCTGACAAGAATTGAAGCCTTATTTATGTATGCCACTTTTCACTCCTATGGATGCACTTACGATATTTGCCTCGTTTCTTTCGGATTCGGAAAACGAGGCCGTAACGGTTCCGTCAAACATCACTAAAACACGGTCGCAGACATTGACCAATTCCTCTACGTCGGTTGAAAAATAGATGATGGAATTTCCTCCGGCGGCAAGGGCTCGCACCAGGGTGAAGATATCTTTTTTTGTTCCTACATCAACGCCCCTTGTAACGTCGTGCATCATAAGAATTTTCGGACCTGTGGCGAGCATTTTCGCAAGGACAACTTTCTGCTGGTTGCCGCCTGAAAGATTTACCACGGCCATGTCTTTGCTCAACGCCTTGATCTGAAGGGCGTTCATATATTCGGTTACAACCGTTTGTTCCTTTATACCGCTTAAAAGAGGGCCGGCGCCAAGACGCGAAAGGGAAGAAAGGGTAATGTTAAATTTTATTGAAAAAGGAAGCAGAAGCCCCTGAAAGCCGCGATCTTCAGGGATAAGCGCTATGCCGTTTTCAATGCTTTTTTTCGGCGAATGAATCCGGTACGGTTTTCCGTAGAGGGAAATATCATTTCTGCTTTTGAGTATTCCAAAAAGCGAAAGGAGCAGTTCCGCCTGACCCTGTCCGGCAAGCCCACCTATGCCCAAAACCTCTCCCCTGTACAGGTCAAAGCGGATATCGTACAGAATATGCCTGTGGCTGAGATTTTTTACTTCCATCGCTTTTTCAGCAGCCCTGTGGCTTACAATTTCAGGATAATAGCCTTCTATTTTTCGGCCCAGCATCAATGATATAGCCTTGTCCATTTCAACTTCATTTACTTTCATTTCTCCGACAGTCTGGCCGTTCCGTAAAATGGTGATAATATCACAGCCGTCCTTGATTTCAGACATGCGATGGGAAATAAAAATAACAATGCGGCCCTGATCGGCAAGTTTTCGGGCCAGCTTGAGCAGCCAATTTACCTTGTTTTCCGTAAGCGCCGAAGTAGCTTCGTCAAAAATAATAATCGCGGGTTTTTTTGAAAGTACGCGGAGGATTTCGATCATTTGACGTTTGGAAAGGGAAAGGGGACCGGCAATGTCATCGGGATTAATATCCGTAACGCCGTATTCTTCAAAAAGTTCTTTTGTATTCTCCCGCAGTTTCTTTTTATCAAAGCTGCCAAATTTGTTCCTGGGAATACGGCCGATAAAAATATTCTCGCTTACCGTCAAATTGGGAATGATTGAGAGTTCCTGATATACTGTACCGACTCCATGAGCCGCGGCATCATGGGGATTCCTGATATTCACGGTTTTTCCCGCTATGCGGATTTCCCCGGAATTCGCCTGGATGGCGCCGCTGAGTACTTTTAACAGGGTGCTTTTTCCCGCTCCGTTTTCCCCAAGGAGGGCGTGAACCTGACCCTTGTTACAGGAAAGGTTTGCCTGCCTCAGGGCAGAAATTCCGCCGAAGCTTTTTGAGATATTGATAAATTCCAGATCGGCCATTCTATCTCCCTGTATTGGACTTGTTCGACAACCCGGTTGGTTGTCTCACAAGTCCTTGCAATTTCTCGCCTTACGGCTGCGAAATTGCGGTATTTTAGTGGAAGTTGTTCGATACCTGAAGTTATCGAACAACT
>JAIRWM010000113.1 GCA_031268975.1 Treponema sp. | reverse complement strand
CCCGCGGGCTCAAATACCACCGGCGCTCCCCGTTCGCTTACCCATACCAGGTTCTCATTCCCGACATCTTCGTGGTAGTCGGGCGTACCCGGAAACAGTACCCGCTGGTTTAGCGCGTGCAGAACATTCCCCCGATCCCGTATCTCCACAAGCCTATTGTACTCCGCCTGCGCTTGTGCATAGATCTCGTCAATTTTCGTCTCTGCGCTGTTGGTCGACGAGTACGACCAGTGTTTGTCCGCCTTTTCCTTTATCTTGGCAACACGACTTTGTACGTCGGCTATCACGGCCTCGCTGATATTATTGCGTCCCCGGATGATCCGGTTGTCCAATACCGTTACCCACCCAGTCCCGAGGCTCCCCTGAATGGTTTCTTCGCTGGTATATACACGCCCCACGGCAAAGCCGCTTTCCGGGAGTTCCATATCGGTCTCTGCAAGCAGATACTGTCCGCTGGTTATCAATACCGGGTCCCCTGCGGCCGGCGCCATCGCCGCTTGATAGTTCTTTTGGGCTTCCGCCACCTTCGCTTCCGCCGCCCGGACCTGCGCGGCCGGCGCATTCGGTGCTAATGCGGCCAACTCCGCTTGGGCCGACTGTAGTGCGCTCGCCGCTTCCCGCCGGGCCGCCCCGCCTGGACTTGACCCTCCGCTGCTCCCGCCGCCGTCAGGTCCCTTATCCTTCGCGGGAGCACTAACACGCCAACCGCTATCATACCCGTACCCGTTATGTACCAGTATTTTGTCTGCGAAAAAATTGCGGTTCTTTTCCACATGCATTAGATTGAACGTCACTACCGGGCCGTGTTTTTCTACTACCTTTACCAGTTTTACTTCTTCAAGTCCTTTCAGTCCCGTCAGCTTATAGACGGTAAACCCTTCTTCCAGTTGGTTGACATGAAATCCGTCCTCTATAAAAGTCCTGTCTGGCCGGTACGAGGCGTAGCCACGCTCTTTCGTGTAATATGGGTGGTTATTTGTACATTCAGTCACAGTCCCGTCAGAGAAATACAGCAGTAAGTTAAAATCATCAGGATCGTTGGCGTGGTAGTCGCTCTTGATTGATAAAACAGTCTTTTTTTCCAACAGCCGGGTATCAACATCGTATGAATATACGCTTTCCCCCACTTTTACGGTTTCTATCGGTTTTTCACTGCCGTCTGCCATCGTTATCATCGTTCCGGCAACAAAACATTCCATTGCGTGAGATACGCTGGTTATGCCAAAAACAAGGACTAAAACCAGTCCGATTCTTTTTTGGGTTTTCACTTCGATACTCCCGTATAGCCGTCTTTACAGAGGAAGCGCGGTACTCGGCGGCCTGTCTTTATTCTATCACGATATTGGTATTTGTCCACTGATTTCTGAAATTTTATTCAATATTTTGCTTGCATGGTATCGCCAAAAGGGTGTAGAATAGGCGCCATGGTAAAAATAGCCGCGCCGTTCCTTTTCTGCCTGTTCTCGGTGATCGTAGCGGTTGTCGACATAAAAACCGGTTCAATACCGCGCTTTGCGTTTCTGTGCGCGTTCGCGTTGTTTTTTGCGTTAAAACTTTTTTCTGAGGGGCGGGAGCTTCTCTTCCTGTCGCTGGCGGGGTGCGGGACGGGTATCGGCCTTTTCCTGCTGGCGTTTTTTGTTTCCGGAAAAAAGCTTGGGCTTGCCGATGTATGGTATTCGGGGCTTATCGGCCTGGTGCTGGGGCCGCTGTGGTGGTATCCGGCAACCTTTGCCGCCTGCGCCGCGGGGCTCATCTGGCTTCTGGGCGCCAAGCGGGATTCTATCCCTTTTATCCCCTGCATGGCGGCGGGCGGCGTGGTTGCGCTGCTGGTAAAAGACGCGTGGTTGTGAAAAGGCTTTTCGTCTTCCCGCTGCTGGTCGTACTGTGCGGCGGGTGGCTGTCTGCCCAGACAGGCAGAAATCAATTGATCAGTTTTGAATTTGTCGATCAGAACATTCGTGAAATTCTGTACGCGTTTTCAACGTATTCCCGGCTTTCCATCATATCCGATGACACAGTTACGGGGAACGCGAGTTTTCAGTACAACGGCGCCAGCTTTGAGCAGGCGTTTGATTCGTTCCTCATGGCGAACCGTCTGTTTGTGGAAAAAACGGCGGAGGTCTGGATTGTCTCCCGCATTAAAATAACGATAGACAATGAAGGGTTAATCGTTCTTGATTCGCTTGATGCAACCCCTGCGCAGCTTCTGGAAAAGCTTACCAGAAAAACAAACGCGACAATATTACAGGATATTCTGCCCACAATCCGCCTGTCCCTCCATCTGGAAACAGCAGGCCCGCGTGAAGCGGTGGAAATGATAATGAAACCTTTCCCCGATTATGCCGTGGAATCCTCGGCAACCTATATCCAGGTGCGAAAAACCCAATCCCCTCAGTATACATCCGGATTTGGAAGCGGGGCCGGTATTGTCAATATCAGGGAAAGCGGCGGTATGTATGAAGTAGAAGTTGAGCAGGCTCGTTTAAGCGATGTCCTTGACCGGCTGTTTTCCATCGCCGGACGCGAATACCTGTCTTTTATTCGTTCTGATCAAATGGTTGAACGGGCAAAATTCAGCGGTAAGGAATTTATCCCCGCCGTCAGCCTTATTCTGGAACAGGGTGGCGGTGAGTACAAAGAAATAACCGATTTGTTCTACATATTCCCCCTTCAGCAATCGGATATTATCACGGGGCTTAAAAACGAAGGAAAAGACTGGAAGCGTTTCGATACCAAATACCTTCTGGCAAACGAGGCAATGCCTCTTGTCCAATCCCGGTTTACGGGCCTGCAAATGGTTTCGCTTCCGGACAACATGACATTTCTTGCCCTGGTGAACAGCGACACGGCAGTCAATGTACAGGGGTATCTAAAAACTGTTGACGTACCGCGCAAATCAGAGCCAATCCGGCTAAAATATATCAGGACAGAAGATTTATACAAATCGTTGCCGCCTGCCGCACGACGGGAAGACCTTGTCGATGCCGGGGATGGCAATACGTTTTTCTTTCTTGGCAGCGACGAACGAAAGGCTCTTTTCCTAAAGGATTTGGAAATCATCGACAGGCCCCAGCCCCGTATCAGGTACGACCTTTTTATCATTCAAGTACAGGACAGCACTAATCTTAACTGGAGTACATCCGCGGAAATGCGCGGGCTGCGTCCCGGTGACCGGTCGATGGTAACAGGACAGCTCGGCAATCTTCTGAACCTCAATTTCGACGTTATCACGGTTTTTGGCTATCAGTTTGCGGCCAGGCTGAATGTTGCCATTGGCGAAAATCAGGCAAGCGTTTTTGCCGATACGACACTCTTTGGCCTTTCCGGCCAGGAAATCAAATTCCAGAATACCAGTACCTACCGCTATCGTGATTCCAACTTCGACCCCGAAACGGGCAAGCCCATCTACTCCGGTGTTACGCGGGAGATCGTCTCCGGCCTCCTTCTTGAAATAGAGGGCTGGGTTTCCGGTGATGGCATGATCACAACCACCGTTAACGCTTCCGTGTCAAAACGCGGTGCGGATGTTTCTTCGGCTACCGGCAATCCTCCGCCTACTTCGGAAAAAATACTGACAACTCAGGTCCGCGCCCGTTCCGGCGAGACGGTAATATTAAGCGGGCTGCGGCAAAACGATTCCACGATTATCGAACAGCGAACGCCGTTCATCTCAAAAGTACCTATTCTGGGCTGGTTCTTCAAAAGCAAAAACAACACGACGGAAAATACACAAATGATCATCTACCTTGTTCCCCATGTAGATCTCGCAAACGATGAATATACCATAAATGGCCTGAAAACCGCTTCAATTTTCAACCGTTATGTTGAGCCCTATCTGGACAAAAAATGAAAAACCCTGCCCTTTCCCCCGCCTTTTGTGCCGCAAACGGAATTGTCATGACAGGTGCGGAAGGGAGAACGCTTTTTTTTGGTATGCTCCACGGCAGCGATACTGTTTTAAAAACGCGTATTAAGAAGACTTACCCGGAAAACCATTGCGCATTTAAGGAGCTGCTCCCCGATGAATTTAACCTGAAATTATCACAGCTTTACGCGGAAGAAACCTTATACGAAACTACCGGGAACAGCATGGATACCGGTGATAACAGAGCATCAATTATTGATCATATTGCAGATGATGCTCCGGTGGTAAATCTTCTTAACAGTATTTTTTTGGAAGCCCTCTCAAAACGCGCATCCGATATTCATATTGAATCGGGCAGAGCGGAATCTATTATCAGATATCGGATAGACGGCCTGCTTATTGAGAGCGGAACAATAACCCGCGATCGGGCCATAGCCGTGTCGGCACGGCTTAAAATCCTCGCAAATCTTAACGTACTTGAAAACAGAAGGCCCCAGGACGGGCATATCGATGTTGAAACAGACGCGTATTCCCTTGACGTCCGTATTTCAATCATACCGACAATATGGGGCGAATCGATAGTGTTACGGCTTCTTGCGAGGTCCGATCTGCCGTTTACTCTGGATTCGCTTGGTTTTTCGGGGAAGTACAAAAAACACCTTGACGACATTCTAAGAGCATCCTCCGGCCTTGTCCTTGTAACCGGCCCGACAGGTTCAGGAAAAACCACAACACTTGCGGCGATTCTGAAAGAGCTTAATATAAAAAGTACCAAAATTATTTCCATTGAAGACCCCGTTGAATACCGCCTTGAAGGTATTACGCAAATACAGGTTAGTGAAGAACTGGAATTAACCTTTGATGCCCTGCTTCGCCGGATATTCAGGCAAGATCCCGATATCATCATGATTGGAGAAATCAGAGACATTGAAACGGCTGAACTTGCCGTGCGGGCGGCATTGACAGGGCACCTCGTTTTTGCAACGCTACATACCAATAATGCGCTTGAAGCAGTGTACCGGCTTCAAAACATGGGCATACCACCTTATATGGTTTCCGCTGTATTGCGGACAGTTATTGCCCAACGGCTAATCAGAAAGATATGTCCTGTCTGCAATACAAAAGGCTGCGTCGAATGTTCTCATACCGGATACGTTGGGCGGACAGCGCTTGCCGAGTTTATTCCCGTAACCGTTGAATTGTCAGATCTAATTGCCGGGGGAACACACATTGAAAAGCTCAGAATGTATCTTCAAAAGAAAAAATTTAGAACTCTTTATGATGATGCGGACGAAAAAGCAGCTTCCGGTATCACGACAAAAGCGGAAATACAGCGGGAACTGGGGGTGCGGCAATGAAACGCGAAACGGCCACACTGCATTTTACAGAATTGCTGCTTTCGCTGCTAAAAGGCAGCACCGGCCTCGTGGATGCACTTCATATACTCTCAAGGGATGGTATTGAAAAAGATGTAAGGGAAAGTGCTGTTGAACTGCTGCTCATTATGAAACGGGGACGTGGCTTTTCCGACAGTCTCAGGGCGATTAAAAACGGCAGGGTTTTTTTCAACCCGCTGTACAGCACTCTTATAACCGCGGCCGAATTAACCGGTAATATACAAAGCGTATTGGAGCGAATTCTTAATGACCTTCAAAGAAAGCAAAAAGCAAGGGACAACGTGCTAAGTATACTGCTCTACCCGGCCGCAATAGTGTTCATCGCCATAGCCGGAACAATCCTGATTATCGTCAAGGGCTTGCCTTTTTTTATACAGGGAGGATTTCTTTCCGGTGATGTACTACAGAACGCGATAACCGGTATCCTCGTTGCCGGCACAGTACTGCTCTCGGGCGGCGGAACGCTTTTTTTCTTTTATTTTAAAATCTTTTATTTCGATTCCCCGGAGTTCAGGATATTTTACCTCCTTGACTTTCTTGTCAAAAGTAATATCCCGCTTGTCGATGCGCTGGCACAATGTATCGTAAGCATTGGAAATACAAAATACTCTGCCGCTCTTGTGTCCGTAAAAAAAGACATCAGCTCCGGCGTTCCTTTTTCTACCGCGTTTGCGAAAACAAAACTATTTTCGCCCTATGTGCTGGGCTGGCTTTCCGTTGCAGACACTCAGGGCGATATCGCCTTAATCTGCGGCAATATCAGTGGTTACTATGCAGGAAAAGACTCAAAACACCGGGAACTTGCCTCCAGGCTCATTGAGCCGGCTGTCATAATAGTAACAGGGATATATCTTCTCATTATCATGTTAACAGTAATTCTCCCGATACTCACGTATGCCGGAGGTGTCATATGAAGCTCAAAAGCGACAAAGGATTTTCCTTTATCGAAACTATTGTGGCAATTTCAATTATACTTATACTGTCGGCGGCCGTTGGCTTTTCCGCGATAAAATACATTGAACGCGCCAGACTTGCCGCCTGCCGTAATCAGATTGAAACGTTCAGGCTGTCTTTACAGTCATATTTACTTGATTGCGGCATGTATCCAACAGAAAGTCAAGGGTTACCGGCGTTATGGGAGAAGCCTATTTTGGCGCCGGTTCCGCCGCTTTGGAACGGGCCGTACATTGACAGACAGCTGCCAAAAGACCCCTGGGGCAACGACTACGTTTATAAAAACCCGGGGGACAAAAACCTGCCTTTTACCATACTGTCTTACGGTGCAGACGGCAGGGAAGGAGGAGAAAATCAAGATACGGATCTTTTTTCGTGGGAATGACAAAGGCAATGCCGTGTTGCTGGCACTGATCTTAATTATGGTTCTTTCGCTTTTATTTTTGTCATTAGTTCCCCGTATAACCGCAATCAGGCGGTTTTCGTATACCTATAAGGAAAACGTGTTGCGCGACATAGAAAAAAACAACAGGGAGGTAATGGAGCATTATGACCTTCATTGACGTACTTGTAGCGCTGGCTATTACCACCTTGTTCCTTTTTGGCTTTTCACAGGCGTTTTTGCCCGTTTACTACGCATGGGGAAGGTCTTTGGAAGATTATAAAACCGCCAACACGATACACTTTGTCTCAGAATCTTTTAGGAACGAATGTGCAAAACCGGAAAGAAATATCAAGAATTGGGAAAATTCGGTACAAACCGCAAAAGAACTTGAAGACTACACTATAGAGGAACTCTGGCAGGGCGGTATCTTACGAGCGATGCGTCTTACCTGTATAATATCCGGTGAACGAATTGAAGTTATAGGATTATGTACGCCATGAAAGTAAAGAAAATTATCCCACGCAGGGATCATGAGGTATACTTTATTCTTGTTTCTCCAGAATTGAAAGGAAAGGAAATCCGGCCTTTGGTTCTCGACAGACTGGGAGAATTACACCCTGGTTTTTCCGCGACTGTGATATTTGACATACAGACGTTTATTTTTAATAAGCGGCGCTGGGTAATGGCTACGGTCATGGAAGATGAGACTTTGGCCGAATACAAAATCCTCAATAAGGGCGCCATTTTTTACACCAATACATCAATCATGGCCAACAAAAAAGGGTTTGTCGGCGGGAACGTCACGGTCGTTGGCGATGAACGTATCGGCTTTGACAACGAAAAAGATGAGCCTGTATCGGTGCCGCTGGAAACGGAAAAAAATGCGGATACGCCCTATTCTGACAGTGAACTCCGCCATATCCCGGCACGGCACGGTGTGTTTAATAAAAAGACGCCAAAGGCATTGCTCGTCGCATGCATTGCCATGACGATAGTCCTGCTACTCAGTCCTTTTATAGTTAGTCGCACCAACCAACCCGATGATAATATTCAACCCACGGGGTATGAAACAGTACCAGAAATGAACTATATGCCGACTGCCATCTCCATACTTTCCGTAGTATCCGAAAAAACGCTGGAAGGGGGCGGTGAAATTATTCGGTGGCAGTATAATGAAAGTACCGATCAGCTTATGGTACTGCAGCTCAAAGGAATCGAAACCCTGTCCGTTCATGCTGTTTTTAACAGCCTGGACTATCTTATTTTGCAGGACATACAAGATATTACATACGCGGATGGGGCGCCGTATTTTACCGTTTTTATAAACCCAAAAAGTGATACATATGTAATACCATCTTCAACGGCATTTCCCGCCCAAATATCAACTCTTAAAATAATCACCGATTTAACGGATACTTTTAGAAGACAGGAAATTGCCATTGTTTCAGAGGTATTGCCTACATCAGGTAACGGTAACTCCTTTTACACCTTAACTTATACTGCGGAAGACTGGAATTTTATCCGTTCTCTGGAAATACTTGAATCAGTCTGTGATGCCGGCACATTGCGGATAAAAAGCCTTGATATCTCGATTAGCAGTGACAAGACGCTTTTTACGGTTAGATGTACCCTTTCGCACTGCAATACAGTTGACGTTTTCGCTTCACCCGGCAGTGAAAAATATATAATCCCCATAGCGTTCGGCTATATGAATGGCATACCCTTTATCGAACCGAGTGACGTGCTTACTGTTGAGCCGTCCATTATAGGATCAATTAGGGATTCAAGCGGTAAAACTGTTTATTACCGCGATATAGACGGTAAAATCAGGTCAAGAGGCGAATAATGAAGAATATGGGGATTCTGCTTTTATTCGTTTCACTCTTTTTTTCCTGTAAAACCGCCGAGTTCGGTCACAAGGTTATAGATGTTAACGGGATGATTTATGATTTTTCAAATAGGCCGGTTCCCGCCTTCTCGGTTACACTGGATGAAAAGTACAGCATCGACACCGACATTAACGGCCGTTTCACCCTGTCGAAAATACCACTTGGCACATATACAATAACCGCAAAAAAACCCGGCTATGAAACCTACCTGGAAGAAATCGATATTAAAGATTTTGGTCAGATAGTTTACATCCGTGTACCATCACAAAGCGATTTATTAGACCTTGCCGACCAAGCGCTGGCAAATAATAATCTGGATTTGGCCGAAGACTATGCCCGGCGGGCTTATAACATTGACTCCAACAATATTGAAATGCTGTTTTATTATGCCACAATCACATTTAGAAAGGGTGAATACGACAATGCCGTTGGCTATTTGGTTCTCGCACAATCTTTAGGATCGCAGGACGAATATGTTGTTAAATTTTTATCGCTTTTAAGGGAGTTTAAAGATGACGATGAAACAATCGAGTAGAATATTTGTATTGATGGCTGTGATGTTTCCTGTTTCCTGTGATATGTTTGTAACATCGAACCCGCCTTATGTCGTTACAAAACCTGTTTGCGAAATAATAGAACGACCCGGGTTTTTTACGTATGCGGGAGTGACATTTAATCTTTTAAATACTTCCGAAAAAAATATTGACAGTATTACCGTATCATTTATGCTTTTTGATGCAGAAACGCAAGACAGCCCGTTTGCAGGCGGTAATATTTTCAAAATCAAAAAACTTGATACAGTATTGATAAACGAAAACAAAGAAATTATTATTTCTCTTGACAAGTATATTTATGTGGCGCCGTCCGAGCCGTATATAATAGATTTTTTTTATATAGTGGAAATACAATATGCCGATGGAAGTGCGTGGCAAGATCCTAATGGTATTTACAGGGTGGATTAGAACATGAAAAGAATTCTTATCATTTGCTCTCTTGCAGTTGTTTTACTGGGCTGTCAGGGTATTATTACCGACACGCAGTTGGGAACAGGAAAAAGAAAGTGGACGTTTATCGTTTACATGGCCGCAGACAACGAGCTGGAATCTTCAGCGATAGCCGATTTTAACGAAATGGAAGGAGTTCTTTTGGGAGGCCAGCCTGTTTCCATTCTTGTACTGTTTGATCGCCACGAAAATTATGATATGACAAACGGCAATTGGTCCGACACAAGACTCTTTGAAGTCAGGTCAGATCCGGCCGGAATAAATTCTACAATAATTTCCCCTCGCCTCAATTGTCCGGAATTGGGCTTAACAAAAGATACAGCAACAGAATTAAACATGGCAGATCCTCTTGTTTTGTCGAAAGTGATTGAATTTTCAAAGCGTGTTTATCCTGCGGAAAGTTATGCCTTGTTTATTTGGGGGCATGGGACCGGTTGGCGCGGCGGCGAGAATGTATCTGAATTGCCTCAGCCCCTCAAGGCGGTTGCGATTGATGATACCAGCTCGCAATATATGCCGTTGCCGTCCCTGGGCCAGGCCGTCTCCGGTAAAGGTTTAAGCGTTATCGCATTTGATACCTGCTTTGGGGCTTTATTGGAAGTCGCGTATCAGATTAGAAATGACGCCGCTTTATTTGTTGGCTCAGAAGGGGTTATCCCATCCACAGGATGGGATTATACCTCCTTTTTCACTACTTTTTTGCTGCACCCAAGTCTTTCGATACAAGATCTGGGGGATTCTATCCAAAACCAATATAGCGCTCAATATGGCGGGTTAAGTAATGCGTCAATTTCACAGATAGACTTGTCAAGGGTAGATAATTTGGTTGCGAAATTTAACAATTTCGCCGGTACTGTGGCGGAAAGCCTTGCCTCCGCTGCGGCAAAAGACATTGTTCTTGATCAGGTTTTGCAGCAGGTTGAAGGCCATTATATCGCCTCGTTTCCATCCGACTTATATGTAGACGTTTTTGATTGTGCTCAAAAAATAACAACCGTTAGAACCAGCATAACATCAGACGTTTCCCGCCAAACCAATATTGCCGCCGCGGCGGCAGATTTGGAAGCTGCGTTAACTCTTGCAATACCATCCTCGTGGGCCAAAAACGGAACGACAAAAAAGATAGGCGTTCATGTCATCTCATTACAGGGTGTGGGCGTCCCCAGCTCTTCCCATGAACTGGCATATATAAAAGGCAGTACGGCCATTGATAAAAGTGCTTTTGTTGAGAATTCTCCGCATTGGGTCCCAAATGTGACACCACGGAACGATAATCTTCTTGACAAACTTTTTTACTGGATATACTAATGGTGATAAAGGAAACGGGCTTCCTTTGTTTTTCGATAGCACCGGCACAGGGCTGCCGCTCCGGTCTCAACTTTCCCTTTGGCGTTCTGTCGGGAGTTTGCCGGTTATCCGTTTGAAAATTCTGCTGAAATAGTTGGGGTCCTGATACCCAACCGCGTAGGCAATGTCTTTTATCGTCATTGAAGAATTTTTAAGCAGTTTTTCCGCTTCGCCGATGCGGAGATCTGTCAGGTAATCGATAAAATTTGTTTTCAGGCGCTCGGTAAAAAGCCGGCTTAAATAGGCCGCCGATACCAGGGCGCTTTCCGCCGCGTCGCCAAGCTGTATGCCTTCGGCGTAGTGTTCGCGTATATACCCAAGGGCTTTGACAAGGGGCGGGGGGAAATTGCCGGTTCTTTTTTCCGATGCCAAAAGCAGCAGTTTTTCAAAATGAAGCTCCGTCCAGTGTTTCCAGGCCCCGGTATTCTCAAGGCCCATGATTTCCGCCGGCTTGAACGGAGGGGCGATCTCAGGATCGGTAAAAGCGCCGGTAATGTCGTCCAGAAGCAGCGTGAAAAGGGAAACCATCGCGGCTTTGGCGGCGGAAAAATCGCCGGGAGTTCCGGGGGGAGCTCCGCTGGATGTTCCGGGGGAAGCTTCGCCGGAAATTCCGGCAAACGCCGATTCCCAAATTTCCCGGAAAAGCGCTCTTGCTTCTTCCGGATCGACAAAGCCTATTTTCCGCCTGAGCTTGATTATCTTGAGCCGGTCCCGCTCTCCGGTGTCGACCGTGGCGCGCCGGGTTTCCATTTCCGCCAGGGCCTCGGCGCAGGAACGGTACAGCTGCGGGCCGCGGTACACGCCGCCCATCCCCCAGCGCCATACGGCGTTTGCCGGGAAAACCGCAGAAGTAATTTTTTCCCAGCGGCGGAGAAAAAGGTCGCGGGGAGGGCACTCTGAAACAAGAAAAAGTACTCTGTTCAGCATGATATCATAAACACAGTGGTGCTTGAATGAAAGTTCTTTTGCCAAAAGGGCGCATCGCTTTTCCAGATCGGTTTCAATTTCCAGAAGAATCGTGAAGCCTCTGTCGGAAGGAAGGGCAAGCTCTTCCCGGTACCCTCTCCATGTTTCTTCGGAAAGCTCCTTCCAGATATCCGTGCGCAGAAAACGGAGCAGGGGATTTTCAAGCGTCGCCTTTTCCTCAGGCAGGGATCGAAGCTCCGCCAGGGCGCTTTCCAGCGTTTCAAAAAATGTTTTTTTTGAAACCGGCTTGACAAGATAGGCAAACACTCCCAGGGGAATTGCCCTCTGGGCAAGATCGAAACGTTCATAGGCGGTGGAAAGAATACAAACCATGCGGGGATATTTTTTGTACACATCCTCAAGAACAGAAAGCCCGTCGAGGCCGGGGATGTTAATATCCATGAACACAAGATCCGGTTCGGTCTCATAAATCAGCTTGAGGGCTTCGTAGCCTGAACGGGCTTTTCCGGCCAGAACAAACGGATTGCTGCCCGGGACATCTTCCTCGTTCCCGGAACGGTTTTCCCCGCCGGGAGGATATTTGCCGGGAGAATCTTCCCGCGCGTGAAAGTTTTTCAGCATGAATTCATAGCTTTCAAGAACCGGGTCTTCATCATCTACTATTAAAACGCTAAACATGGTTCTTTTTCGGTATCTATGCTGATAATGACAGCGGTTCCTTCCGGGCCGGTTTTAATACGCACCACGTCCATGTCGCCCGGATAGAAAAAGTACAGCCGCTGGATCACGTTTTCAAGCCCCATGACCCGGGATACAGAAGACTCGTCAAGGGACTGGGGATGAAGCAGCCGTTCCACAAGTTCCCTGTCCATGCCCCTGCCGTTGTCTTCGACCGACAGTACCAGGTACTGTTCTTCCCTGAAAACCCGGACCGCCACATTCCGCGTCTTTTCTCCCGTACCGGCGCCCGCAGCCGGCGGCTCCCCGGTGTCCGCGGCCGGCGCCCTGGAATCCCGCCCGCCGGAAGCGGCCCTGAAAGCGTGAATGACGCAGTTTTCCACCAGCGGCTGGAGTATGGAAACCGGGACTTTGCAGGTATCAAGCAGGGTTTGGTCACATTCAAGAGTCAGGTTAAGATCGCTGGGAAACCGGACTTTAAGAATGTAGAAAAAATAATCCAGCCCCTGTATTTCGTGCCGCAGGGGAACGATAATTTCCTTGTTCCGTATTATGTGCCTGAAAAGCCGGGCCATATAATCCATGTATTCCCCTGTTCTGTCCGCCCCTTCCACTATGGCAAGCTGCATGCCGGTGTTGATCGTGTTAAACAAAAAATGCGGATTCATCTGGGCCTGGAGCGCGTAAATTTCCATGTGCCGCACGAGGCCTTCCATCTTCATGTTCCGCATTTTTTCCCGCATGTATTCCTGCTTGATGTTTTCCTGCCAGCGTATTTCTTCTATATTGCTGCGGATGTCGTTTTTCATGTTGTTAAACGCCTTTATCACCCTGTCCATTTCCTCGTTCACGCCGGCTTCCATGTCTGAAATACCGAAGTTTCCGGCGGAAAGTTCCTGTGCCATGGCGGAAAGCCTGAGCAGGGGATTGGTGAAATGGCTGATTGACAAAAACAGGAGCACGATGACGAACAGGGAAACCGAGATAAGAAAGAGAAAGTTCCACAACTGAATCGTTCCGGATTCCGCCAGAAACTGTTCGTAGGCGTCAAGCTGGTTTCGAAACCGCACTGTACTTATGGCGTCTATTTCATTGTTGATGTATCCCATGAGTCCCGTCATTTCTTCGGACAGCATGGTATAGGCGGAAATATTCCTGCCCCGCTTTTCCTCCATTGCCTGTTCCGCGAGGTTCAGATAATTGAAAACAAGCGAGTACAGTTCCCGCTCCTTGAGATCGGCCTTGTCTCCGGTTATCACCCGGCCGGGGATCTTCTGCCTGAGCAGCTGGGTATCGATTAAAATGCTGGCCAGGGCGTTTGAAGACCGGGTGGAGAGGTATTCCATAAGCGGCGTCTGGAGCGCTTCCAGATCTTCCTGAAGTGATTTGATAAACCGTTCCTGCTTAAAACTGTTTTCCGAAATTTTCTGGAGCCGCTGGGAACATACAAGTATGTACGCGGTGGACAGGGCAAGAATAAGAAACACCCCAAAAATACTCAAAAGGATTTGAATACGGAACGATCGATGAAATTCCGCCATGCCGCGCCCGCTATAAACCGCTGCCGGTAATAATGTCTATTCCGGTGTCGATGCTCGCCGATGTATACCCTGTCGCGTGGAGGGAGGCAAGAGACCGCACCGCTTCATAGCCGATACGTTCCGAATTGATCACCACGGAACAGGCGACAATTCCTTTCCGTATACTTTCCAGTACGCCTGGATCCGCGCCGAATCCGATAACCTGCACCCTTCCGACAAGGTTCATGTCCACGAGGGCCTGGGCCGCGGCTATCGTATCCGAAGAATCGGTAAAAACAATGGTGTTGATGTCAAATTCCCCGCCTTCGGACGAATCACGGAACAGCCGGTACAGCAGGGCTTCGGCGTCCAGGGGGTTAAGGTTTGTCCTGAAGCTCATAATCGGAGAGACAAGGGTTTCTCCCACCGCGGCGGTAATGCCCATTTCGACCAGTTCCCGCTCGGCGTATATGCCCGGCGCCTTGTCGCTGTACACCACGGCAATGCTGAGCGCGCCGGGGCTTTCCGAAGCGGGCTTAAGCCGCTGGGAGATAAGCCCGATGCGCCGTCCCATATCAAAGTTATTTGTCCCGATAAAGGGCCAGGGCTGATCATTGGTAATATTGTGGTTTACCAGCACGACCGGAATGCGGTAACTGCCCAGCTTTTCAAGCTGTCTGCGGGCAAGGGTATCGTCCAGATACGGGCAAACTATCACCCCGTCCACGCCGGTATACGGCGCCATTTCAAATTCGTTTTTCGCCGGGTCTATCGAATGGATGGAAATGGCAGTATCAAGTTCAGAGGCGGCCCGTTCCGCGCCTTCAATTATGCCGGTAAAAAAGGAATTTCTGTTGTCGGGAAGGTACAGGGAAAAGTGGGAATCAAGGGTTTCCCTTCCGTCAAGAGACGTTACATTAAGGCCCCATGCCTTGATAAGGGAAGTACAAAACGCGGCCAGGGTAAACAGCCCGGAAAGTACCAGGGCAAGCCTTGGAATAATTTTCACTTGTTATGTATACAGGGGCCCAAGCGCCCGCAAATACCGCGAATAGGTATCGTA
Source organism: Treponema sp. (assembly GCA_031268975.1). GTDB lineage: Bacteria > Spirochaetota > Spirochaetia > Treponematales > Breznakiellaceae > JAIROH01. The sequence goes on along the minus strand of JAIRWM010000113.1, from coordinate 16,328 downwards.
TGCTTCGTCATAGGCCGCCGCCGCCGGAGCATCCGGCTCTACGATAGCGCCTTCAAGAACCACATGCTCGTCCACAAGATCTTCCACGGCTGCGCTTGTCCCGGCCACCGTGCTCGCCACGGCCGCCGTGCCTGCCACGGCGCCTTTGCCGGAACAGGCCAGGCACCACAGCGCCTGTATCGCCCCGCCCATGGCCGCCGCCTCGCCGCCCGACGGCGCCCGTACCGGAAGCTTCATCACATTGGCCGCTATTTTCTGCCAAAGCGGGCTTTTTGCGCCGCCGCCGATAAGCCGTATCTCCCGTGCCTTGAACCCCAGCTTGTTAAACCCTTCAAGACCTATCCGCATGCCGAATATGGCCGATTCCAGGGCTGAACGGGCTATGTTTTCCTTTTTAAAATTTGCCGCTGTAATGCCGTTGACACTCGCCCTGCCGTTGGGAAGATTCGGCGTCCGCTCTCCGTTAAAGAACGGCAAGAGAACAATGCCTTCCGCACCGACGGGGGCTTTTCCCGCCAGTGCGTCAAAGGCCCCGACATCAAGGCCGAACAAGAGCCGGAATTCCTCGCTTGCCACAGTACAATTCATCGTGCACAGCAGGGGAAGCCAGCCGCCCGAGGACGAACAAAAGGCGGCAAGATCGCCGGAAGGATCTACTACCGGAGAAGTGGAATATCCGTACAGGGTGCCCGATGTACCCAGGCTCATGGTAAGAAAGCCGTCCCGAACCGTGCCTGTTCCGACCGCGCCCATCATGTTGTCGCCGCCCCCGGCGGCGACAACAGCGCCTTCGGGTATGCCGAAAGTCCTGGCGGCTTTCGCAGAAACGCTCCCCGCGGGAGCATTGGGCGCCACAAGTTTGGGAAGGCAGTCGATGATGGACGGATCGATAAGAGCGCAGATTTTTTCCGACCATGTCCGTTTCCGTACATCAAAAAGAGCCGTACCGGACGCGTCGCCGTATTCGGCGCTGTATTCCCCTGTCAATAGAAAGTTTACATAATCATGGGGCAGCAGGATATGGCGAAGCTGTTTAAAAGCCGTCCCCTGATGCTTTTTGAACCAGAGGACTTTGGAGGCGGTATAGCCGGGCCGCATGGGAAGACCGGCATCCGCGATAATCGCGTCTTCGCCGCCGGCAGCCTTTGTCAATTCCGCGCATTCCGCCGCCGTGGAGGTATCGCACCACAGTTTTACGTTGTAAAGGGGCGCTCCCAGCGAATCGAGGGGAACAAAACCATGCTGCTGGCCGGATACGCCCAAGGCGGCAATCGTCGCTTTTTGATCCGCCCCCAGGCCGTCGAAACAGGCTTTAAGGGCGCTTTCAAACCACCTGGCGTCCTGCTCCCTTGTGCCGTCGTTTTTGGCGATCATGTCAACAGACGCCTGCGCCTGGGCGATGATTTTTTTCGCTTCGTAATCGTAGAGAATAACCTTGCAGCTTTGAGTTCCCAGATCAATCCCGCATACCGTTTTCATAGCATTTCTCCCTGCGGCATATCATACATCCCAATTCCAGAGGGATGCTAGGTAACGCTGATCTATTCTCATTCAATTGAACCAGACTTGCGAATAAATCGGCGCTTCCCTGGGGCCCGTGTTTAATGCTGAAAATGGCCAGCTGGGTCCTGTCCCGAAGGCCGGTTTTCTGCAGTACTGATGAAATACAGTTGCGGACTGTTCCTTCCCTCAGTCCCAGCGTTTCCGCGATTTCCCGGTTTGCAAGACCTCTCCCAACGCATCCTATCACCCGTAATTCCGTATGGGAAACGTTTCTTGGCAGACGCGACCTTTCCCTTGACAGCCTGTTTTTATACAAAGGGGCGTACTCGTGGACAAAGACTGAAAACCCCCTGTTCGCCTTGGCGGCAAATTCCGGGGCAATAAGGCTGCCGCCGTAGCGTACCGTTCGTATTGACAGGGACAGGAAATCGGGCGCCGGGCTTCTGGACAGGTAACACGAAACGCCGCTGAGAAACGCGTTAAAAATATAGAAGTAATCGTCAATATCCGAAAGAACGACAACCCCCGTGGAAGGGGAGCGGGATTTGATAAGCGAGGCGGTTTTGACGCCGTCCGCATAGGGGAGGTCAATGTCCAGAAGGACGATATCCGGCTTGTTCTCATCAACGAGCCGGACAGCTTCGTATCCGTCCCTGCCAAGCCCTATAATCTCAAAATCGTCCTGACAGCTCAGTGTATTGTAAAGCTCTTGTCTGCACTCATCACGGCTGTCAACAATACCAATGCGAATCGTCGTCACAGACCACGCTCCTGTTTCAGTGTTGGTGATGGCAGCCCCAATGATAGCAGGGAAAATGCCATGTTGCAAGAAATTTTTTGTGATAATGACACTTGTAAACCGCTGTCGGACGTCAAATGCACCCAAAAGAGGGGAAAATTACAGCCTGGCAAAAAAATACTGTTTTAATGTGTTATATGCTTACTTTTCCTTGACTTTTCCAGGAAAAGGCGTTATACTGACTTTTATCCAGTTTGGAAAAAATATCTACTCTTTGGACTATAATTGTGCAGTATTTTGATACTCACGCCCATATAGGGCTCATTGTCGATGACCCTATTGAGCAGCTCATTATCATACAGGAAGCCCGCCAATCCCAGGTTACCCGGCTGGTCTCGATTTGTAACAGTCTTCACGACTTTGTTTCAGTGTACGAGAACCTCAAGTCGGCTGTAAACGTGTACCACGCGGTCGGCGTATCCCCATCGGAAGTACAAAATCCGGGGAAAAACTGGATAGAGGCCATCGAAAAAAACGTACAACTCCCCCGGGTGGTCGCCGTAGGCGAAATCGGCCTTGATTATTACCGCAAATTCGGGGACAAAAATTCTCAAATAGAGCTTTTTATTACCCAGCTCGATCTGGCGACAAGGCTTGATCTGCCCGTTATCATTCACAACAGGGAAGCCGGGCACGATGTGCTGGAAATTCTCAGGGACAGGCTTCCGCCAAAAGGCGGCATACTCCACTGCTATTCGGAAAACGCCGAATACGCGGAAAAAGCCCTCCGCCTGAACCTGTACTTTTCGTTTGCCGGAAATCTTACTTACAGGAACGCCCGGAACCTTCACGAGACATTGTCCATCCTTCCCCCGGACAGGATACTTGTTGAATCCGAAAGCCCCTTTATGGTTCCGGCAGATTTCCGGGGCAAACGGAATATGCCGAAATACCTCCCTTTGACGGGGCGCTTTATGGCCGACATGCTCGGCATGGAAGAAGAAGCGCTCGCCGCCCAGCTCTGGGAAAATTCCAACCGGTTTTTCGGGTTATCCGCAGAGTAACCCGCCAAGGACGGCGGCCACCCCGTAAATGACCAAAACGCCCTGCGTTTTGGATCGACATGGATGTCGACCTTGCCCAACGCCGGCCAATCCGCTACCATAAGGCATGCCGTTACCTGCTTTGCTCGCTTTTTATTTCCTTTTTCCGGCACTGGTGCTGTACCTCTGTTACCGGTTTCCCTTTGTGAACAAGATCGGCGCCGTCATCATCTGCTATGTCGCGGGCGGCGTTTTGGGCAACACCGGCCTCGCGCCGGAAGCTGCCGCTTCGACACAGGGCTTTTTGACCGACCTGACTGTCGCCGCCGCCCTGCCGCTTTTGCTTTTTAACATGGACGTAAAGGCATGGACAAAGCTTGCCGGCAAGGCGGCGCTTTCCTTTGCTTTTGCCGCCGTGTCGGTGCTTGTCGTTGCGTTTTTCGCCGTTCTCGCGATACGGGGCGCCGTGCCCGACGCGTGGAAGCTCGGCGGCATGGCGGTGGGCGTCTATACCGGAGGCACGCCGAATATGGCGGCGATAAAGACGGCGCTGCGCGTTGACGACAGCCTGTTCATCGTAATGCACACTTACGACACCGTTTTAAGCTTTATCTACATTTTCTTCTGCGCGTCGGCGGCGCGGAAGGTCTTCGGCCTTTTCCTGCGCCCCGCCGCGGCGGGACGGGACGGTTCCGCGCCGGGGGCCGAACGGAGCGAAGACATAAGCGCCTACGGGGGCATATTCCGGCCCCGGCGTCTTGCGGGCCTTGCCGCCGCACTGGCCGTTTCGCTTCTCATTGTCGGTGCCGGTCTCGGCGTAAGTTCGCTGACCGGGGAAGCATATAAAACCGCCGCCGCCATTTTGACAATCACGACGCTGGGCATCATCTCTTCATTTATTTCACCAATCCGCAAAATCGAAAAAACCTTTCAGCTTGGAATGTACATCATTTATGTTTTCTGTACCATCGTCGCTTCGATGGCGGATATGTCGGCGCTGGTTAACGTCAACTGGGCGCTTCTCGGTTTTGTCGCCCTGTGCATTTTCGGCAGCATGTTTCTCCACGGCCTTTTGTGTAAAATAGGAGGCGTCGATGTCGATACCTTCATCATCACTTCGGTCTCGGCGATCTGCTCGCCGCCTTTTGTGCCGGTGGTCGCATCACGGCTTCAGAATAAAACGATTATGCTTTCCGGAATTACGACCGGAATTATCGGATACGCTGTTGGAAATTATCTGGGGATAAGTTTCGCGTATCTTGTGCGGTAAGGAGCGGACATGAACATACCCGAAGCGCCCGGAGAACTGCCTGAAAAAGGATTCCCCCACGAAGACATTCTCCGCGTACTGGAAGAAAAAAAGTCAGGCGACGCGAACTGGAAAGACGGCAAAACCTGGAGCCTTGTGTATCATCTGGGGGAAAACCATACCGCTTTTGTGAAGCGGGCCTTCGGCGAATATTTTTCGGAGAACGCCCTTAACCCCATGGCCTTCCGCAGCCTGAAACGCATGGAAAGCGACGTTGTCCGCATGACCTCTTCGTTCCTTCACGGAGGAAGCGGCGCGGTAGGCGTAATGACCTCCGGCGGAACGGAAAGCTGCCTCCTTGCGGTAAAAACCTACCGCGACCTGGCGCGGGCAAAACGGCCCTGGATACGGAAGCCGGAAATGGTCGTCGCCGATTCGGTGCATGTCGCCTGGGAAAAGGGGGCGAAGTACTTCGACGTAAAGCCGGTGCATGTTTCCCTGGATTCGTCGTTCAGAATGGATGTTGACGCGGTTAAAAAAAGGATAAACCGAAACACGGTTCTTGTGGTTGCTTCCGCCCCGGACTATCCCCACGGCATGGTGGATCCCGTCGAAGAAATCGGCGCGATCGCGGCGGCGCGGGGAATCCCCCTCCATGTCGATTCCTGTCTGGGAGGTTTCCTTTTGCCCTTTGCCGAAATGCTGGGTTACCCCGTGCCGGTCTTCGATTTCCGCGTTCCCGGCGTTACTTCCATTTCCGCCGACGTGCACAAGTACGGCTTCGCGGCAAAGGGAGCTTCCGTGCTTGTGTACCGTAATATGGACTATCTGGAACATCAGTTCTTTGTGCATGGTGACTGGCCCGGCGGTGTGTTCGCCTCACCGGGACTTCTTGGCACCCGTCCGGGCGGCGCGATTGCCGCGGCCTGGGCTTCCATGATGGCCCTGGGAAAAGAAGGATACCTCTCGAACGCCAAAACAGTTATGGAAACCACGAAAAAACTTCTTGACGGAATCTCCGCCATACCGGGCCTTGGGCCCGTCGGCGCTCCGCCGGGATCGGTCTTTGCCTACAAAAGCGTGAAAGACGAAAAGCGGAGCCCCGATATTTATCTTGTGGGCGACCGCCTTGAAGCGAAGGGCTGGCACATAGACCGGCTGCAAAAACCGGAAGCCCTTCACGCCATGGTAACGCCCCGCCATGCTGCCATCGCCGGCGCCTTTCTTTCGGATCTGCGGGACGCGGCAGGCGAAGCGCTGGCATCGCCTGAGCTTGCCAAAAAAGGCAACGCCGCAATGTACGGCATGATTGCCCGCGTCCCCCTGCGGAGCGTCATTAAGGGCGAAGTCCTTAAAATGATGAAAAGCATGTACGGCAAAGACGGAACCATACCGGGCTAAGGCCCCGCCAGAGATGCCTCCCGGCCGCCATGGACGGCGGCCACCCCGCATATGACCAAACCGCTCCGCGTTTTGGATCGACATGGATGTCGACTTGACTGCCCCGGTTTTGTAGGTTAGCATGTAACAAGGCTTTCCCGGGGGAGGTGGTCTATGAAAAAAGTAGCGGTAATTGGTTCCGGCTATATCGGGCTTATGCATGCCCAGGCAATAAAAAAAAGTAAACGTCTTGCATTGGCCGCTTTTGTTAACCGGAATATCCAAAACGGCAAAAAAGCCGCGAAAGAATTTTCCGTTCCTTTCTACGCGGACGCGGAAGAAATGATCAAAAAAGAAAATCCCGATATTCTGGACATCTGCCTGCCGTCTTCCCTTCATGAACACTTTACCCTTCTTGGGGCGGCGTATAAAAAGCATGTTATTTGCGAAAAGCCGTTCTCCCTGTCTTCCGCGTCCTGCCGCAGAATGAGTAAAGCCTGTGCCGGCGCCGGGGTTAAACTTATGGCGGCCCAGGTACTGCGCTGGTTTCCGGAGTATCAAAAAATAAAAGAACTCTTGCCGAAGCTGGGGAATCTTCACGGGGTATACTGTAACCGCCTTGCTCAGCATCCAAACTGGACAACGTGGCACAGGGATCCCGCCGTTTCAGGCGGCGGCCTCTTTGACCTTCACCTTCACGACATTGATTTTCTTTACAGTGTTTTTGGGGAGCTGGATCATGTGTATGCCGCCGGCTGGAAAAGTCCCTCGGGCTGCTGGAATCAGGTAATGTCTACCCTTGTTTTCAAGAACGGGGTTAAGGCAGTTTGTGAAGGATGCTGCGAAATGACGGGCGCTTTCCCATTCAGCGCCGCGCTCAGGGCGGTCGGTGACAACGGTACCATAAATTATGAACTTTCCGCGGGTTTTAACATCGAAAACCTTGGAGCGGCGTCCAACAAGCTGACATTGTTCGAAAAAGGCAAAAAACCAAAAGCGGTGCCCTGGAAAGCCCAGGACGGATTCAAGGCGGAACTTGAAGCGTTTGCCGAAGCTGTAGAAAAAAACACGGCTGTTCCCATCAGCCCGGACGAATCAATTTACGGCATAAAAATCCTGGAAGCGATTGAAAGATCCCTTGAAACCGGGAAAGTGGAAAAAATTAAATAGCGTCTACATTACGGACAGACTAAATAGACGGGGTGGCGCCCGTGAATTTGGAGGAGACCGAGGGGGCTTTGCTTTCGCGGCAGTGGAAGCTGTTCAACAACTGAAGTTATTGGACGGCTTTAATAATAACGGCGCATTGCGCCATGGAATTATGGAGGAGTTTACATGAGGAAAATTGGTGTTGCATTGCTTTGTATGTTTTTGCTTTTGTCCGCGGCGGCCTGCAAAAACAGTGAGAAAACAAAGCAGGAAGATGGATATACGTTTGGGTATATCGCTTACAACATGACCGACATTTGGAACGAGTACTCGGCGCGGGCTTTTGAGTACGCCGCTTCCAGAGCGCCGGTAAAAACCAATACCGTGATTTTGGATTCCAAGAACAGTCTTGAAGAATCCGTCACGGCCATTGAATCGCTTATTCAACAGGGCGTGGACGGGATTTCCATTTTCCCGATTTCCACCGAACAGGGCGCACAGCTGGTAAAAATCGCCAACGAAGCGGGCGTCCCCATTACTGTTGAAAACTTTATGATGGAACTGCCCGATCCCGGCGATTTTATCGCCACCATTGCCTGCGAATACGATGACGTCGGCTATGCCGCCATCAAATTCATTGCCGAAAACAAACCCGGCGCAAAAATATTTTTCGCCGCCGGTCAGCGGGGCGCGGGCGTGTATGAAAAGTATCAAGAGGGCGTCGACAGGGCAATGAGCGAACTGGGAAGCCGTGTTTCTATCGTGGCCACCCTTAACGGCGACTGGCTTACGGAAAGCGCCTACAACCTTACCCTGGATCTTATCAACAGTGGAACGGCGTTTGATTACGTTTTCGCGAACAACGGCATGATGGCGAAAGGCTGCTATCAAGCCCTTAAGGAACGCGGGCTTGATATCCCCATCGTATCCACAGGCGGATCGCCGGATGATTATCAAATGCTGGTTGACGGCATTGAATCGGCCAACATGACCGCCCCTGTTTCCCTTCAGGGTGTACAGAGTTTCAAGAACCTTTACGACTTTGTGGCAGACGGAAAGAGCCCGGCCGAAAAACGCAAATCCCTCCCGATTATTCCTGTTTCGGGAGACAAGCTTGAAGAGTTTATTGCCTGGGATGATTACGCAGGCGCCTACAACTACGTTTACAACAACTAACCAGTGTCCGTCCGCCGGTACAGGCGGACGGAAAAACCGGAACCTGCCGCCCGGCGGACCGCGCAAATTCCGGCGCCGGCGGGCACAGGTTCCCCTCAAAACGGCATTATGAATATGGACAAAAGTACAAGTCCCCTCATTGAAATGAGGAACATTGTAAAAGATTTCACCGGCGTCCGGGCTCTGGACGGAATTTCGTTTGATGTATATCCCGGCGAAGTACACGGCATCGTGGGGGAAAACGGGGCCGGTAAATCGACGCTGATGAAGATCCTTAGCGGCGCTTACTCTCCTACGACAGGAACCATTACCGTTGAAAAAACAAGCTACAACTCCCTGAGTCCCTCTTTGGCGAGGATGTTGGGCATTAACATAGTTTACCAGGAAAACGATCTTGCCCCGAACATGAATGTCATTGAGAACATCCACATTGGCGAAGAAAAAACAGGCTTTCCGGGGATCATGGATTTTAAGGCTATGCGGGAAGCGGTACATGCCCGGACAAAAGACCTGGGCGTTAAACTCGACATAGAGAAAAAGATAGAAGACCTGTCTGTGGCGGATCAGCAGTTTGTAAAAATACTCAAGGCGCTGAATGTTGAACCAAGACTGCTGATAATGGATGAACCGACATCCATGTTCAATGTTGAAGACGCCCACAAGGTTCTTGAACTGGTGCGGCGCATCAGCGGCAGGGGCATCGGAATTATTTATATTTCCCACTTCCTCAGTGAAGTTGTACAGATTGCGGACCGCATCACCGTTATACGGGACGGATCGGTTGTACACACTTACGATAACGCGGGCCGGAACACATCTCTGGATACCATTACCCGTGACATGGTCGGCCGTCCGATAGAACTTTTTTTTGAAAAAGAAGCGGCGCCCATCGGCGAAATAATTCTGGAAGTGCAAAACCTCAAGCTTAAAAAGGACAGTCCGGGCGTCAGTTTTGCGCTGCGCCGGGGCGAAATCCTCGGATTTTCGGGCATGGTCGGCTCCGGCCGTACCGAGCTTATGCGGGCCATCGCCGGGGCAGACCCTTACGCGGAAGGGCTTATTCTTATCGGCGGCAAAAAAGCCGTTATACGTTCCCCGGCGGACAGCATACGGGAAGGTGTCGCCTTCATTACCGAAGACCGGCAGCGCCTTGGACTTATGCTTCACGCCAGCGTTACCGAGAACACCACACTTGTGGGACTGGGCTCCCGGATAAAAGGCTTTTTCATCAATCCCCGCCGCCACGGCAGCCTTATTCAGTACCTTATCGACAGCCTGAGGATAAAGACCCCGTCAACGGAAAGCGAAGTAGTGTACCTTTCCGGCGGGAATCAGCAAAAAGTCGTCCTTGCAAAATGGCTGTACGCGGAACAGGAAATTTATATACTTGACGAACCGACACGGGGTATAGACGCCAACGCGAAAACGGAATTTTACAAGCTTATGTCCCGGCTTACAAAAGACGGAAAAGCCATTCTTCTGGTATCTTCCGACATGCCCGAACTTATCAGCATGAGCGACAGAGTACTGGTGATCCGTTCCGGGGAAGTAACCGGCGAATTAAAGGGGGCTGATATCAACGAACATGAAATCGTCAAGCGCGCCCTGGGGGTAAACAATGATTAAAACAAACAATACGGCGGTGCTGCGGAATCAGCATGTACTTCTTGGCCTTGTCATCGTGATTATCGGGGTGATCATTTCGCTTATCAATTCCCGGTTTATGGCCGCGACAAACCTTATCTCCATATTTCAGCAGATTTCCGTGCTGGGCATACTTACCATGTCAATGAGCGTACTTCTTATTTCCGGCGGCATTGACCTTTCTGTCGGAAACAGCATGGTGCTTTCCGGCGTGATTATGGGCATACTGGCAAACAGGGGCGTTCCCATCGCCGCCGCGGCGCTGGTAAGCATTGCCGTAGGAGGCCTCTGCGGCCTGGTTAACGGGCTTATCGTTTCCTATTCCCGCTGTATCCCCCTGATCATTACCCTGGGTACGGGGCAAATTTTCTACGGCCTTTCCCTTACGTTTTCCCGGGGACGGATTATCAGCTTTAATGGAATGCTGGACTTTGTCGGCAAAACCAAAATCTTCAGCTTTTTCCCGATTATGCTTTTTGCCCTTATTATCGTCATTGCCGTTACCTGGTTTATGATGAACTATACAAAATACGGGAGGCGCATTGTCGCCATCGGCAGCAACGAACAGAACGCGTTCCTTTCAGGGATTAAGGTGCTGCCTTACAAAATAAGCATTTATACCATTGCGGGGCTTTTTTGCGGTGCGGCGGCGATTATTTTTTCATCCCGCATTGATTCAATTACCGCCAATGCCGGGGGCGGCTATGAAACCAGGGCGCTTTCCGCCGCGATTATCGGCGGAGTTACGTTTGACGGCGGCAAGGGAACTGTCTCCGGCGCTTTCCTCGGGTGCCTGTTAATGGGCGTTATCAACAACGCCATGAACATCCTCAAAGTGCCGACATATATCCAGACGATTATCACCGGGGCGATTATTGTCGCCGCCGTAGTTTTAAGCAACATCAACAACCTTAAGCGCAAGTAATAGGGGGCATCGTGAAAACAGCTTTCAGCCTTTTTTCTTTTGAAGAGGACGCCAACCCTGCGGAAATTTTCGCGCTTGTCAAAAAAGCCGGTTATGAAGGCGTTGAGCCGGTACTGGGAGACTTTGGGTATCTTAACGTTTCTTCAAGCGATGAAGATATCCTGGCGGTAAAAAAACTGGCGGAAAAATACGGCCTTTCCATTCCTTCCGTAGGCGCCCGGAACCTGTGGGACAACAACCTTGTTTCGGATAACGGGGAAACCCGTGAAAAGGCCAAAAACATTATCCGGTTTGAGCTTCACGCGGCGCGGCTTTTGGGCGCGGATACCGTTCTGGTTGTTCCCGGCTATGTAGGTACGGAAATTTCCCCAACTACGGAATCTGTCCGCTACGACATCGCTTACGAAAGGGCTGCCGAGGCGTTTGGGGTTTTAAAAGACGATGCCGAGCGGGAAGAAGTAAAAATGGGCATAGAAAATGTCTGGAACCGTTTCCTCCTTTCGCCCATCGAAACGGCCCGTCTTGTTGACGAAGTTAACTCTCCCTGTTTCGGCGTATATTTTGATGTCGGCAATATCATTTATATCGGCTATCCCGATCAGTGGATCGAGATTCTTGGCAAAAGAATTTTCAAGATACACCTTTCCGATTACCGGTCAAGCCAGGCCGGTATGGGGGCGTTTGTTGATCTTTTTGCCGGAGATGTTGATTTCGGGGCAGTGGCAAAATCCCTCAAGGCAACAGGTTACGACGACTGGCTTACCACCGAAATGTTTCCCAATTACAAACAGTTTCCCCGCGTCTCAATTACAAGCAGCAGGGCCGCGGTGGACACCATACTTGAGCTGTACAAAAACGCATAATGGGGGTAGATGATGAAAAACAAAGTGATGTTGAACCTCAACAGTTATCACGGATTCGGAGTGGACCAGGCGCTGGAAGGCGCGGCGGCGGCGGGTTTCCGTTATGTGGAACTATGTGCCGTCAGGGGCTGGACGGAAAATGTCATGCCCGATATGGACAAAGCCGAGCTTGACCGGATCAAGAAAAAAATGGCGGATTTGGGACTGACCGCGGTCGGCCTTGGCGGCCACTGTAACCTTATGGACGACAGTCGGCTTGATGACTTCAGGAAAAACATTGGACTGGCCGCGGATCTGGGCTGCCAGTACATTATCTCTTCTACCGGAGAAGCCCATTTCGGCAAAGAAGAAGTTTTTGCCGACGATGTACTTGTGAAAAATATCAAGAGCCTGCTTCCCGATCTGGAAAAGGCGAACCTTACCCTTGGCCTTGAAGTCCACGGCGAGTACGGAACCGGTTCTTCGCTTCGGGCCGTGGTGGAAAAAACCGGATCAAGCCGGGTGGGCATTGCCTACGATACGGGAAACGCCATGTTCTACGGCGGGAAGAAGTGTGACGAAGAAATAAAAAGCTGCGCTGAACTTGTAAAGTACGTACACTTAAAGGATAAAATCGGCGGGCTCAAAGAATGGAATTTCCCCGCGCCGGGAAAGGGCGAACTCAAGCTCGGCGTTTTTATGGATTACCTTGAAAGCACCGGTTATACGGGCCCGTATTCGGTTGAAAATGAATACACCGAATCTTTTACGATGAACCCGAAAAAGGCCGGGGACATTGCTGTCGCCAATCAGGCCGCTCTGGACGCGTTTGAATTCTTTAAATCCAGGTCCTAGCGGCCGGACAGACTGCCTGTACCGGCCCGTTCTTGGATTTCCGGGAAACCTTTTTCTGGCGCCGGTAGCGGGCTACACAGACAGCGCCTTCCGTTCAATCTGCGCCGAAAAAGGCGCCGACCTGTGTTTTACCGAGCTTGTTTCCGCCGAAGCCCTGGTCCGCAGTCCCGCCCGTTACGGCCTTTCCCCGCAGCGGCCTGCGGTTCATCCCCTGCTGGCCCGGGGAAGGGCGGAAAAGCGTTTCGCAGTTCAGCTTTTCGGCGCCGGCCCCGAAGTTCTGGGAAAGGCGTGCCGTCTGCTTGCCCCCCTGAAACCCGATCTGATAGACCTTAACGCCGGATGCCCTGTTCCAAAAGTGGTGAAAAACGGCGCCGGTTCCGCGCTGATGCGGGACCCGTCCCTGCTGGGCAGGGCGGTGGAAGCGATGGTCAGATCAGCCGGGGAGTCAGGCGGAATCCCCGTTACGGTAAAAATGAGAGCGGGCTGGGACGCTTCTTCCATTAACTACGAGGAGTGCTCCCGCGCAGCGGTTGAGGCGGGGGCGGCCATGATAACCCTTCATCCCAGAACACGAAGCCAGTACTACGGCGGCACAAGCGAATGGCCGTTCATCGCCGACCTTGCCTCCAGGCTTCCGGTTCCGGTTACCGGATCGGGAGATCTGTACACACCCGAAGACGCAGAACGCATGCTCCGGGAAACAGGCTGCGCCGCGGTTATGTTTGCGCGGGGTGCTCTGGGAAACCCTTTCATCTTTGAAGCCACAAAATCCCTTTTGACGAAAGGTTCCTGGACGCCTCCCAAAAGCGAAGAACGGTTTGCGGCGGGCTTTTTACACCTTAAAATGCTGGCCGGCGATATCGGGGAAAAACCGGCGTGCCTTGAGATGCGCAAACAATTCTGCGCTTACACAAAGGGCATCGCCGGGGGCGCGAGGCTTCGGGAAAAACTTGTACACGCGCAAACCATTGCCCAGTACGGGGAAATAGCGGCGGCGGCGGGTTTGCAAGTGGAGAATACTTCGTTTACAATAAGGGCATGATTAAAAGCAAAGTAGAATGGAGTGATGTACGCCCCGCGACTCTGCTGCTTCTGCCGCTTTTTTTTATATCCTGCGAAAGCGCGCCAAACCGGATTTTCGACACTGTCGCCGGCACTGCGCAAAGGGTTGTGTATAACGGGCAGCCCCGGCCTTTTACCGCCGGGCCGGGCTTTGTTATCCGCTATTATCCGTCACCGGCGGCGCTCGAGTCCGCGAGCCCCGCCGGTTTTGGCGTACAGGATCCGGCAGACGCGCCGGTTGAGCCGGGCCGGTACTTTGTCCGGATAGAACACAGTCAGGCGCCCGGAGACTACGCGGCGGCGGAGCTTGTCATAGAGAGAGCGTACATAACGCTCAGCGCGGAAAAAACACAGCAGGCAAATTACGATGGCAACCCCAAACGGATTACCGCCGTGTCAGATCCGCCGCTTGCCCTTTCATTCTCGTATTATCCCACTGAAGAAATTCGCCGGGAAGCCGTGCAAAGCTTTTTCGAAAACGGCCGGCAGCAGACTTCCGTGCAGGGTTTCAGGCGGATAGACCGCGCCCCGGTTGAGCCGGGAATTTACTACGTGGCGGTGTATTTTGGCGGAAACGAACATTACCGCCCGGAAGTAACCGAGGTGGATTTTACGATTATCGGGAAAAGCCCGGCGCCGCGCTGATCCGCTTTATCTGAACAGGCTTTCCAGTTCCGCCGCCGCGTGCCGTTTGACCCTTGTGGGGAAGTCCGTGGCCCCAAAAGCCCGCAGAAGCCGGATTCCCGCGTCGCTGAGCGGCGGCCCGGAAAAGCGGCACAGATTTTTTGTCGCGGTCGCCGCGGCCATCAGCGTGGACGGATCCTGGGTAGCATTGTCCGGGGCAAGAAGAAACGTAAACGCCCGTATGGCGTCCCCGCCGGGATCAACGCCGATCCGCCCCAGCGCTTCACAGCAGGCAGTCTTTATAATCGGCTCACGATCCCTGGAAAACAGGGTTGCAAGGAACGGCACAGTCTCCCTTGATCCGAGGTATCCCAACAGCCTGATAAACTCCACCCGCTCCCCAATCTGGATCTGCGGCCTGACCGGCGAATAGGTTGGCGCAAGGGAAATTCCCGCCATTTCCATAAGGTAGGCGACATAATCCGTCTCGTCTTCCCCTATCTGGCCCTGTCTAATCGCCGCTTCTACCGTGTCGTGCATGACTTTTACAATTACCGGATCAAAGCGGCCGTTTCCAAGCCGGGCCCAGGAGGACGGCGGCGGATTTCCCAGACCGTAAGAACCTTCCGGCATAGGCCCATAGAGGGAACGGGCTACATTCCGGTGCCGCTCCTCAATGCGGTACGCGTGAAGAATACGGTCGGTCCCCCCGGAATACAGATAGCCTTCATCACTAAACGACGGAATGGCCGCGGCCCCGGTTACACGGAGAATCCAGAGCCGCCTCCCGTCGGAGGCCCTGAAGCCGGTAACGCCCTTCGCCGAAAGCGTATACACGCCCCGCTCGTCAAACTGCATCGCCGCCCAGTACGGACCAAGGCTGCCATCTCCCCGTTCCGCCCTGGTTTCGTGGCTGTCGCCGGTCCAGAGCACATCGGCGCCGGGAACAGACAACAACTGCACCCTTCCGTCCCGAAGCGTTACGGCGACATTCCCTTTCCAGTTTACGGCGGCCGCGGGAGTCTGGGACAGGGCAGGCAAAGATTCGCTTACAAAATCAAAATCCGGATTCCGGTATATGCGATCAATGGCCCCGGAAGCGTAAAACAGGTAAAAGGAGTCTTTCCCCTCGGTAACTTCCAAAGGAACAATATGAAGCGGCTTGTCCCGCAGCTGGAAACGTTCAACAAAACTTAAATGGCTTACAAGGACAAATTCGTTGTTATCAAGAACCATCGCCAAAGCGCCCCGGTGATCCAGCACCGGAGCAACGGAAATCGGGCTCTCCAAATTCCTCATCCACAGGGAATAGCCCGAAGCGGTCCGGCAGTAAATTCTGTTCCCTGCGGGGATAAAAAGACGGCCGTCCCAGCCGACAACAATAGGCGAAGTTACCGGCGACCCCAGATCAAGCTTCCACAACTCCCGGCCCACCCGGTTAACGGCGATAACCGTCCCGGTAACCGTACACACATAGCTTGTACCCTCCCGCGACCGGGTTACATAGGGAGTCAACTCTTCACTTGCCCGGTACGTCCAAAGCCAGTTACCCTGCCTGCTGTAGGATTTAATGTACCCCTGCTTCAGTACGACAACAGCCGATTCAGCCTGGAGAAACGGGAGCCCGATAACGTCCCCCATAAGGTCCTGCTCCCAGATAGGCTCGGCGCTTACCGGAGGCTCGGCGGCCCTGGACTGGCCCCAAAGCAGCGCGGCAAAGGGGAGAAAAACAGCCACAAAAACGGATTTTTTCATGCGTTTGTATCCATAATCAACGAAAACTTCCAAACCCCCGAATTTTCCGGGGTTTTATCATCATATAACTTAAAAGTACATCAAAATTCAACGAAATTCAAGGGCCACGGGCAGCACGAAGATACCCGCCCAGTAAACGCATGCGAACCGGTGAGCATGGCACCCCGGTGATGGCAGCGCGGCGTAGGCCCGGCGTTGGCTGCTGTTACGACAAAGGCTGAAAGGCCGCCACCCGTGCCTGGGCCAGGCGCACGAAGGCGATACTGGCGGGGCCTGTCACCGGGAAGGGCGGCCTTTTGGCCTTTGCAAGGTACTGTGACCATTGCCGGGCCTACGCCGCGCTGTTTTTCTGGAAAACCGCGCTCAACGTTTCGCGCGCATT